>DAOTYS010000460.1:0-9695 GCA_034434575.1 Thermoflexales bacterium
GCCGGCCCAAACGAAAGCGACGGGCCGCGGCATAGCGGCATCTGTCAGGTTAGCCGATTGGCTCAGGTGTCGCACTCCTTTGAGGAGTCCGACACCTGATGAAGAAGGCATGGACGATATTGAGAATTGTGTTGGAGGCGTAGATCATGTTACAGGCAGGGGATGCAATCCCGGAGTTTGCATTGGCTTCGACGGAAGGAGGCGAAGTCAGTTCGACATCGCTGCGCGGAAAGCGCTACGTGCTCTATTTCTATCCGAAGGATGACACGCCCGGATGCACCGTTGAGGCGTGCAACTTCCGAGATCTTTTGCCCCGCTTTGGCGACATCGGGACGCCGGTATATGGCGTCAGCCCGGATGATATCGGCGCGCATCAGAAGTTCATCGCCAGGCACGCGCTCAATTTCCCGCTGCTGGCAGACCCAGAGCGCAGACTGATTGAAGCCGTTGGCGCATGGGTCGAGAAGAGCATGTACGGCAAGAAGTACATGGGCGTGCAGCGCAGCACATTTGTGGTCGGCCCCGACGGCCGCATTGAGAAAGTGTGGCCCAAAGTCACGCCGGATGGGCACGCGCAGGAAGTGCTGGAATATCTGAACTCGGCCAGCCCCAACGCCACATCGCCTGCCGCGCCACCGCCGGCCCCTGAAACAGCGACGCAGAAAAAGCGCGCGGTCAAAACCGGCAACCAGAAAAGGCCGGCCAGCAGTAAGCCAGCCGGGCAACACACACGCCAAGCCGTCAAAAAAGTCGCAACTCGAAAAGCGACCAGGAAATAGCGCCACTGGCCGGCGCGACGCCCCAGGGAACTATGGCAGCCTACATCGGCCCTGTGCACCATGACACCGAAGTGCTGGTGATTGGCGCCGGCATCGTTGGCGCGCTGATCGCCTGGCAACTTGCCGAAAGCGGGTTGGATGTGTCCGTAGTCGATGCCCAGTCCGTTGGGGCTGGCGCCACCCGGCGCTCAACCGGCCTGGTCACACCAAGCCTGCAACGGGCGCACCGCCGGCAGACCGCGCGCGGCGTGGAAATGCTGGCCGGCCTGGCCCGGCAGCATCGCGTGAATGCGCATGCGGTGAGCGCACTGCACGTCGCCAGCCGCCCGCATGACGCCGACGCGCTACGCGGTCTTGTCGCCGAATTGCAGGCCGACGGCGTGGATGCGGCGTGGGAGATCGATCCAACCGTTGTGCCCGGCGCGTTTGGCGGCGGCCTGCGCATCGCCAACAGCATCATGGTTGACCCGGTTCTGTTCACCACGCGGCTGTTGCAGCGGTCGAATATCGTGGTGAAGCAGAACGTGGAGATGCAGAAGCTCGAACGCGCCCACGGGTGTGTATTGGCGCTCGCGCCGGGTTATTCGGTGAGGGCCGGCGCTGTTATTCTGGCCACCGGCGCGTACACAGGGCTTTTGTCGCCATACCTGGCAGACTCGATGCAGGTGGCGCGCGGCGCACTCTGGCGCTCGCGCCCGCAGCCGGCGGCGCTGGCCTGTCAAGCGACACCGGTAATCATCGATGGCGGGCGGATCGTGGCAGCGCAAACAGCCGACAAGCGGGTGTGCGTTGCGGCATGGCGCTGGAACGGTCAGACTGATGGCGACCCCGCCCGCGACGCGCACGCTTATCTGGACGCGCACATGCCTCACCTGCTGGCCGAAACAGAAACCTGGCTGTCGGGAACCGGCGTCGTTTCACATGACGGCGCCCCATTGGTCGGAACCCTCTCCGGTGATGATGGCGCATCCAGCGGTAACGTCTTCTACGCTTTGGCGCCCGGCGCATTCGGTCTGGCGTGGGCGCCGGTCATCGCCGAACAGGCAGTCACCCTGGCGCTGCGATCCCATCAGACATGAGCGCCGCCTCGACCGTGTCGAGCCGTCATCGGCTCCGATTGCTCTCGCTGGTGATAGTCTGGTTCTGCGCCGAGAACCTCACACGAGCGGCGCTGTCGGCAAATCAGGCCCGCGAACTGGCCGATCTGCCCACCGCCATGTCACCCGAATATGTGGCTGCCATCAGCGCTGGCTGGTGCGTCGCCTTCGCCGCGAATCTGGCGGTAGTCTGGCTGCGCCCGGCATGGTCTGTGGCAGTCAGTCTGATCGTGATGACGCTCTATCAGGCCAATCTCTGGCTGAATCGTCTTATCTTTGCGCAATCGAGCGAAGCGGGAGAGACAGCCGGCTTTCGTGCGATACTTACAGCCGCATCGTTCGTCGCACTGGCAGTCGGCCTGGCGGTCGCCCGGCCTGGCGAAGCGGAGCGCGACAGAAACAACGCAACAGGTAACACAGGGACGAAAGCCTGAGCGCGCCAAATAAGAAGCGTCATCTGCAAAAGCAGACTGCGCGTTATGGGTCTGTGCCCTGGGGCGCGCGATTGGCCTTTCGCCAAACGCCACATTCTCAGAGACAAACAACGCATGGCAACTAACGAATCAATCGACCCCAGAACCGAGCGCCTGCGCGCGCTGCGCGCGGAAACGCAGCGCGGCGGCGGCGCAGACAAAATTGCAGCGCATCACGCCAAAGGCAAATTGACCGCGCGTGAACGCCTCGAACTGCTGCTTGACAAAGGCTCATTCCGCGAGATCGACGCATTTGTGACAAGCCGGCCGGCCAGCGGCCTGCAGCCGGCCCGGCCGGCGCTGACCGACGGCGTCGTCACCGGCTGGGGCACCATCGACGGGCGGCTGGTGTATGTGTATTCGCAGGACTTCACCGTAATGGGCGGCAGCCTGGGTCAGGCGCACGCCGGCAAGATCGTCAAGGTGCAGGATATGGCGATCAAGAACGGCGCGCCGATCATCGGCATCAACGACTCGGGCGGGGCGCGCATCCAGGAAGGAATGCTATCGCTGGTCGGCTATGCCGACATCTTCTTGCGCAACACCCTGGCCAGCGGCGTCGTGCCGCAATTGAGCGCCATCATGGGGCCGTGCGCCGGCGGCGCGGTGTACTCGCCCGCGCTAACCGACTTCATTTTCATGGTCAGGAACACCAGTCACATGTTCGTCACCGGCCCCGATGTCGTGCGCGCTGTGACCCACGAGGAGGTGTCATTCGAGGAACTGGGCGGAGCGCTGGTGCACAACACTGAGAGCGGCGTGGCGCACGTGGCCGCCGACAGCGAAGGGGATTGTCTGTTTCTGATGCGCATGTTGCTGAGCTATCTGCCGTCCAACAACATGGAAGAGCCGCCATTTGCGCCGGGCAGGGACGACCCGCTGCGCACCGACGCCGTGCTGGACACCATCGTGCCGGACAACCCGAACAAGCCTTACGACATGAAGGCGGTCATCCACAGCGTGGTGGACGATGGGCGATTTTTTGAAATCCACGAGCATTTCGCCGCCAATATCATCGTCGGCTTCGCGCGCCTGGGAGGCCACAGCGTGGGCATCGTCGCCAACCAGCCGCAGGTGCTGGCAGGCGTGCTCGACATCAAGGCCAGCGAAAAGGCCGCGCGCTTTGTCCGTTTCTGCGATTGTTTCAACGTTCCGATCGTCACGTTCGAGGATGTGCCGGGGTTCATGCCCGGCGTCAGCCAGGAGCACGGCGGCATCATTCGCGCCGGCGCGAAATTGCTGTACGCGTATTGCGAGGCAACCGTCCCCAAAATCAACGTCATCACTCGCAAGGCCTATGGCGGCGCGTATTGCGTGATGAGCCCGCGGGCGACACGCGGCGATCTGGTGCTGGCCTGGCCATCTGCCGAGCTGGCGGTGATGGGGCCGGATGGCGCGGTCAACATCATCTACAAACGCGAGATCGCGGCTGCCCAGGACCCGGCTGCGCGCAAAGCCGAGCTGACGCAGCAGTACAAAGATGACTTCGCCAATCCCTATGTCGCCGCCGCGTATGGCCACATCGATGACATCATCGAGCCGAGCGAGACCCGCCCGCGGTTGATCAACGCCCTGGAGATGCTGCAGAACAAGCGCGACGCCAATCCGCCAAAGAAACACGGCAACATTCCGCTGTGACCGAAGATGGCCAACAAAGGCAGGCGCTGCGGGATTCTGGACACATGCGCCGCAGCTGGCAAAGTCCGCGTCCTGCGGCCGGCCCGCTTGCGACGACGCAGACATTGTGCGCCGGGTCGGGGATAGGTTCTAAAGCGGGGTGAAGATGAACGAAGAGACAATCCAAAAGCTGCGCGAGGTCATGCTCAACGAGCTTGGCGAGACCGACCTGCGCGCGCTGTGCGCAGACCTGGGGCTGAACTTCGACGAACTCGGCGGCCTGGGCATGTTCGGCAAGACACGCTCGATGCTCGAAGCGGCGCGCGAGCGCAACTTGCTGCCCAGTTTATCCGCGCGCGTGCGCGAGCTGCGCCCCGAAGCATTCAAGGTCGAGGAATCCCGGTCGGCAACGAGCAACAGCCAAACGACAGCCGCGCCGCCGGCCTCTTCAGGCGAGCCGGCTCCTGCGCCGCAACGCCAACCAGCGCAAATCAGACCGGTCGCAGACGCAAGGACTGGAAACGCATCGGACGGCGCGCTGGCAAATATTCCCCCGCGCGTCAGGACGATCGGCCTTATCGTGGCAGCGTTGGTGGTGTTGTTGGCTGTGCTGACTATCGCCCAGCCCCGGCCGGCCGGCCCTGACGCCGAGACAAACGCCGCGCCAGCTGTCAACCTGCCCGCGGAAACCACCCCGCTAATCGCAGCAGAGACCATCACGGCCTCGCAACAGACAGAGATCGCGGCATCTGGCGCGCTGACCGAGCCGGGATCCATCGAAGCCGGCGCTACGCTGCCTGCCCCGGAACAGCCGGCGGCCGCCATCCAGCCAACACCTACCCTCAGCGAATCTCATCCGGCAGCGCAGACCGTCATCAGCATGAATCGCCAGTTGCTGGACTTCTATCAGGGCAAGGTCACGTCGAACGACCTGCGGCAACACTGGCGCCCGCCGGCCTATCAGATTGTGGTCAACTTTGCCAACCGCACGCTGCTGCAACGGCTGGGCGTCAACCTGGCCACAGGCGACCCCATTGATGTCGATTTGCAGTACGTGCGCGCGCCGGCGCTGGCCGCTCTGGGCGACAAGACAGCGACGGCGCTATCCCGCGAATACTGGCGCTACACCAATCCGCGCACCAACCGCTCGCTGTGCGAAACGCGCGACTACACGTACATCATGGTTGAAGAAGACGGCAAGTACTATGTGCGCGAGTTCAGCGGCGAGCTGATCTCCAGCGCCTGCCGGACGCCATGAGTGTTGAGTGCTGAGTGCTGAGTGCTGAGTGCTGAGTGATGGGTGATGGGTGATGAGGGTTGAAAGTTGAGGGTTCAGGGAAAAGTATTCACTGAAGCCGCTGTCGTCTGACGACTGACGACTGACGACTGATCTCTACCGCCCTCTCGCTTCGGCCACCCAGGCCAGGCATTGTTTCACACAGTCGCGGATCGCGTCATAGTTTTTGGCGGCCAGCCAATCCTTGCGAATAAGACCACTGCCAAGTCCAACCGCCACTGCGCCGGCTTTGATCCATGCGCCGATGCTTTCCGCCGTCGCCTCGACGCCGCCGGTCGGCATCAGGCGCGACCAGGGCATGGGGCCAAGCACGGCCTTGATGAAGCCCGGCCCGCCAATGGATTCGCCGGGGAAGACCTTGACGATCTCGGCTCCCATCTCTTCGGCGGCCGAGATTTCGCTGACCGTGCCACAGCCGGGCAGGTAAGCGATCTTGCGCCGGTTGCACAGCCGGGCCACTTCGGGGTTGAAGGCCGGCCCGACCACAAAGTTCGCGCCGTGGGCGATGAACAACGCTGCCGTCGGCGCATCTATGACCGAGCCTACCCCAAGCACGAGTTTCGGATTGGCGCTTGCCAGTTCACTGAATACACTGAGCGCCTTCTCGCCCCGGTTGGTGAACTCGAGCACCGGCGCGCCGCCCTCGACACAGGCCGCCGCCACCGCTTTGGCCTCGGCAATGTCGCCGCTGTAGAACAACGGCACAAGGCCGGCGCCAATCATTGTGTTGTAAACCGTGAGACGATCAAATCTTGCCATGGCAACCCCTCTCTGATGTCAACCACGAGGACACGAAACGCGCGAAAGCTCTGATTGACTTTGCGCGCTTCGGGTTTTGGTGGTTCAAGTCATCTACCGGCTGACGCGCCCGGAGGCGTCGCCTTTCATCAGCTTTTCGACTTCGGCCACCGTCACCATGTTGAAGTCGCCCATGATGCTGTGCTTCAGACACGAGGCAGCCACGGCAAAGTTGAGCGCCTGCTGCCTGTCGGGATAGGTGTGCAGACCATACAACAGGCCGCCCATGAAGCTGTCGCCGCCGCCCACACGATCGACGATATGCTCGATGTCATAGGTCGGCGCCGTGTAGACCGCGCCGTTGTCCCAGAACATGCCGCTCCAGGTGTTGTGGCTGGCCGAGATCGATCCGCGCAGTGTGACTGCAATTTGCTTGAGATTCGGGAAGCGCTTGTTGAGCTGCTCGCACACATAGATGTAGGCGTCGGCGCCGACTTTGCCGGCCTTCACGTCCGTGTCCGGCGCTTTGATGCCGAACACCATCTCGGCGTCTTCCTCGTTGCCGAGGGCCAGGTCGCACAGGGCCACCATCTCCGGCATGACTTCGCCGGCCTTCTTGCCCCATTTCCACAGGTTGGCGCGATAGTTCAGGTCAGTCGAGACAGTGAGGCCCATCTCTTTGGCGGCCTGGATTGCCTCCAGGCAGCATTGCGCGGCGCTCTCGGAAATGGCCGGCGTGATGCCGGTCCAGTGGAACCAGCCGGCGTCGGCAAAGACAGCCTTCCAATCAATCGTGCCCGGCTTCAGGGTGGCGATGGCCGAGTTGGCGCGGTCGTAGATGACCTTGCTGCCGCGCTGCGCCGCGCCGAATTCCAGATAGTAGATGCCAAGCCGGTCGCCGCCACGCACAATGTGCTGTGTGCCGACGCCCAGCGCGCGCAGCGAGTTCACGCACAGGTCAGCCACGTCGTTCTTCGGCAGGCGCGTCACAAACTGCACCGGCAGCCCGAACTGCGCCAGCGAGACAGCCACATTGGCCTCAGCGCCGCCAAAGGTCACGTCGAAGCTGCGGGTGTGCACGATGCGGTAGAAGGGAGGCGGCGAGAGCCGCAGCATGATCTCGCCGAAGGTGACAAAGGTTTTCATGATTTGCTCCTGTTTGTCAAAGTAGTCAGTCGTCAGTAGCCAGTCGTCAGTCGTCAGCGATCAGAGGTCAAGGCGCACACAGCAGAACGCGCAATACGCAATAGTCTGTTCCGGCTAACTGCCCTGCAAATAGTAGTTCGGCGCTTCCTTGGTGATGATGATATCGTGCGGGTGGCTCTCGATCAAGCCGGCGTGAGAGACGCGCACGAAGCGGGCCTTCTCACGCAGTTCGTCGAGGTTGCGCGCGCCGACATAGCCCATGCCGCTGCGCAACCCGCCCACCATCTGGTACACGTAATCGTGCAGATTGCCTTTGTAGGGCACGCGGCCTTCGATGCCTTCGGGCACCGTTTTCCCGCCAGCCTGCCCCGATCCATAGCGATCGCGCCCGGCGCCCTGCATCGCGCCCAGCGACCCCATGCCGCGATAGTCCTTGAAGCGCCGGCCTTCGTAGAGCACCACTTCGCCGGGCGACTCTTCCAGGCCGGCGAACAAGCTGCCCAGCATCACCGTGGACGCGCCGGCGGCCAGCGCCTTGACGATGTCGCCGCTGTAGCGCATGCCGCCATCGGCAATCAGCGGCACATCGTATTTCATGGCGGCTTCAACGCAATCGAAGATGGCGGTGATCTGCGGCATGCCGGCCCCGGCCACCACACGGGTGGTGCAGATGCTGCCCGCGCCCACGCCGACTTTCACCGCGTCTGCGCCGGCGCGCGCCAGATCTTCCACTCCTGCGCCCGTGACCACGTTGCCGGCGGCCACACACACGTCGCCCAGCCGCTTGATCCGTGGAATTGTGTCCAGCACGCCTTTGGAGTGGCCATGCGCCGTGTCGATCACAATCACATCCACACCGGCGTCGATCAACGCGCGGGCGCGCTCCACGCCGGCGTCTCCCACGCCAATCGCCGCCGCGCACAACAGCCGGCCCTGCGCGTCGAGCGCCGCATTGGGGTATTCGCGCTTCTTTTGAATGTCTTTGACCGTGATGAGGCCCTTCAAATGTCCCGCGCTGTCCACCAGCGGCAGTTTCTCGATGCGATGCCGGGCCAGTATGGCTTTGGCTTGGTCCAGCGAGGTGCCCACCGGCGCCGTAATCAGATCGCCGCTGGTCATGTATTCGCTGACAGGCCGGCCAAAATCAGCCGGCTCCACAAAGCGGATGTCGCGGTTGGTGAGGATTCCCACCAGCACCTGATCGCGGGTGATCGGCACGCCGCTGATGCGGTAGCGCTGCATCAAGGCTTCCGCCTCAGCGATCGTTGCTTCGGGCGGCAGCGTGATCGGATCGACAATCATGCCGCTTTCGCTGCGCTTGACTTTGTCCACTTCCTCAGCCTGCCGGTCGACAGGCATGTTGCGGTGGATGACGCCAAGGCCGCCCTCGCGAGCCAGAGCAATTGCCATGCGCGCCTCAGTCACGGTATCCATCGCCGCGCTGAGCAACGGAATGTTGAGGGTGATATCCCTGGTGAGGCGAGCGCGCACGCTCACCTCGTTCGGCAACACCTCGGTGTAGCCTGGGGTGAGCAGCACGTCGTCAAAGGTCAGGGCTTCCGGGATGTGCATATCTCTCCTGCTGCTGCGCGACACCCGGCGATGATGGCCGGGCGTCGCTTACTTGCGGTTGCGCTGATTGTAGCCCCCGTCTGCATTCAGCCATGCAACGGAAGGGGTCAATGCTTGAAGTGGCGCACACCGGTGAAGACCATCGCCATGCCGGCTTCATCCGCGGCGGCGATGACTTCCTGGTCGCGCACTGAGCCGCCCGGCTGGACGACTGCCACGATGCCGGCAGCGGCGGCTTCTCTCACGCTGTCGGCAAAGGGGAAGAAGGCGTCACTGGCCATCACCGCGCCTTTGGCCTGTTTGCCGGCGCGCGCCGCCGCCATGCGCACGCAATCCACGCGATTGGGTTGTCCGCCGCCAATGCCAACCGTAGCCAGCGTTCCGTCGGACTCTTTGGCGAACACAATCGCGTTGCTCTTCACATGTTGCGCGGCCGCCCAGGCGAATTGCAGGACGCGCATCTGATCGCCGGTGGGCGCGGCCCTGGTCACAGTGCGCCACTCCGTGTTGGCGGGATCGCCCTTGTCCACCTGCTGGCGCAACACGCCGCGCAAAACACTGCGCAGTTCATACTCCGGGTCGATATTGAGATCCGGCATCTCGAGCAGGCGGCAGTTTTTGCGCCGGGCCAGCTTTGCCAGCGCCTCGTCGGTGAAGCCGGGGGCGGCGATGCATTCGATGAACAAGTCGCCCATCGCCTCGACGGTGGCCAGATCAACCGTGGCATTAGCGGCAATGACGCCGCCAAAGGCGGAGGTGGGATCGCAGGCGTAAGCGGCGCGGAATGCCGCTGGCAATTCCAACGCAGACGCGATGCCGGACGGGCTGAGATGCTTCACAATGACAACGCTGGGTTGGTCCTTGAACTGCGCGACAGCCCGCCACGCCGCGTCGAGGTCGAGCAGATTGTTGTAAGACAGCTCCTTGCCCTGCAAGACTTTGCCGCCCAACGGCCCTTCACAGGCGTTGTTGTAGC
>DAOTYS010000461.1:0-4469 GCA_034434575.1 Thermoflexales bacterium
GCTCGACGTGATCTCGCCGAATGCTTTGCCGCGACGCTCCAGCACGATCATGCCGAAGTCCTCGATCGGCAGCTTCTGCATCACATCGCCGGCGACTGCCTGCACCGACGTCGGCTCGCCCACCAGAAAGCGATACAGATCGACCGAATGCGAGCCGTTGTCGATGATCACGCCGCCGCCAGAGAGCGCGGGGTTCGCGCGATGGTTGCCCTTCAACGGTAGATAACCGCCAAAGATGTTGCGGAACAGCACCGGCTTGCCCAGCGCGCCGCTGTCGATCAGCTTCTTTAGCTCGATGATGGCTGGGTGAAAACGGTGGCAAAAGGCGGTCATGAACAGCGTGCGGCTGCGCCGGGCCAGCTCGGCCAGCCGGGCTGCTGCGCGCGCGTTCGCTTCGAGAGGTTTCTCGCACAAGACCGGGATGCGCGCTTGGAGAAACGGCTGGCAATGCTCGAAGTGCAGCGCCGGCGGCGTGCAAACGCTCACTGCGTCCAGATCATCGACGGCGGCCATTTCCTGCGGCGATTTGGCGATGCGCGCGCCGGTCTCGCGCGCCAGCCCCTCGGCTGCCGCAGCAACCACATCATGCACACTCACGATATCGACTTCGGGAATGCTGCGGTAGGCGCCCACATGGGCGCGCGCGATGCCGCCGCATCCCACAATGCCCACGCGCAATCTGTCGGCCATATCTCCTTCCTCCTCGATTTGCGCCGCCACGCGCGCCACAAAACAACCAGACGATCGCTGATCCGGCCCTGCGCGCGCCAGACAGACGCCTGATTGCTCACAAGTGTGCCGCATTTTCAATCTGTGGGCAAGCGTCGGCGCTGCGACGCTTCGATAGGCTCAGCGACCGGAGCAGCGGAGCAGGGGACGGAAGACTGCGAGATGGGCCGGGTGTGTCAATCGTCAATCGTCAATAGCAAGGGGGGTAGACTCAAGGCATGGCCAGAGTCATCTTCATGGGCACGCCGCAGTTTGCTGTGCCGGCGCTGCGGGTGCTGCTGTCACATCATGACGTTGTCGCCGTGGTCACGCAGCCCGATGCGCCGGCCGGGCGCGGGCGCGCGCTGTCGCCCTCGCCGGTGAAAGCGCTGGCAGTCGAATGGGGCGCGCCGGTGCTGCAACCGGAATCGCTCAAATCGCCCGAAGCCGTGGATCAACTGCGCGCCTGTGCACCAGAAGTGATCGTGGTGGCGGCGTTCGGCCAAATTCTGCGCCGGCCCGTGCTGGAATTGCCGCCGCATGGATGCGTGAATGTGCATGCCTCGCTGCTGCCGCGCTGGCGCGGGGCTTCGCCCATCAACGCGGCCATCGCCGCCGGCGACGCAGTGACGGGCATCACCATCATGCGCATGGACGCCGGCCTGGACACCGGCCCCATTCTGTCCCAGCGCAGCGAACCCATTCGCCCCGATGACACCGCCGGCGCGTTGGGGGCGCGCCTGGCCGAGCTGGGCGCCGCGCTGTTGGTCGAGACGTTGCCCGGCTATCTGGCCGGCCGCATTCAGCCCCAACCGCAAGACGATACACGCGCGACCAAATGCGGCCTGCTCAAAAAAGAAGATGGGCGCATCGACTGGCAGCGCAGCGCCATTGAGATCGAGCGGCATGTGCGGGCGATGTCGCCGTGGCCGTCGGCGTTCACCACCTGGCAAGGCCGGCTGTTGCGCGTGTTGCGCGCCGCCGTCCACCCCACCGACACCCCTGCCTTGCCGCCGGGCGCTGTATTCATCGCCGGCAAGTCGATCTGCGTGCGTTGCGGCGAGGATGCCCTGGAACTGATCGAGGTGCAGCCCGAAGGCAAGCGCCCCATGTCCGGCGTCGATTTCGCACGCGGCCAGCGCGGGCTGCCCGGCAGTCGATTTGGATCAGGGGATTGAGCGTTCGGCATGTCATTGCTGGTTGACGCCCGCCACGCGCGCGTTTATGCTTGCGCTCATGCAAACCCAGGCCGTTTCGGATTCGGATATTGCGCCCGGCGCGCAGGACGCCGCTTCTCGCTTGCCCTCTTCTGCCAACGCTGCCGGCCCGTCTGACATCAGCGATGCCGACATCAGCGATGCCGACATCGCCATTCTGGAGAGCATCCAGCAGCGCGTGCTGTGGCTGGCCACCAACATCATCCATCACGCCAACCACGTCCGCCCCAACCCGGATGGCGTCAAGATCGGCGGCCACCAGGCCTCTTCGGCTTCGGTCGTCACCATCATGACCGCCCTCTACTTTTACTTTCTGCGGGAGGGCGATCGCGTGTCCGTCAAGCCGCACGCTTCGCCGGTGTTCCACGCCATCATGTCGCTGTTGGGCGCGCTGCCGAAAAGCTATCTCACCACGCTGCGTCAGTTCGGCGGGCTGCAAGCCTATCCCAGCCGCGCTAAAGATGTCGATCCGGTGGACTTTTCCACCGGCTCGGTGGGATTGGGCGCCGTCGCCCCGGCATTCGCCGCGCTCACACAGCACTATGCGCACGCGCACTTCGGCGACACCGACGCCCGGCGCTTCATCGCGCTCAGCGGCGACGCCGAACTCGACGAGGGCAATGTCTGGGAAGCCATCATCGAAGAGTCGTTGCAGGACCTCCAGAATGTGATCTGGATCATCGACCTGAACCGGCAGAGTCTGGATCGAGTGGTGCCGGGTGTGCGCGCGGGCCGGCTGAAGCAGATCTTCGCCGCCTGCGGCTGGCAGGTGCAGGAGGCGAAGTACGGGTTGCGCCTTCAGGCCGCCTATGCCCGGCCCGGCGGCCAGGCACTGCGGCAGTGCATCGACGACATGAGCAACGAGCAGTACCAGAGCCTGATCCGCAGCGATGGCGCGACCATCCGCCGGGCGCTGGCCGAGTATCCAAACAGCGCCGACATCGCCCGCGCGATCGCGCCCGTCACAGATGCTGAACTGCCGGGCCTGCTGGCCAATCTGGGCGGACACGACCTGCGCGTGCTGCTGCGCACGCTGGATCAGGCCGGCAGCACATCGCAGCCAACGGTGATCTTCGCCTACACGATCAAAGGCTGGGGCCTGCCCATCGCCGGTGATCCGCTCAACCATTCGGCGCTGCTCAGCCCGGAGCGCATGGCGGCCTATCAAAGATTGCTCGGTATCGACGACGCCCATCAGTGGGATGGCTTCGACCCGCAGTCGGACGCGGGGCGCTGGTGCGCGCAGGCCGCCCGGCGGTTGGGATTGCGCCCCGCGTCCGATGGCCTGCTTCACAAGCCGGCGCGCCGCCCGCCGGCGGTTCAGGCGTCCGCCATCCCGCGCGAGTTGAATGCGTCGAACCTGCCTGTCGCCTCGACGCAGGAAGCGTTCGGGCGCGCGCTGTTGCGCCTGGCCGACGCGCCCGGCCTCGGCGAGCGCATCGTCACCTCGTCGCCCGATGTCAGCGTATCCACCAACCTGGCCGGCTGGATCAACAAAGTGGGCACATTCTCTCTACGAACCGCGACCGATTATGAGGCCGGACGGACGCGGGCGTTGAACTGGCAGGCCGGCGCAATGGGCCGGCACATCGAACTGGGCATCTCCGAGATGAACCTGTTCATGTTGCTGGGGCAGCTCGGCCTGTCGCACGAGATCAACGGGCAGATGCTGTTTCCCATCGGCACGGTGTACGATCCGTTTGTGTGTCGCGGCCTGGACGCGCTGATCTACGGGCTGTACTCCGGCGCGAAGTTCATTTTCGCCGGCACGCCCAGCGGCGTGACGCTCTCGCCGGAGGGCGGCGCGCACCAGTCGTCGGTCACGCCCTCGCTGGGGTTCGAGCTGCCCAATCTGGACTTCTGGGAGCCGTGCTTTGCCGTTGAGGTGGAATGGGCGCTGTTAGAGGCGCTGCGCCAGTGTTGTGACCGCGAGCGCGGGCGCAGCACTTACTTAAGGTTGAGCACGCGCCCGATTGAACAGGCGTTGATGCAGCCGGCCATCGACCGGCTGGGGTTGAGCGCCCTGCGCGAGCAGGCGCTGGCCGGCGGATACCGCATTCGCACAGCCACTCAGCGCGACCCGCTGGTTCACCTGGTGACCTGCGGGGCTGTCCTGCCGGACGTTCTGACAGCGGCGGATTACCTCGAGCGCGAGGGCGTGGGCGTCAACGTGATTCATCTGACGCGACCGCGCCGGCTGTACGAAGATTGGAAGCAGCATGGCCGCGACAGCCGGCATCTGGCGGCGCTGATTCCCGAAGACGAGCGCCGCGCGCCGATTGTGACTGTGCACGATGGCGCGTCGCACGCGCTGGCGTGGGTCGGCAGCGCGTTTGGGCAGCGCGCCATCTCGCTGGGCGTGGATCACTTTGGGCAGTCGGGCAGCCGGCAGGACCTGTATCGCTATATGGGCATCGACGCGCTCAGCATTGCGGCGGCGGCGTTCCGGCTGCTGGATGAGTAGGGGTACAAGTTGTACGGCCTGACGGCGGACGAAATTTCGCTGGTGGAAGGGCAGTGAGCGGCGTCGCGCGGCGCTACCAG
>DAOTYS010000462.1:0-3246 GCA_034434575.1 Thermoflexales bacterium
CGTCGAGCGCATTCACAATCATGCCGTGTCGCCCGACGGTCGGCGTGTGGCGTTCTATCGCGATCGCAACGGCCAGAGCGATCTGTTTACGATTGACCTCGATGCGAACGGCGCACCCAACTGGCCGAGTCGCCTGACATTCGAGCGCTCGTACGTCAACTGGTGGGAAGACGAGCCGCCGGCCTGGACGCCCGATGGCCGAAATCTCGTCTACGGCGCCTATGACGACGGCGTGAGCAACCTGTATGTTGTATCCGCCGAGGGCGGCCAGCCACGCCAGTTGACCGAGCTGCACTACGATGCCTGCGAGCCGGCCGTATCCCCCGATGGCCGGCTGGTGGCCTTCAGCACCTACAAGGGCAGCGCCTCCCAGATCGCCGCCGTGCCGCTTGAGGGCGGATGGGTGGTCGGCCTGACGCACGGCAGCGACGAGTGCAGTTCGCCGGTGTGGATGCCGGACGGCTCGCGCCTCATCTATCAGGCCTCGCCGCAGCATCAGATCAAACAAACTGACATCTACTCGATCTCGCCGCAGGGCGGCACGCCAGTGCGTCTGACGCCGGGCGACGGCGCGCAGTACTGGGCGCCCAGCGTCTCGCCGGATGGGTCCTGCATCGCGATGCTGTGCAACCGCAGCGGCAACGACGAGGTGTGGCTGATGGCCGCCGATGGCTCGCGCCTGACTCAACTCACTCACATCGGTCAAGACGTCGAAGATTTTGCCTGGGCGACGGACGGCAAGCGTATAGTGCTCATTGGCAGTGAGCAAGGCAGTGATCCGCTTTACGTCGTTACCATTGACGACTGCAAGACGATAAGGTTAAGGAGGCCAGCAGGAAACCATAGCACGCCGCGGTGGGTGCCCGGCCGAGATGCATTCGTGGTTGGATTCGACAGCCCCGGCCAGCCGCCCGATCTGTATTTATGCGCCGGGACGCCGGGCGCAGGTAGGGACCGGGCGCTGACCAACAGCGCGCCGCCGGCGTTGCGCAACTATCCGTTCATTACGCCGACCCATATCGAATTCACCAGCAGCGACGGATGGCTTATCCCGGGATTTCTCTATTTGCCCGGCACGCTATCCGATGCAGGCCGGAAGGACAAGCGTGGGTGCCCGGGGATAGTCTATCCACATGGTGGCCCCAACGCACAGTACGATCTGGCTTGGGACCCTGTTCGCCAGTACTTCGTTGCCAAAGGCTATGTTATTCTGTGCCCCAATTACCGGGGCTCAACTGGTTATGGTCGGCACTTTAAGGAAGGCAATTTGTTCAATTGGGGCGTAGGTGATTTGCAGGATTGCCTGGCAGCGGCCGACGTGTTGGCGCGAACGCCGGGGGTGGACTCGAAACGACTGGCAATTTGGGGACAAAGCTATGGTGGATATCTCACCTTGCTGGCATTGACGAAAGATCCGCAATATCGTTTCAAATGCGGTGTATCCTTATATGGAGATAGTCACCTGAAGACATCGTGGGCGCTGGGTGACCATTCAGGGCGACAGGATCTGGAGTGGCAGATGGGTTTGCCGAGCGATCACGCAACTGAGTATGAGATTGGCTCGCCGTTGAACTACGTCAAGAATCTGCGTGCTCCCGTGCTCATCATTCATGGTGAGCGCGATGCACGCGTGCATCCGAACGAGTCCGCTCAATTCGTTGCTGCGCTCAAGCGTGAGGGAAAGACATTCGAATATAAGACGTATCCCGATGAGGGACACGGTTTTGCCAATTCAGCCAACGCACTCGATGCTCTGCGGCGGGTCGAGCGTTTTCTGGATTGGCATTTGATATGAATCAAGAGGAAAGGATGAAGAAGATGACCATAGGCAAACACCTGGGCCTGTCCTGGCGTTTGGCCGCTACCGGGTTGGCCGGTGCGCTCGTGCTGACGGCTTGTCTGGGCGGTGCGGCCAAGACGCCTGAGATCAAAATAACGGCACCGGAACCCGGCGCTCAGTTGAGCGTGGGACAGAGCATCGCCATCGTCGGCACGGCAACCGGCGACGCTATTTCCCGCGTAGACGTGATCATTGACGGCACGACCTACGCCACGCTCAACGCCCCTGACAAGTCCAGAGGTGTGCCCAGCTTCCCGATCAACGTGCCGTGGACACCGCTTTCGGCGGGCACGCATGCGATCCAACTCAAAGCGTATGGCCCTCCTGATGACAAACTGCTCACTCAGTCCGAGCCGCTCGTGCTGATTGCCCAGGCGGCAGTGGTGTCCGAACCGACGACTGAGCCCGAGCCGACGCAGCCGCTGGTGCCCACGCAGCCGCCTCCACAGCCGACGGTCCCGCCCGCCCAACCAGCCCAACCGCAACCTACCCCTGCTGCCGGCGCAGGTCAACAGCCGCCTACGGCCGGCGGTTCCGGCGATGCCGGTGCGCCCAGCCTGACGGTGACGAATGAGTTCGTCAACGTGCGCACCGGGCCCGACGTAGCCTATACCAAGATCGGCGAACTCAAGCAAGGCGAGGTCGCGCCGGTGCGAGGCAAGAGCGCCGATGGGCGCTGGTGGCAGATTTCGTTCCCCTCCGGCCCTGGCGGCGTCGGCTGGGTGATCAACGATTACGTGCAGGCCAACAGCGCGGCGGCCAATGTGCCGGTGGCCGCGGCCCCACCGCGGCCGACAGCGCCTGTTGTTCAGCAGCCGCCTCCTGCGCCCGCGCAGCCGCCGCTGGTGCCGATCGTGACGCTGCCGCCGCCACAGGTGCAACCGCCGCCGGCGCCACAGGGGCCGCTGGTCGGTGATCGCGGTGTGTTGCGCGTCAACGCCAACCCGGTGCCATCGGGAGCGACCGTCTTCGCCAGTTGGAACATCCCGAACTTCAAGAGTGGCGAGTTCGATCGCGGTGACGGCCAGGGCTTCAAAGGACCGGTGGCCCAGGCAATGCAGGTGGATGTGCCCGGCATCACCGGGCCGCGCACCATTCGCCTGCGCTGGACGGACCTCAACAACCAGGTCTTCGAGGACGCGATCACGATCAATGTTGCGGGTCAGGCCGTGGCTCCTCCGCCGGCCGTTAACCCGGAGTGCAACCCCGGCAACCCGGATTGGCAGGCCGGCAAGAACGGCAACCCGACCACTTGGACGTTCTGCAAGCGCAGGGACCTGGAATATGTTGGCACGGCGCCGCCCGGCGGCAACATCGCCTACGTAGACCGCAACGACGCGGTCTATACCATGGCCTGGGACGTCTACGGCATCCGGGCGATCTACCTGGTATTTGAGCCCAACGCC
>DAOTYS010000463.1:0-5464 GCA_034434575.1 Thermoflexales bacterium
ATCGTCAGGTCTCCGTCCAGCGTGAGCTGGCAGGCCAGCCTCCAGCCGGCCTCGATCTCGGAGGGTTTGAGCAGTTTGTGCTGGGCGTCGTTCAGCCCGGCGTGTCCCTCGACGACGCGCACTTTGCAGCCCCGGCACCGGCCATGCCCGCCGCAGGGGAACTCCACGCCCTGCTCGAACAACAGATCGCGCAGTGGCGCGCCAGCGGGAACTGTCAACTGAACGTTGGTGGGCTTGAGCGTGATCGTGTGCGTTCTGGCTTGAGACTGGCTGTCTGTCACAATTTCCTCTTTTGCGCGGGAATCGAATTGCTGGGAATTGTAGTCCCCGGCTGCGCGCCGTCTGGAAATCAGGGCGCGCAGTTTGGCAGACTGGGATCGAAGGGGCGCCCGCTATGTGTTGCGGTCACACCGCTTGCGCGTAGCGGGCCAGGGCGAGCAGGTTGGCCGGCGGCGTGTCGCGCGGCGCTTCGCAGCCGGCGGCGACGATGTAGGCTGCGCCGGCCTGGCGGTGGCACTCGGCAATCGCCTCGCGCACGGACTCCGGCGTCCCGTCGCGCAGCGCGCGCACAGGGTCGATGTTGCCCGATAGCACCTGCGCCGGCCCCATCACCGCGCGCGCTTCACCTACCGGCGAGAAGTAATCCAGATCGATCAAGTCCGCGCCAAGCCGGCCCATGCCGGCCAGGATGCGCCGCGTGTTGCCGCAGATGTGCAGCCGCACTTTGGCCCCCAGCGCGTGGATGCCGTCAACCAGCCGCTTCTCGTAAGGCCACACGACTGATTCGTAAATGCGCGGGCCGACCAGGGATGCCGCCGCGTCGCCGATGCCGATGAGATCGGCGCCGGCTTTGATCTGTTCTGCGGCGAAGTCCAGCGCCATCTCAGTGATGAACTCGAACAGGTCAGTCGCGAAATCCGGGTCGTCCATGAAGTCCAGCATCAGGGCGTTGATCCCGCGCAGATCGGACGCCTCGGCGCATGGGCCTTCGACCCAGCCTTCGATCAGCCGATCGCGGCCGGCCATCTCGCGCAACAGCCGGACGCCGTTGAGGCGATTGGTCATGCGCCGGCCGGGCAGACCAAGCGCACCGCTGGCGTAGCCGGCCACCAGTGAATTCAGCGCGCGCTTGTCGGCCAGCAGGGCGTTGGCCTCGTCGATGGCCGGCGGCTGATTCGGGTAGTATGTCACGCTGGCCCCGCAATCGGCGGCCTCGACAGCCGGGTCCGAGATGACGCTGACGTGGTCGATGCCAAATGTCTCGGCGGTGCGCGCCTGCGCTTCGGCCAGCGCGCGATAGTTGGTGGCGTAGTCCAGATATGCCGCGCCGATCTGGTCTGCGGCGAACATCATGGTGATGGGCATATTGGGCAGGCGGTCGGTTGGCCGGCCTTCCAATCTGGCGAGAATCCGTTCGCGGCCATTCATGTCGATTTTAGATTTTGGATTTTGGATTTGAGATGTGGCGGGTGATGCGCTCGCGGGTGGTCATGGCCTGCGTCATGACGGCCGGCACTCCTTCACCGTCTCGACAAATGCGACGATGTTCTCCCACGGCACTTCCGGCTCGACCATGTGCGTCGGCGCGAGCAACAAGCCGCCGCCCTGGCCCACGACCTCGATCTTGCGGCGCACGTCGGCGCGCACTTCGTCCGGCGTTCCAAACGGCATCACCGACTGCGTGCCCAGCAGCCCCCAGAAAGACAGGGTATGACCGTATCGCCGTTTCAGCGCGTATACGTCCATGCATTCCGGCTGAACCGGGTTGAGCGCCTGCACGCCGATCTCGATCAGATCGGGCACGATCTCGGTTCCGTCGCCGTCGGTGTGATAGAAGATGATCACGTCAGGATTGGCCTCGCGCGCGGCGGCGATAACGCGCGCCAGGCGCGGCTTCAACCAGCGCCGCCACATGGGGACGCTCATCAACATGCCGCGCTGCGAAGCCACATCGTCGCCGAACATGATCACGTCGGGCTTGAGTTCGGCGTAGCGCCGGGCCTGGATGACGCGCTTCTCGGTGATGCGGTCGAGCAGCGCGGCGGCGAAGTCGTGATTGTCGATGAAGTCCATCAGCAGGGCTTCCATGCTGCGCAGGTGCCAGGCGACCTCGAATATGGTGCAGGCCATGCCGGCGATCACCGCCAGCCCGCGCGCCTGGATCTGGCGGATTTGCTCCGGCAGGTGGGCATAGCGATACTCGGCTTCGATGTCCGGCAGGGGATACTCCAGCGCATCCTGCGCTGTGCGCAGGTTGCGCATGGGATGCACATAGCCTTCCAGGTGCGAGTGGTACTGGTCATCGCTGGCGGTGGGGATGTGCCCCTCGCCCCATTCGTCGATGTAACCGTTGGCCGGCAACTCGTCGGGCCGGACGTGGCGCGAGAAGTCGGTTTGCAGCCGGGTCGGGCCGATGCCGACGCCGCGCACGTCGGCGCCGAAGTAGTCCTCGGGGCTGTCCTGGCCGGTGCGCTTGCGAAACTGCTCGAGCTGATAAGGCGAGAAGCCGAGCGTGAAGTCGAACGGGACGCGATCGGTTGGCTGACGGCGCATGGCCGCCGCCACGCGCTCTCTGCTGTTCATGGATGTTCCTCCAGATATGACAACCGCCAGGAAGCAAAGGGCGTGAAGACCTGTCTGACCAACTTCCTCTTTGTGCGCCTCTTTTCTTCGTGGTTCCAATCTTTGTTGTTCAAGCCTTTTCTGCTGCGACGATGCTGTTGCCGTCCACGCGCGCGATGACGCGATGCCCCGGCGGCGTCACCAGAATCTCGTCGTCGTTCCACACGCCATCCACCAGCCGCTGAATCAGCGACAGGTCGCCCTGGATTTTCTCGAACTTCCAGCCTTTGTCGGCGGCCAGTTTGCGCGCGTGCGCCTCGAAGCGATCATCCGGCTCGATGCCCATGTGGATATAGGTGTACTGGCCGTAGTTGCGCAGCGTGTCCACCAGCGTCTCCCACAGGTATCTGGCGTTCTCTTCGCCGTACTTCTCCACCATCTCCTCGTAACTCATGTCCATGCCGAGCTTGCGCGGGATGGACAACTGTCTGAGTTCGCCGGCGTCCTGCCCGCGCTCGATCCAGCCCGATGTGAGGAAGTACACGCCGGGGTTGTTGTTAAAGTAGTCGATGTAGCGCTGCTTGCTGCCCATGAACAGGGTGATGCAATCGTGGGCGCGCGGCAGCGCGATGGGAATCGAGCGGGCCGTCAGGTTGACCAGGCCATTGTTGCACAGCGCATAGCCCAGCGCGATCGCGTCGTACTTCGACTCGTCCACCTTGTTCACCGCCGCCTGGATGCGCTGAACCATGTTCGGGTTGCCGATGTCGTGCAGTCCCTTGGGCAGGAACTCGATGTCGATATAGTTGGGCGAGCGCGCTACAGCGTAGCACATCTCGCGGTAGAAGATCTCGCAGGTGATTAGTTTCAGCCGCAACGCAAACCTCCCTGTACAGGGCTGCATTGTGGGGAAAGCTGGCGATTCGCGCAAGGAAGTCTGGCCTAGAATAGGCTCATGCGCGCAACCCCGATGTGTGACGGAGCGATCTGCCTGACATGACAGCCCGCAATGGGACCTTGCCGGCCACTGCCGCGCAACCCGACGCTTTCAACACCTGGCGCAACCTGCGCCGTTGCTATGGTTATCTGCGGCCGTACTGGAAAGCGACGCTGATTGCCTATCTGGCCACCCTGGGCATGAACGCCCTGAGCGTAGCCAGCCCGCAACTGATCCGCAGCGCCATTGACGAAGGCGTGGGCCGCAACGACATCCCGGCCCTGGCGTGGTCTGCGGCGGCGCTTCTGGCCCTGACGCTGGTCAAAGGGGTGTTCACGTTTCTGCAGGGCCGCTGGAGCGAAGTGGCCTCGCAGAACGTCGCCTATGACCTGCGCGCCGACATCCAGCGCAAGCTCACGATCCTCTCCTTCTCGTTTCACGATCAGTCCGAAGCCGGCGATTTGTTGTCGCGCGCGATCCAGGACGTGGATCGCATCCGCTTTCTCACCGGCCGCGCCACCCT
Organism: Thermoflexales bacterium; assembly: GCA_034434575.1. Taxonomy (GTDB): domain Bacteria; phylum Chloroflexota; class Anaerolineae; order J036; family Brachytrichaceae; genus Roseilinea. The sequence goes on from DAOTYS010000463.1 coordinate 4,023, forward strand.
GCGCATCGCCGAAAGCGTCGTCCTGTTGATCGGCACGGCCGCCATTCTGTTCTGGATGAATCCGCAGCTTGCCCTGCTGGCCGTTGCGACCACGCCGTTGCTGGCCTATCGTTCGCTGTCCTTTGGCCGGCGCATCCGGCCGCTCTCGCTTGCCATTCAGCGGCAACTGGGCGCGCTGACCACGCGCCTCGAACAGAACCTGCGCGGAGCCAGGGTGGTGAAGGCGTTCGCCCAGGAGCCGGCCGAGATCGACCGCTTCGACCGGGAGAACGAGCGTTGGTTCGATCTGTCCGCGGAGTCGGCGCAGCTCACATCGGTCAACGGCCCGCTGCTCAACCTCATCGCCAACATCGGCGCGATTTTCATTCTATGGTATGGCGGCCGGCTGGTCATCGAGCGGCAGCTCAGCATCGGCGAACTGGTGGCGTTCATGACGTATCTGGCGCAACTGGTCGGGCCGGTGCGGTTGCTTGGCCAGATCATTCCGGCTGTGGCGCAGGCCGGCGCTGCCGCAGAGCGCATCTTCGAGATTCTGGACGCAGCCCCCGACGTTCACGACGCGCCCGACGCGATTGCGCTGCCGCCGGTCGCCGGCCAGGTGCGCTTCGAGCGCGTGTCGTTTGCGTATGGCCGGCATCAGATCTTCAAGGACATCACGTTCGAGGCGCAGCCGGGCCAGATCGTCGCGTTGCTGGGGCGCACTGGCTCCGGCAAAACGACGATTGTCAATCTGATCCCGCGCTTCTTTGACCCGACCTCGGGGCGCGTCACCATCGACGGCTACGACATCCGCTCGGTGACCCTGGCCTCTCTGCGGGCGCAGATCGGCATCGTGCTGCAAGAGACCACGCTGTTCGCCGCCACGATCCGCGAGAATATTGCGTTTGGCCGGCCCGGCGCCACGGACGAAGACGTGATTGAGGCTGCGCGCGCTGCCCAGGCGCACGACTTCATCATGCAAACGCCCCAGGGCTATGACACCTATGTCGGCGAGCGCGGCGTGACACTCTCCGGGGGCCAGAAGCAGCGCATCGCCATCGCGCGGGCCTTGCTCACCGATCCGCGCATTCTGATTCTGGACGACGCCACTTCCAGCGTGGATGCCGAGACGGAGCAGTTGATCCAGCGCGCGCTGGACCGGCTGATGGTTGGCCGCACCACTTTCGTCATCGCCCACCGGCTCAGCACCGTGCGCATGGCCAACCTTATTCTGGTCCTGGACAAGGGGCGCATTGTGGCGCGCGGCACGCACGAGGAGCTGTTGAAAACATCAGACTTGTACGCCGACATCTATCATCGCCAGCTCAAACCGCGCGATCACGCCTCGCCCTGAACCCAGTCATCAATCGTCAATCGTCAATTCCTAATTCTCAATTCTCAATTCTCAATTCTCAATTCTCAATTCCCACCATGGGTCTCGCATTTGGCAGTTCTGGCGCCGG
>DAOTYS010000464.1:0-2847 GCA_034434575.1 Thermoflexales bacterium
GCGCGCACATGGCGAAGGCGTGATTGCGCCGCAGCACGATGCCGTCAAACAGGTCATCCTGGCCGAGGCGCGGCGGCTCGGCAATGCCGGCAGGTTGCGCTTTGTCGAAGAATGTTGCGCTGTGGAATGCGCCGGCATCCAGGTTGGCGCGGCTGTCGGCCAGAGCGGCCAGTGGCTGCGCGTCCGCCTGTTGGGGCCGTGCTGCAGTCGTCACCCTGAGGAGTTAAACAGCCATGGGCTGTTGTTCTGCCCGCTGCTGGGCCGCTATCAGCTCGAAAATGCGGCCACGGCCATCACCGCCGTACAGGCGCTGCGCGCGCGTGGCTACGACATTGGCGACGATGACGTGCGTCGGGGCTTCGCTGGCCTGCGCTGGCCGGGCCGCTTTCAGGTGCTGGGCCACTCCCCGCTGGTCGTCGCCGATGGCGCCCACACGCCGTATGCGATGGCGCAGTTGTGCGCCTCGCTGCAGGAGTACTTCCCTGGCCGGCGCCTTCACTTTGTCCTCGGCATCCTGCGCGACAAAGATGCCCGCGGCATCATCCGCGAAGCAGATCGCATGGCCGCCTCGCTTACCTTTACTGACATGGATGTGCGCCGCGCCGTGCCGGCCGAACAGCTCTTTGCCACCTGGCAGGCGCTCCAGGGCGACTCACACGATGAGCAGCTTTCCCCTGTCGCTTCGATCGCGGCGGATATCTCGTCGGCGATTCATCGCGCGCTGTCCTTCGCCGACTGTGAGGATGTCGTCTGTATCGCAGGATCGTTGCACCTGGCCGCCCTGGCGGCCGAACAAGGGTGCGTTCACAGCGAGGGGCAGGGCTGATCTCACGCAGAGACGCGGAGAACGCGGAAGAAAGTGCTGCGCCCGACAGCGATCGCCTGGCAAGCAGCATTCCCAGGATCACTGGCATCCCTGCCCGCAGGATAGGCTGCCCCTGTTGATGAACGCACCCCCGAACAACCGGTGTATGCCGGCGGCTGAGCGCAGCAGCGCTGGCCTGCGTCGGGGGCGCGTGGTAGAGTTCGATTTGTGTCGGGTTGAGCTGAGTTCCTTTAACTACCGCCATGAGCAATAAAGAGAAACTGTGGCAACGCAGCAGGCAGAGAATCCGCTTTCAGAACGAAGACATGGATTTCTACTTTGCCTGGATCCTGGCCCATCAAAGCGAGGGAGGGGCGGCGCTGGGTGAGTGTTTCTATGCTGCCGCTCAGATCAAAGACGGGGACCCTGAGAGTTGGTACGCTGCATGGGCAGAGATCGCCGGTCGCGTCGAATCCCAGGCCACCCATGCACTGGAGGCCGGTCACCGAGTGAGTGCGCGCGAAGCATACTTGCGCGCCTTTACGTATTACCAGATGGCTGCCATCTTCGTCCGCCCGCGAGATCAACGACTGCGCCAGACCTGGGAGAAGGCGCAGTGGTGCTTTCGGCAGGCAGCAGCTCAGTTCAGCCCGCCCATTGAGCCGATCCAGATTGCATTCGAGGGTAAGTTTCTGCCTGGCTACTTCTTGCGCAGCAACGGCAGCTCCGCGAGATTGCCGACGCTAATCATGATAGGCGGCGGTGAGACCTGCGCGGAGGAGCTTTACTTCTGGGTGGGACCGGCGGGAATGCGCCGAGGGTATCACGTCCTGATGGCCGACTTGCCCGGCCAGGGAGGGACGCCATTTGATGGCTTATTCTTCCGAACCGATTCTGAAGCGCCAATCAAAGCCGTCGTAGATTACGCCCTTGCTCGACCAGAGGTAGATGCTGACCGGCTGGGGATATTCGGGATTAGCGGCGGCGGCTACATGGTGTGCCGCGCTGTCCCGTTTGAGAGGCGCATTAAGGCCTGCGCCGCCAGCGCGCCGATCATTGATGTTCACCGGCTGGCGACTGCGGAAATCCCGCCGGCGCTCACCAAAGCGCCTGCTTTCGTCGGGGATGCGCTTGTCAGGCTGGCAGGTCTCCAAAGCCCGCTGCCCATAATTGCAATGGAGAAGTTCTGCTGGCAGGCTGGGGTGAGCAAGCCTTCTGAGGCCTTGGAAATGGCGCGCCAGGCCAGGGTTGAAAGGATAGATGAGATCACCTGTCCGGTATTGTGCATGGTTGGCGAAGGTGAATCGGAAGAACAAATGACGCAAACCCGCGAGTTTTACGGCGCACTCAAATGTCCCAAGCAACTTCGCATCTTCGGCGCAGCCGATGGCGCTGACGCTCACTGCCAGGTCAATAACCTGAGCCTTTTGCAGCAAGTTGTATTTGATTGGCTGGATGAGATTTTCGACTACCGGGGAGCAGGCTAACTCGCGCCTTCAGCCGACCGGCCGGCAGCAGCCCGGGCGCAACCCGAAAAGCTGTGGTATACGCAGCAGCTAAGGTTTTGCGCCATGGCCGAACTCGTCGTTCCTGAAGATGGCATGCGCATTGCCCGCGACACCGTGTTGCGGCCCGGCGTGTATTACCTGCCGAATGGCCTGTCCATCGTTGCAGACGGCGTGACGCTAGACGGCAACGGGGCGCTGATCGTGGGCGCCGACTTCAAGGGGCGCGGCGTGTGCGTGGATAAGCGGGTGAGCGTGACGCTGAAGAACCTGCGCATCGAGCGCTTCTATCACGGCATTTGGGTGAACGCCAGCGCCAACGTGCACCTGATGGATAACCACGTCACGCGCACGCATGAGCTGCCGGCGCCCGATGCCTTCCTCGACGTGTGGCTGCCGCGCGAACAGGCCTACGGAGGCGGCATCTTCCTCGCCGGCGTGATAGATTCCTTCGTCGCCGGCAACGACGTCCGCCACCAGCAAAATGGCATCATGCTGTACGGTTGCAACCGCGTCGAGGTCTCGCGCAACGACGCC
>DAOTYS010000465.1:0-1708 GCA_034434575.1 Thermoflexales bacterium
ATATGGACCTGGCACCAGCGCACGGAGGGCTGGTGAACATCAAAGCCGAAATAGCGTCCATGCGGACCCAGGTAATCCAGCAATTGAATCGCCAGCGCGCCGCACCCGCAGCCGATGTCGAGCACGGCGCTGTCTGCGCGCAGGCCGGCCCTCAACTTCAGCAGGCACAGGAACTCCGCTGCCGCAGTCTCGAATGTCTCGGGAGGTCCCACATAGCGCCGCAACCACAGCGGCGGCAGGCGGGTTTTGCGATTCAACCACAAACCGACTCGGTCCACCGGCTCGGCAATCAGATAGGCGGCAGTGCGGCCACGCACCAGCCAGCGAATCAGCCAGGCAGGCAGGCGACGAGCAATGCGAGCATTCATCTTTCCGGCTCCCGCCTAAACGTACCCGTATCGCTTCAGCAATGGCCAGGCGATAGCCTCGACCAACGCGCGATCTCGCGCCGGCATTCGGGTCTGCCATTCATCGTCCAGGCGCAGTGGGGTCGGGCCGACCGCCAGACGGTAGGTGTTACCCGCGGCGCTGTGATCGACGCCAAAATGCGCGCAGCTGTCCGCGATGAACGATAAATCGCTTTCTGGTTGTTCCAGCCAGCGCAACAACCGCATCGTCTCCTGGCGCGGACCGAGAACAAAGTCTTCGTATCGCAGCCGGTGGTAACGCAGGCGGTCGCGGCCCCATGACCATTCGACCAGCAGATTTTGGGCCACCCATTCAATAGCCCCTCGCAAGGCGCCCTTGCGCGCGAGTTCAACCGTGCGACTGGCTGTTGTGCCGGTGCGCCGTCGCCCCCACGAAAAAGCCACGGCCCGTGCGTCTCGAATCAAATGAACAATGCGCAGATCAAGCGATGGCAGACGTTCGAGAACTCGGCCATAAGCAACCAGCCGTGAAGCGTCCACAATGATCGGCTTGCCGCTCGCGCGGCGCAGAGCGGCGTACAGAGACTCCAGTTTCCCGGAAAACTGCCCCAGATCATCCGAGACGTGTTTTGTGCGCCAGGGAAGCAGCCAGCCGGGGGCATGGCGCGTGCGCGTATGCTTCAAACGCATCTGGTTCATCCAGTCCGCATCAATTGCAGCAATCCCCCCGTAGGCGTCCTCAAACACTCTCTGCCAGAAGTCGCAGTCAATCAGCCGGGCGCCGCAGCCACATAGCCGATCCACCAATAGCCCCGGCGTCCACAGTTCGCGCAGCTCCCCAACATAGAGCATCTGTTCGTGCTGCCCCAGGACTTTGCCAATCATGGTGCCGCCGCTGCGCCCGGCGCCAGCCAGGTAGAGCACAGCGGGCGGCGCCGGCTCAGCAGCCTTGATTTTTGATGGCGGCTTCATAGATTTCGATCAACCGTTGAACATGTTTTTGCGGCCCAAAATGCGCTTCAGCGCGCTGGCGGGCTGCGCCGCCCATTTCAGCAGCTTGCGTGGGATGAGACAACGTCCAATCAATTTTGTCGGCCAGATCGTCTGCCTGGCCAGGATTGCACAGCAGGCCTGTTTCGCCATGCGCAACCACCTCGGGAATTCCACCGATGTCGGACGCAACAACGGGTCGGCCGATTGCATAGGCTTCCAGGATCACAATCCCCAGCCCTTCGTACCAGCCAGAGGGGACGACAACCAGGCGACTTACCGCCAGCACTTCGCGCACCGCCGGCTCATCCATGGCGCCGGTAAACTCAACCTGATCCAGCTCCAAAGCG
>DAOTYS010000466.1:0-7295 GCA_034434575.1 Thermoflexales bacterium
GGGCCAGGATCATGCGGTAGACCTCGTCCAGATTCTGAGGCCGACGGGCTGCAATGGCCGGGTCGTCCAACTCGTACAGCGCGATAGGGCGATACTGGATGCGCCGCGAGCCGGCGAAGACATTGGGAGCGCCGGCCAGTTCTTCGCGGTAACGCAGGTCGATGATGGTGCGCAGCCCCAGATCGAACAATTCCCGCTGGGCGTCTGGCGTCAGGCGGTGCAGGCTGTCCGATCTGAACAGGACGCGCCATTTGGTGCGGCGCCCGTCTGTCGTCTCGTATCCTCCGATGTCGCGCAGGTTGTAGGCAAGGTTGAGCGCAAGCCGGCGCGCGCCGGCCTGTGTCTGAGTGGTCTGGATTCCGGTCATTGCATCTCGTCCTGGCGTGAAGCGCAGACGCCCATTATCGCCTCTGATCGGCAGTGCGGCGATGGGGCTGAGGCATATAATCGTTTTCGAGCGTGGGCGTCCATTCCATCCGGCGCTGTGTTTGCCCCGTAGGACGCGCTGCAATCAGGTTCGCAGGAGGTGTTGAGATGACGCGCCCGGAACCCTGTGAGACCGCCATTCGGCCGCCGGCGCTCGCCGGGTCATGGTACCCGGCAGACCCGGCTGAGCTGGCGCAAACAGTAGATCGTCTGCTGGCGGCGGTGGAGCCGGTGGACGGCGCGCCGACGGCGCTGATCGTTCCGCACGCAGGATACGCTTACTCGGGCAGAATTGCTGCTGCCGGCTGGCGTCAGATCGAGAATGCTGAATATGATCTGGCTGTGATTCTCGCGCCGGCTCATCGCGCCCGCCCGTCCAAACCGCTGGCTGTATGGGAGTGTGGCGCCTTCGCCACACCGCTGGGCGACGCACCAGTGGATGCCGAGGTGTGCCAGACGCTCGTCGAGGCATGCCCATACATCGGCGTGGATCGCACAGCCCATCTTGCCGAGCACGCCATCGAGATTCAGTTGCCGTTCCTGCAGCGCGTTTGCCCGCAGTGCCGCATTGCGCCGCTGCTGATGGGCGATGGCGCAGACGATGAGCGCGTGATCGACAGCGTTGCGCAGGCGCTGGCCCGAGTCACAGCAGGACGCCGGTCGGTCGTTGTGGCCAGCTCTGACCTGTCGCACTATCCGTCGTATCGAAACGCGGTGGCGGTCGATCAGGCGACGCTGGGCGCCATTGAAACAGGACAGACAGATCAGGTGCATGAAACCATCCTCGATGCGCTGGAGTCAGGGATGCCGAATCTGCTGACCTGCGCGTGCGGCGAGGGGCCGATTCTGATTGCCATGCGGGCGGCGGCGCGGATGGGCGCAGAGACGATCACGGTGCTCGACTATGCCAACTCCGGTGATGCGCCGCGCGGCGACCGCAGGCAGGTGGTGGGGTATGGGGCGGTCATGTTCTGGCATTACGAACCGCCGGCCCTCACAGGCGCGCAGCGAGACCGTTTGTTGCGCCTGGCCCACGAGGCTATTGAAACGCATCTGCGCTCCGGCGGTATTCCGGTTGTCTCTGTCGATGATCCCGCCCTGAACCGCCGCGCCGGCGTATTCGTCACCCTGTGGCAGGGCGCTGCGTCGCTGCGCACTGCGTTGCTGCGCACTGCGTCGCTGCGCACTGCGTCGCTGCGCGGATGTATCGGCCATATCAAAGCCGACCGGCCCCTCTATCGCGCCGTGCAGGAGATGGCTGTGGCGGCAGCCACGAGCGACACGCGCTTCGACCCGCTCAGCCTGGATGAGCTAGGCAGCCTGACCGTGGAAATCTCGGTGCTTTCGCCGTTGCGGCGCATCACCAGCATCGAGCAGGTGGAAGTGGGGACGCATGGACTGGTGATTGCCCGGAATGGCCGGCGCGGGCTGTTGCTGCCCGAAGGGGCGGCGGAGCGGGGGTGGAGTCGCTACGAATTTGCCGATGCGGTGTGCTGGAAGGCCGGCCTGCCGGCGGGCTGCTGGCGCGCCGGCGCGACAATGCACACTTTCACGGCGATTGTCTTCAGCGGGTAGCTGGTTTGGATGAATCGTTGTCCAGGTGTCCGATCCCCGGCACTGTGAACCAGAACCGGCTGCCCTTGCCCGGCGCGCTGTCCACGCCGATCTGTCCGCCCATGGCCTGCGTCAGCGAGCGGGCAATGGCCAGGCCGAGGCCGCTTCCGCCGCTCTCCCGCGCGCGCGAACGATCGCCCCGGTAGAAGCGGTCGAACACGCGCGCTGCTTCCTCCGGCGTCAGGCCGGGGCCGGTGTCGCTCACGCTGACCTCGACCATGGCGCCGGCGGGGGCCGCTGCCAGCGTCACCCGTCCGCCGGCCGGCGTGTACCGGATGGCGTTCGACACCAGATTGCGCACAATCTGGGCCAGCCGGTGCGGGTCGGCCAGCGCATACAGCCCCGGCGAGACAGAGGTGGCGTCAAGGGTGACGCCGCGCGCTTCGGCCAGAACGGCAAATCGCTCGACGGTAGCGCGCGCGATCTCGCCCACATCCACCTTCTGCCGATCGAGCGCAAGCTGGCCCGCTTCCGCCAGCGCCAGCTCGCGCAGGTCGTCGATCAGCCGGTTGAGCAACAGCGTCTCGTCGTGGATCGTGGCGATCTCGGATCGCTCCAGCGGGTACACGCCGTCGAGCATGGCGCGCAGGTTGCCCTGAATGACGGCCACCGGCGTGCGCAACTCGTGGGCGATGTCGGCCATCATGTTGCGGCGCAGCGTCTCTTCGCGCTGAAGGGATTCGGCCATGTCGTTGAACGCGCCGGCCAGCTCGGCGATCTCGCGCGGGCCGTTTGGCTTGACGCGGTGCGCCCAGTTGCGCGCCGCAAACGCCCGCACGCCGCGCGTCAACTCGGCCAGCGGCCTTGTCAAGGCTCGGCTGACGCCCAGCCCCAACACCGCCGCCAACCCGCCGGCGGCCAGCGCGGCCACCACGATGTTGGCGCGCAATTCATCCAGAAACGCCTGCTGCGCCTGATCCAGAATGCCCCGGCCGGGTGATGTCATCACCAGATATCCCGCCACGGCATCGTTGACCTCGATGGGCGCAGCGTCCGCCTGTTCCGCCGGCGTCAGTGTGGACCCCAATCTTGCGCCGTAGACAATGACTCCACTGGCGTCGGCCAGCATAAAGGCCGGGCCGCCCCAGCCCATGCCGCGCCGGCCTGCGCCAGCGCCGGGGCGCGCCTCATCCAACCCTGATCTGCCGCTCAGCGCAGCCGCGACGTTGTTCCAACTGCCGGTCTGCGCATAGAACGTCGCCAGCGCGTCGATCAGCGCATCCCGATTGCCCATCTCCTGGCGGGTGAGATAGCGGCGGAACTGGTCGCCGGCGGCGGCGTTGGCCAGCCAGGCCACGGCTGCCACGCCGATCAGCGAGACGGCCACGAAGGCGAGCGTCAGGCGCGTCCACAATCGATTCATGCGTTCCGCCTCATTCGCGCAGCCGGTACCCGACGCCAAACACGGTTTCGATGTAGACAGGGTTGCCGGGGTCGGGTTCGATCTTCCTGCGCAGATTCTTCACATGCGAGTCGATAGTGCGCTCGAATCCCTCGTACACATAGCCCAGTGCGGCGTCGATCAACTCGCCGCGCGTGAAGGCGCGATTGGGATGTTGCATCAGGGCGCGCAGCAAATCGAACTCGGTGGGGGTCAGGCTCACCGGCTGTCCGTTCACGGCGACCTCGCGCTTTTCCAGGTCGATGCGCAAGCCGCGAATCTCGATGATGGGCGATGGGCGCAGCGCGCCGGACGCCCGGCGCAACAACGCGCGCGCGCGGGCTGCCACCTCCGACGGGTTGAACGGCTTGGTCAGATAATCATCCGCGCCGAGATCCAGCCCGCGCAGTTTGTCGGCGTCTTCCACGCGCGCGGTGAGCATCAAAATGGGAATGCCGGCCAGATGCGCGTCGGCGCGTAGCAGGCGCACCAGCTCGAAGCCGTCGCGTTTGGGCATCATCACATCCAGCACGACCAGATCGGGCCGGTCGTGGCGAATGACGTGCAACGCTTGCTCGCCATCGGCTGCGGTCAGCACTTGGAAGCCGGCCTGCTCCAGGTATGACCGCACCAGGCGCGTGATCTGCGGGTCGTCGTCGGCAACCAGAATGCGAGCCGCCATCTCACTTCGATTGTAGTTCGGTCACGGCTTGCTGCACGTTGCTCACGCCGGCGATCTGACCTTGCGAGGCCAACTGCCGAATGGGCTGAGTCGTGTCTGTGTCTGCCGGAAGCGCCAGCGCCGCGAGCAAGGCGTCGAGCGGCACAGCGCACAGATCGCTGATCTCCTGCAGCGACATGCGCCCTTTGATCTGGCTGCCGGGCAGGATTTCGCCGGGCGGCAGTGGCGTGGGGCCGGCGTGTTCGCCAACCTGTTCAGCGGCCCCTTGACCGACGTTGCCTTTGCTTTGGTTTTGATCCGGGTTGGCATCGCCGGGATCTGGCGTCGGCGATGCTGGAATGCCGGTTGGCGTTGGATCAGGCAAGGCCGGCTCAACCGTTGGCGGCGCCGCCGGTTGCTGCGGGGTCGGCAGCGCCTCCAGCGCCTCGCGCAGCGCGCTGACCTCGAATCCTGGCGCGAGTTTCTCCACATCCTTGAGCGCGGTTGTGGCCGGCACATCGGCGGGGATGTTGACCAGTGCGTACAGTTCCGTCTGCGACAGCCCAAAACTGTCGGCGACTTGTTGCAGGGTCATCCAGCCTTTCACATCGGCCGGCGCGAGTTGATCGAGGTTGGCGGAGGCGCGTCCGCTGGTGGACCACAGGCCGGCGCTTTGGGCGATGACCACGGCGCCCAGGAAGGCGGCGACAAACAAAATGGGGACAAGCAGTGGGTTGACTCTCATGTGTTTCTCCTCCCTGGCAATTTACGCGGCAGGCTTCACAGTTTGCGGTGTGTCAGGGTGAGGGGCAGGCAACCAGGCCGGCGCCAGCCTGACTTGCAGCGCGTTTCGGCGCGGGCAGGTCTCGACGCACGCCAGACAGCCGATGCAGTTGCTGCTGATCACCTTCGCCTTGTCGACTTCGAGTTTGACCGGGCACGGTCGCGCGCACAATCCACACTGGGTGCAGGCGTCGCCGCTGCGCCGGATGCGCAACAGACTGAACCGGCCCAGCACACTGATCACGCCGCCCAACGGGCACAGATAGCGGCACCACGCGCGTTCGACAAAGAAAGAGCCGATCAGAACAGTGATGGTCGCCAGATACGCCGGCCAACTGGTCAACAGGTTGAATTCGAATAACCATTCCAGCCCGAACAGTGTGCGATACGGGTCAATGTCGGCAAACCACAGCTTCGTCAGGCTGATGGTCTGCCACAGAATGAGCGCCAGCGTCACAAATCGGCCATAGCGCAGGACCTTGTCCAGTTTTGCCGGCAGCTCTACTGGCTGGATCCCCAGACGTTTGCGGATGCCGCTCACCATATCCTGAATCGCGCCGAACGGGCAGATCCACCCGCAGAACGCGCCGCCGGCGATGAGTGTGCCGATCACCAGGCCGGCCAGCAGCACCAGGTTGGACAGGTGGGTTTTGGGCACGTACTGGCCGCCGCTGGAGAGAAACCGCCACAAGGTTTCCACGCCGCCGAAGGGACACAGCGCGTCGATGGAAGGGGTAGCGCCGTCTGTCACAGCGGTCTGGTGCGCAATGCTGCCGGCGATGATAAACAGCCCGACGCCGAGCTGTGTAAGGTGACGGGCGCGCTGGGTCCAGACAATGCGCCGGCGCCGATTGGCGGCCGGCGAGCGATCGTTGAAGTCAAGCGAGAGTGATTTGAGGATGGGCTGTTTGTTCATCGATTTCTGCTCCGCACAGAGATGGCCTGACTGTAGCGGCCGGCTGTGAAGAAAGTGTGGATGTGGCGCGGATGACAGACGGATGAGGCGGGCAGCGGACGGGCGGCGCAAAAAGCCGGCTGCCTGTTCATGGCAGCCGGCTGTGGGTTGATCGAGAGCAGGGTTGGGTTTAGCGATTCCAGCGTCCGCCGCCCCGGCGGTCTGCGACCGCGTTGGCGGGGCCGCGCTGCGCGCCGGGCTGTTGATTGGCGCCCAGGTTGTCGCACACGCCATCGCCGTTCGCATCCACGAAGCTGGCGCATGTGCCGTCGCCGTTGCCATTCCCGCGCGGGGTGAAGGGACTGTTGAGCTGAGCAGTCACCTGCGCCTTCATCCTCGCAATGGCTGCGTCGGCCTGCGCCTGCGTGATGCGGCCCGAAGCAACGGCGCTGTTGATGGTGGTCACGCGAGGCGCCATGAAAGCGTCCACAATCTTGTCGAGCGCCACGCCCTTTTCGGCGGCCACGGTGGCGATGGTCTTGCCGGTCTTGAGGGTGGCGACCAGGTCAGTCTGGCTGACGTTGAGCGTTGTGGCTGCCACCGCCACCAGCGAACTGTCTGGCCCGCCCCACTGGCCCCGCACCATCAGGCCCAGGGCGGGACTGTCGGGATTGCGTCCGCGCCCCTGAGTCGGGCTGGTTGTTTGCGCGGCTGCGCTTTGGCTGAAGACAACCAGGCCGGCGAGCGCGGCCACTGCGGCCAGCGCGCTGAGTTTGATCCATTTGTGATTCATCATATCCTCCATAGAAAGAACTGCTAATCTGTTTCTGCGCCGATCGGGTTTTCTGAACCCTGTTGCGCTGGTCGGTTTATAGCCGGCGGATATGGAGGATTGATGGAGACGGGGCCGGGGTGCGGCGCAGTAGGGGCGAAGGATTCTTCGCCCCTACTCCCACTCGATGGTGGCGGGAGGTTTGGTGGTGATGTCGTAGGTCACGCGATTGACGCCGGCCACCTCATTGACGATACGGCTGCTGACGCGGGCCAGCACGTCGTAGGGGATGCGCGCCCAGTCGGCGGTCATGAAGTCGTCGGTGGTCACGGCGCGGATGGCGATCACCTCGTTGTAGGTGCGGCCATCGCCCATGACGCCCACGGCGCGCACCGGCAACAACACGGCAAACGCCTGCGATGTGGCGCGCATGAGATTGGCGCGTCGCAGTTCTTCCTGCAGGATGGCGTCGGCGTCGCGCAAACGCTCCAGTCGCTCCCAGGTGACTTCGCCCAGCACACGCACGGCCAGGCCGGGGCCGGGGAAGGGCTGCCGCCACACAATCTCATCCGGCAGGCCGAGGGCCGAACCCACCGCGCGCACCTCGTCCTTGAACAGATAGCGCAGCGGCTCCAGCAGTTCAAATTGCATGTCTTTAGGCAGGCCGCCCACGTTGTGGTGTGTTTTGATCTTGGCCGCCGCCTGGCGCTCCGGCCCGCGCGATTCGATCACGTCGGGGTACAGCGTGCCCTGGGCCAGAAGG
>DAOTYS010000467.1:0-2170 GCA_034434575.1 Thermoflexales bacterium
GGGCAAACCTGGTCGTCGTAGATCCGACCGGCATGGTCGTCGAAGGCAACCGCGATAACAACACTTTCAACGGCCCGCTGGCCATTCCGACGCTGCCCGCCACCTGCACGCCGCCGCCCGGCCCGCCGCCCCTGATCGCCACTCCGACGCCGAACCCGAACGTGAGTGGCGCCTGGTACGGACAATACTTCGGCAACCCAGACCTCGTCCCGCCTGTGCTGTTCGACCAGAACCTGCCCGGCCCGTTCCTGAACGTGAATTGGGGCGCCAACGCGCCAGGCCCGAATGTGCCACGCAATAACTGGTCAGCCATTTTTACCGGCAATGCCAACTTTCCGAGCACCGACAACTACCAGTTTGCGCTGACCGTGGATGGCGGCGTCCGCGTGTTCGTGGATGAGGCATTGATCGTCAACCAATGGTTCAGCGCCGGCCTGCGCACGGTCACCGCCGACATCGGCCTGAGCGCCGGCCTGCACAACGTGCGCGTGGAGTACTACAAGGCGGGCAGCTCGGCGCGCCTCGCGCTGAACTGGAAGGTCAACTACTCAGGGTGGGAGGGGCGCTATTACAACTCGCCCAACCTGACCGGCCCGATTATCATCAAGCGCGACGATCCGCCCACTTTGCCCAATCCGCCGGGCTTTTTGAACACCGCAGCCATCCCCAACTGGCCAGCACCCCAGGTGAACCCGTTCAACTTCTCGGTAGACTGGCGACGCTCGGTGAACTTTCCGGTGGCCGGAACCTATGTCTTTACGGCCACGGTGGACGATGGGGCGCGGCTGCTGGTGGATGGGCAGATCGTCCCGGGCGTGGACGACTTCACGGCCGGCGCAAAGACCCTGGTCGGCACGCGCGTGCTGAACGCCGGACAACACTTCCTGCAGGTGCAGTATGTGAATTACACCGGGCCAGGCAGCCTTAACCTGATCTGGGCGCTGGTGCCGGTACCGACGCCGACGCCAACAGCGACTTTGACGCCAACAAATACGCCCACGCCGACGGCCACGCCAACGCCTGCGCTGCCGACAGACACGCCGACGCCAACGTTCACGCCGTCCGTCACCCCCACCCCATCGGCCACGCCCGACACAACCGACACCCCCACACCGACAGCCACAGCCACGCCGACGGTGATTATCGTCACAACATCGCCCTAGCGGCTCCTGGGTGGCATCGTCGCCGGGCGCCGGGGAGCGTGCAGGTTGTGTCAGATTTCAAACACTACGATCTCCGGCCAGGTGTTGAGGCGAGCCGGCGTGCTGTGCTCTCCGCAGCCCGACGAGACATACAGCGCGCCGTGACGGGTGCGGTGCAAGCCGCGGTAGAACCTGGACTTGATGGGGACGGCCAGGCCCGGCAGCAGCGGAATGTAGATTTGCCCCTGGTGAGTGTGGCCGAAGATGAAGAAAGCGTCCCTTAGCCCCAGATGGCCAAGCTGCGCATCCAGCTTTAACATCAGATCGGGGTTGTGGCCAAGCACCACGACGCGAGCTGCCGGCAGGCAGCCGTGACAGCGCATCAGGGCGCCGGGCAAGTCATCGCGACCCGCCCACAGTTCGTCCAGGCCCACCAGAAGCAGCGTTTCGCCGATCGCCACGCACTCGTTGTGGAGCAGGCGGATGTTCAGTTGTGGCAGGAGCTGCATCAACTCGTCTGAGTGGTCGGGGCCTGGAATGCCGTAGTCGTGGTTGCCCAGCACGGCATAGACGCCGTGGGTGGCCCGCAGATGGCGCAGCGGCATCAGCAACTCGGCCACCTGGCAGCAGCCCGTTTTGCCGACGAAGTCGCCGCCGATCAAAACCAGGTTGGGCGATTGAGCATTCACCGCCTCGACCACGCGCTGCGCCCATCCCTGGCGCTTGAACCGGCCCAGATGGAGATCGGAGAAGAAGACCACCTTCAAGCGAGGGCGACCTGCAGCGTCAGAGGCGATCGCTGCTGCGGGCTGGCCAGCGGCAAGGTCGAGCGTTCTGACTCGCAGTTGCCAGGGAGCGACGAAGCGAGCATACACGCCGCAGGCAGCGCCGACGGCAACCAGCGCGCAGAGCGCAGCCAGCCAGGGCGCAGCAGTCAACCCGAAGTAGACCGCTGCGGCGGTTGCCAGAGGGGCAATGGCTGCGCTGGACAGGAAAATCCAGTCAACTGCCCACTCCGCGATCGGGCC
>DAOTYS010000468.1:0-3316 GCA_034434575.1 Thermoflexales bacterium
GCATGCCGTTAAAGGTGTGCGTGGCCTGATTGGCGCCGCAGGCCACCGCCTGCATACAGGCGTTGTAGTCGGCGTCGCTATGCCCGATCGCCAGCGCGATGCGCTCACGCCGCGCGTCCTCGATCATGCGCAGATTGCCTTCGATCTCCGGCGCAACCGTCACCAGCCGCACATTGCCTCGCGCGAACCAGTCGCAGTATTCGGCGGGGTGCGCCGGGCGAATATGGCCGGGGAACTGCGCGCCGCATTGTTTGACATTCAGATACGGCCCTTCGATGTGCGCGCCCAGAATCTGCGCCCCGCTGACGCCGCGCGTCATGGCGTCCGCCACATTGTCCAGCGCG
Source organism: Thermoflexales bacterium (assembly GCA_034434575.1). Classification (GTDB taxonomy): domain Bacteria; phylum Chloroflexota; class Anaerolineae; order J036; family Brachytrichaceae; genus Roseilinea. The sequence goes on from DAOTYS010000468.1 coordinate 345, forward strand.
CGGTCGATATCTTCACGGGCGGCGGTGATCGTGGTGGGCAAAAAGCTGGTGACGCCATGCCGGGCAAAGAACGCCGACATCGTCTCCAACGCCTGTGGGGTTGCGTCCATCGTGTCTGCGCCCATCGCCCCATGCACGTGAATATCGACAAAACCGGGCGCGACAACGCCGTCGCCGGCGTCGATCACCAGCGCGCCATCGGGCGCGTCAACATGGTCCGCGATTTCGCGGACAACCCCATCTTGCGCGATTACATTCACATCACGGCGAGTCTCATCCGGCAACACCAGGGCGCCGCAGCGCACCACCAAGAGCGGGGTGGAAGATTGGCCTGTCATCCTTGATCTGTCTCCTCGACCGGCATTATAGTGAGGGCGCGCAGAGCAAACGGACAATCGCGGCGGACAGCACTACATACGCGACGGCAAAACACGCTCTGAGGTCTGCCATATCACTGATCGTGTCATCGTCGCTCCGGCAGGGTGCTAATCGTGTCATCGCCGGCGGCTTTGAAGCAGAATGGCGCCCGGCCAGACACGCGACACCATAGAAAAGATGATTGCCGGCTACGAGTCTGTCTGCTATCAAGAGGGCCAGACGCTCTTACGACGCTGTTGCGCACGCTTGCCGAGGGTCAAATGAACGCACATAAGCAAAACAGCCGCCGCCATGTCACAGCATTGGCGCGCGCAGTAATCTGCCTTGCGCTTGTCTCAACGTGTGCGGCAGTGTCCGCCCCGCACAACGCCCACGCGTCGCCAGCCGGCGCGCAACCGGTAAGCCAGTCCCGGTTCATCACAGCCGCCCAGTCCGGCATGTTTGGCAAACTCACCCCTGCCAACGGCGCCACCGAAGTGCCGACCCGCAGCGTCACGTTGATGTGGTCGCCATTGGCCAACGCAGGCTTCTACGAGGTGTGCGTGGGACTGGCCGGCAATGTGTGCAACGTCTATCAACGCACCGGCGTCACAGAAACGGTTGTCGTTCTGCCGCCACTTCCTTCGGGGACGGTGTTTGCCTGGCAGGTGAAGGCAGCCACAACCAGCGGTCCAGTGTTCGCCGACAACGGGCAGGTCTGGACATTTCGCACGGTGCGCGATCCCTCGGTCGAGCCGCCCGGCCCCTTTTCCAAGCTCACGCCAGATGACGGGGCGGTCGGCGTCCATCCTGGCGCGCCGGTATTTAGCTGGCAGCCGGCGCAGCACGCCACGCACTACGAGTTTTGCCTGAGCGTCAACAGCACCCCCTGCGCGATCTGGCTGATCACCACAACCACAAATCTCGCACAACTGCCGGCGGCGCTTGCCCCCGGCGCAACCTATCGCTGGCAGGTCACAGCGATCAATCCGGCCGGCCGCACGCCGGCGAACTTTGGCGCGCCCTGGCTGTTCACCACCGCCGGCGCTGGGAACGCGCCGGGGCCGTTTGGCAAGATCAGCCCCGCCTCCGACGCGGTCAATCAGCCCATCTCCGGCCTGACATTCACCTGGCAGGCTGCGCCGGGCGCGGCGGCCTATCAACTGTGCATCGGCTCCGCGCCCGGCATGTGCAGCGCGCTTTTCTCGACACCGCTCACGACCTTCGTCACGCCGCTGCAGTTTCAACTGCTGCCCAACAGTCGTTACTTCTGGCAGGTGGCCGCGTTCAACGCCGCCGGCCAGACCCGCGCTGACGGGAACATCCCCTGGCATTTCCACACCTCGCCCGACGCCGCCACAGCCGGGCTGCTGGCGATCTATGCCCTGGCGTTCGATTCGTCGCCAGACAGCAGCAACCCACTGGCCGGGTATTACCAGCCCACGATACATGGCATCGTCAGCGCCACGATCGGCCAGCCGGCCAGGGTCGCTGTGGTGCTGGCTGATCTGGATCAGGACGGCGACTCGCACATTCTGGTCATCCGCAATGGCAAGGTGACGCCGGTGCATGGATTGCCTGCGCCGGCGACGCCGCCTCCCACCCCCACCCCAACCCTGACAAACGCAATCACCGAAGTGGATATGACCGACCCGGCTGCGCTCGGCGCATTCATCCGCTGGGCGCGCCACACATTCCCGGCCCCGCGCAACGTGTTCTCGTACATTGGCCACGGCGCCGCCTTGTTCCCGGAAACCGACATCGCCAATGTGTTTGGGCCTGAGAGCGAGGCGGGCGCTTCGACAAGCTCGGCTTCGACAAGCTCGGCTTCGACAAGCTCAGCCGCCGGCAGGCCGTTGCCTGAGCTTGCCGAAGGCAACGGCGACAGATCAGCTTCGACAGGCGGTTCGACAAGCTCACCGCCCCGCTCAGCTCCGACAGGTTCGGCCGCCGGCAGGCCGTTGCCTGAGCTTGCCGAAGGCAACGGCGACCGATCGGCTTCGACAGGCGGTTCGACAAGCTCACCGCCCCGCTCAGCTCCGACAAGCTCGGCTTCGACAAGCTCAGCCGCCGAAGCCGGCGGCACAGGCGGGATCGGCATCCTGCCCACGCACATCGGCGTGCACCCTGACTACACCGACGCGCATCCAAGAGCAGTTCTGTCCACTGTCGATCTGGCTGAAATGATGAAGATCGGCACGGATAACGGCGCGTTCCGCTTCGACGTGATCGACATTGTGCATTGTTTTGCCGCCACGATCGAAGAGATTTACCCCTTGCGCCCATACGCGCACACTGTGACAGCCTCGCCGAGCTACGCCTATTTCGATCCGCCCATGGCCGGCAGTCTGCTGAACAGTCTCCCAACGACACAACAATTCATGCCCGCATGGCTTATGGCTGCGTCGATTGTGCGCGCCTATGACCAGGCGCTGCCGGCCGACGATCATCCGCGCATCCTGACCGCCATCGACACCAACAGCCTGGCAGAGATCAAACTTTCGTGGGACGTTCTCTCCCAGGCGCTGCTCGACCATTTCGCACTCAACCCGCAGGAGGCCCGCGCCGGCTTGTACGACGCCTACACAGCCAGCGGCAAGTACGACACAACGCTC
>DAOTYS010000469.1:0-9160 GCA_034434575.1 Thermoflexales bacterium
GTTACCATGCACCCCATGAGGACAGGTCGCAGATCGCTTCTGAAGATGGGCGCATTGGGCATCGCGCGCGCTCTGCTCCCTCCGCTGCCAGCGCCGGATCGATATGCAGACGGCCTGAGCGACCAGAACAGCATGGCGCGCCGGCTGATGGGTTTCGCCCGCGCGCTGAATTGGGCCGGCGCAATCCGCAGCGAGCCGAACCTGAAGGCGCCACAAGTCGGCAAACTGGCCCGCGACAGCGTGTTGCCGATCTACGCCGAAGTGGAAACTGAATCCGGCACAGCCCACAACAAACTGTGGTACGAGGTGAGGGGCGGCTATGTGCACTCGTCGAATGTCCACGTAGTCGACTGGCAACTCAACCGGCCGGAAACAGACGCCGGCGAGAAAGGCTTCTGGGCCGAGTTGACCGTTCCCTTCTTCGACGTGCGCGCCGGCCCTGCGCTCAGCGCCGGCCGGACGCGCTATCGCTACTACGGCGGCACGGTCTACAAGGTGATTAAAGTGGTGACATCCACAGATCGAGCCGACGCCGGCCTGTGGTACCAAATCGAAGACGAGATGTTTGCCGGGCTGTGGTTCGTGCCCGGCAAGTACATGCGCCGCATCCCCGACTCAGACTTCGCTCCCCTTTCGCCAGAGATCGACCCGGCGGAGAAAAAACTGGTGGTCAAACTGCGCGAACAGCGGGTGTATGCCTACGAACGCGAACGGGAAGTGTTTTCCTGCCGGGCAGCGACAGGCGCCCAATTCCAGGCCGGCGACTTCAGCACGCCGGTTGGCAAATGGTTCATCTTCCGCAAAACACCCACCCAACACATGTACGGTGGGGCCGTGGGAGACGAAGGATCTTTCGACTTGCCGGGCATCCCGTGGGTGTGCTACTTCACCACCAGTGGCGTCGCCTTCCACGGCACCTACTGGCACAACGACTACGGCGTGCCGCGCAGCCATGGATGTGTAAACGTTACGTCACCAAACGCCAAATGGATCTGGCGCTGGTCGATGCCCCCCAACGACCCGGCCGAACGCTACATCCACATCCGAAAGGCCGATCTGGGAACCATTGTTATCGTCGAATAGCCAGACATAACTTTCAGACGGATACCATCGCCGTGTCATGAAGACGCGGCGATGCGCTTTTTCAGCCTTTTGGCTGATCTACCTGAAAAAAGCCGGTTCGTGAATATAATCACTGCATTAGCGAGGAGGTCAGACTTGGCGCGTGTGGGCCACGTGTGGGCCACGTGTGGGCCACGTGTGAGCCACTTGTGGGCCAACGGACAGGGCCGGTTGATTACAGCACCGCACTGACCCAGAGGAGACTCATGATCGTTGCAGTCGGCTCAGACCACGGCGGTTATGCACTGAAGGTGCTGGTGGTCGAGCAGCTACGGGCAGAAGGCCATCAGGTGATCGACGGCGGCGCTTTCAGCGAGGAACGCTCGGACTACCCCGATTTCGCCCGCTTCGTGGGTGAGGCAATCCAGCAAGGGCGCGCAGAACGCGGCATCCTGCTCTGTGGCAGCGGCGTCGGGGCCTGCATTGCAGCCAACAAGATGCGCGGCATCCGCGCGTGCGTGTGCCACGACACCTACTCAGCCCGCCAGGGCGTCGAGCACGACGCCATGAATGTGCTGGTGCTGGGAGGACGGGTCATTGGCTGCGAACTGGCATTCGAACTCGCGCGCGCGTTTCTGGGCGCCCGGTTCAACGAGGGCGAGCGCTACGTCGCCCGGCTCAAAAAAGTGGAAGCATTGGAATTGGAACGATGACTATGAACAACGCAAACACGAATCCAAACGTGGCAGTGCAGAAGCTGGGCCAAAGCTTCTGGTACGACAACATCCAACGCAGCATCATCAAGAACGGGGAACTGCAGGAATTGATCGACGAGTACGGCGTGCTCGGCGTGACCTCGAACCCCTCCATCTTCGAGAAGGCAATCTCCGGCAGCGCCGATTACGACGAGGACATTCTGCGACTGGTGGCTGAGGGGGCCAATGCCCAGACCATCTTTGAGACACTGGCTGTTGCAGATATCCAGGCCGCCGCCGACATTTTGGAGCCGGTATACGAACAGACAAACGGGCTGGATGGCTACGTCAGCCTGGAGGTGTCGCCAGAGCTGGCGCGGGATTGCGACGGCACTGTGAGCGAAGCGCGCCGGCTGCACAGGGCTGTGGCGCGCAAAAACCTGATGATCAAGGTGCCGGCCACGCCGGAGTGCATCCCCGCTATCCAGCAACTCATCTCCGACGGCATCAACATCAACGTGACGCTGATTTTCTCGCTGGAAGGCTACGAAGCCGTCGCGCGCGCCTTCATCAACGGCCTGAAGGCGCGCGCCGAGCAGGGGTTGCCGCTCAACGTGTCATCGGTGGCTTCATTTTTCGTCAGCCGCGTCGATACACTGGTGGACAAGCTGCTCGACGAGAAGATCGCCCAGGCAGCAGAGTGGGATCAGGAGTTGAGAGCCAGGCTCGGCGCGCTGAAGAGCAAGGCCGCCATTGCCAACGCGAAACTGGCCTACCAGATTTTCAAGCGCATTTTCAGCGAGCCGGAATGGCGCGCCCTCGAAGCCGCCGGCGCCCGGCCCCAGCGCGTGTTGTGGGCCAGCACCAGCACCAAGAACCCCGCGCTGCCTGACACGTTCTACGTAGACGCGCTCATCGGCCCGCATACCGTCAACACCCTGCCGCCCCAGACCCTGAAAGCTTTCCGCGACCACGGGCAGGTTGCTTTGACGGTGGAGGATGATCTGGACGGCGTCAACCGGCTCATGCAGGATCTGGAACAGGCCGGCATCTCAATGCCCCATGTCTGGCAGAAACTGCAGGATGACGGCGTCAAACTATTCTCCGACGCCTTTCAGTCTCTGCTGAAGGGAATCGAAGCCAAGCGCGAAGCCATCGCCGCGCGCGGTGAAGCCGTCAATGTGGATGTGGCGCTGGGCTATGTTGACGAGTTGACGCGCATGAAAGCGGCGACGCGCGCATGGAACCGCGATGCGTCCCTGTGGACGACCACCCCGGAACACATCAAGGTGATCAATAACCGACTGGGCTGGTTGTCGGTCGCCGACACCATGACCAGACAGGTCGGCGAACTGACTGCGTTCGTGAACGAAGTGAAAGCCGCCGGCTTGACCGACGCCGTGGTGCTGGGCATGGGCGGCAGTTCCCTTGCGCCAGACGTGCTGCGGGCCGCATTCCAGACGCAGTCGGGCGGAAACACCAGCGGTTTGCGTCTGCATGTCCTTGACACGACCGACCCGACCACCGTGCTGACACTGGAGCGCAAGCTGGACCTCACAAAGACGTTGTTCATCGTCGCCTCGAAGTCCGGCACAACCGTCGAGATCAACTCGTTCTACAAGTACTTCCGGGCCAGAGTGGATGTGATCACCGGCGACAGCGCCGGCCAGCACTTCATTGCGATCACAGACGATGGCACCCCGCTTCGATCGCTGGCCGAGGCCGAAAAGTTCCGGCGCATATTCATCAATCCGTCCGATATCGGCGGCCGCTACTCGGCCCTGTCCTACTTTGGCCTGATTCCGGCGGCGCTGGCCGGCGTTGACATCGGGCAGTTGCTGCAACGCGGCGCGCGCATGGCCAGCTGGTGCAAGGCCGACACGCCGGCCAACCCCGGCTTGTGGCTGGGCGCGCTGCTGGGAGGCATGGCCCTGGCTTCGCGGGACAAAGCCGTGTTCATCATTTCGCCGGCAGTCGCAAGCTTCGGCGTGTGGGTCGAGCAGTTGATAGCAGAAAGCACCGGCAAGAACGCGCGCGGCATCGTGCCGGTGGAAGGCGACATTGCCAACCTGCGCGGCAGCGTCTCCAAACTTAGCCCGGACCGGCTGTACATCTATCTGAAGCTGCAGGGGGATGAGACCCACGACCGCCTGGCGGCCTCATTGAAGCGGGCGAAGCTGCCTGTGATCGAGATTCACCTGGCGGACACTTACGACCTGGGCGCCGAGTTCTTCCGCTGGGAGTTCGCCACCGCCATCGCCGGGGTGGCGCTGGGTGTCAACCCGTTCGATGAGCCAAACGTCACCGAAAGCAAGACCAACACGAAGCGCCTGCTCGACGAATTCGAAGCCACGGGCGCCTTCTCCAACGAGCAGGCCAGCAAGTCAGCCAACGCGCAGCTGAACAAATTCCTGCGCAGCGCCGGCGAAGGCGACTATGTCTCTGTGCAGGCCTACCTGCCCTATGACGAGCGGATTGCGGCGGAGTTGGAGCGCATACGCGCGGCCATCGGCGCGCGCACCGGCGCGCCGGTCACCGTTGGCTATGGGCCGCGCTTCCTGCACAGCACAGGCCAGTTGCACAAGGGCGGCGCAAACAATGTCGTCGTCGTGCAACTGACCTATGATCCCGAACAGGATGTCCCGATCCCCGGCGAGCCGTATTCTTTTGGAACACTCATCCGGGCGCAATCGCTGGGGGATTACGAATCACTTGTGGCGCACAACCGGCGCGTCATCCGGCTGCACCTGGGCCGCGACCCGCTGGCCGGGCTGAAGAAAATCGTCCAGACGCTCAAGGGCGCAACGCGTCGCGCAAAGGATGCCGCGCCTGCTCGCAGCGCCAAAGCCGGCGCCAGAGGCAGCGCCGGAGGCGCGATGAAGACAAGCGCGGCCAGGCCAAAACGGGCGGGCGCGAAGGCGGGCGCGACACGGCGCGGCAGGGCCCACAGTCAGTCTGGACGCAGCCGCTAATCACATTTCCCCATTGAAGAGGTAAAAAGACATGCAACTGGGTCTGTTTGGACTGGGACGAATGGGCGCGAACATGGCGCGCCGGCTGCACCAGGGCGGCCACGAGGTGATTGTCAGCAATCGCAGCCCGCGCCCGATCGACGAGCTGGTGGCGGAAGGCATCCGGGGCGTGTACTCGATCGAAGAGCTGGTCAAAGCCCTGACACCGCCGCGCGCGATTTGGATCATGTTGCCATCGGGCGACGTGACCGAGCAGATGATCCACACGCTGTTGACGCTGCTCGATCCGGGCGATGTGATCGTGGACGGCGGCAATTCGAACTGGCGCGACTCGAAACGCCGCTACACGTTGTGCCGTGAGAAGGGCGTCCACTTCATGGACGAGGGCACCAGCGGCGGCATCTGGGGGCTGAAGGTGGGCTACTGCCTGATGATCGGCGGCGACAAAGAGGTGTTCGAGCGGCTGGAACCGGCGTTCAAGACGCTGGCCCCCGAAAACGGCTACCTGCACTGCGGGCCGGCCGGCGCCGGGCACTTCGTCAAAATGGTGCACAACGGCGTGGAGTATGGCATGATGCAGGCGTATGCCGAGGGTTTCGAGATCATGGAGAAATCCGAGTTTGGCCTCGACCTGCCGGCGGTGGCCCGGGTGTGGGGGCAGGGCAGCGTGGTGCGCTCGTGGCTGCTCGAACTGCTGCAAGACGCCCTTGACAAGGATCCCCGGCTTGAACAAATCAAGGGCTACGTCGAAGATTCAGGCGAGGGCCGCTGGACGATCCAGGCCGCCATCGACGAGGACGTGCCGGCGCCGGTGATCACGCTGTCGTTGTTCCAACGCTTCATGTCGCGGCAGGATGAATCATTCGCCGCCAAGGTCTGCGCAGCTCTGCGCAAGGAGTTCGGCGGACATGCCGTCAAATCTGCTCACGAGTAATCCTGTCGAGGTCAGGCCGGCCGCCGACCGTTTCAGCCGGCGCGACGGGGCGCTGCGCGTGCCCGAGGCGTGCAGCATGGTCATCTTTGGCGCGTCCGGCGACCTCACGCACCGCAAATTGATCCCTGCGCTCTACAACCTGGCGCGCGGCGGGCTGCTGCCCGACAACTTCACTGTGGTCGGGTTTGGCCGCAAGCCCAAGACCGACGAGTCTTTCCGCGCAGAGTTGCGCGAGGCCGTCCAGACTTTCTCGCACGCCAGGACTGTGGACAACGAGTTGTGGAGCCGGTTCTCTCAAGGGTTGCGCTACCGGCAAGGCGACTATGACAAAGCCGAGCACTACGAAGCCTTGCATCAACAGCTCACTGAGATCGAGCAAGCGCGCGGGCTGCGCGGCCACCGACTGTTCTACCTCGCCACCCCGCCAGAAGCTTACCAGACCATCACGGGCAGGATCGGTGAAACGTCGCTGGGCAAGCCGTGCCCGGGCGCCTGGATGCGCATCATTGTCGAGAAGCCATTCGGCCATGACCTGCAGTCGGCCCGCGAGTTGAACGCGCATCTGCACGCTTTCTTCCACGAGGACCAGATCTATCGCATCGACCACTACCTCGGCAAGGAGACGGTGCAGAACATTCTGGTGTTCCGCTTTGCCAACACGATCTTCGAGCCGATCTGGAACTACCAGTATGTAGATCATGTGCAGATCACCGTGGCCGAAGATCTGGGCGTGGAAAACCGAGGGTCATATTATGAGAGCGCGGGCGTCGTGCGCGATATCGTGCAGAACCACGCGCTGCAACTCGTCGCGCTGACGGCGATGGAGCCGCCGGCTGAATTTGCCGCCGACGCTGTGCGCAACGAAAAGGTGAAGGTGCTCAAAGCGTTGCGCGTAGACACCTCGCGCGGGAGCGGCACCATTCGCGGCCAATACGGGCCGGGCAAAATCGCCGGCAAACTGGTGCCGGGCTACACCCAAGAAGAAGGCGTATCGCCGGAGTCAACCACAGAAACCTACCTGGCCATGAAACTGCTGTGCGAGAACTGGCGCTGGTCGGGGGTGCCGTTCTATGTGCGCAGCGGCAAACGGCTGCCCCGGCGCGTCACCGAGATCGCCATTCAATTCAAGATGCCCCCCCTGCTGTTGTTCAGCAGCGCGGCGGCGCAACAGATCGAGCCGAACACGCTGGTGCTGTCGATCCAGCCGGACGAGGGCATCGCGCTAAAGTTCGAGGCGAAGTCGCCGGGCGCCGGCGAGAAGATTCAGCCGGTGTTGATGAACTTCGATTACGGCGAGTCTTTCGACATGCCGGCGCCCGACGCTTACGAGCGACTGCTCCTCGACTGTATGCTGGGCGACTCGACCCTGTTCACCCGCAGCGACGAGGTCGAAGCGGCCTGGGGGCTGATTACGCCGGTGCTCGACCGCTGGCGCAACAACCCGCACGACTTTATCGAGTTGTATCGCGCCGGCACCTGGGGACCCAAACAGGCCGACGATTTCATCGAGGCCGACGGCAGAAAATGGCGCGCGCTATGAGCGCGCTATGAGCGCGCTGTGAGCGCGCTGTGAGCGACTTCTCTGACAAGGGCAGCCTGCCGACCGGCTGACGCGCAAGGCCGAGGGCAACCTGCCACCGCCGGGCTTTGCAAATAGCAGGCGGAACGGCGCGCCACAGTCTGACGTGAAATACTTCGTGACACTGGCCGGCAATATCGGCGCGGGCAAGACCAGCCTGACCGCTGCGCTGGCCCGTCGCTGGGGTTGGGATGCCCTGTTCGAGCCGGTGGTCGAGAATCCCTATCTGGCCGACTTCTACCAGGACATGCGACGTTGGGGCTTTCACTCACAGACTTTCTTTCTATCGCGCCGCCTGAACGACTATCGCGGGCTGCTGGAGCGCCCCGGTTCAGTCATCCAGGATCGCAGCGTCTACGAAGACGCGGAAATCTTCGCCTGCAATCTGCACCGACAAGGCTACATCAGTGAGCGCGACTGGAAAACCTACTATGGGTTGTACAGCGCCATTGCATCCCTGTTGCCCCCGCCCAGTCTGGTGGTCTATCTGCGCGCCTCGGCGCCGGTCCTGCTGCAACGCATTCGCCGGCGCGGGCGCGACATCGAGCGCAGCATCAGCCTGGACTATCTGCAACAGCTCAACACCCTGTACGAGGAATGGATCAGCCGATTCGCAATATGCCCCACACTCATCATCGACACGAACGCGCTGGACTTCGCCCACGACGAAGCGCATCTGACTCAGGTGTCTGACATGATCCAGAATGCATTGGGGTTAAAAGTTGAGGGTTGAGGGTCAAGAGTTGTTTGTGTCGAAAGTCACCACGACCCGGTAGGTGCCCGGGCTGATGGCGCGCTCGAAGGCAGTCACAATGTCTGAATATGGCGCGCGCTCGCTGATGTAACACGACAGATCAGCCATGCCGTTCGAGATCAGCGCAATGGCCTGCCGGAAGCTGTCGCGGGTGTGGCTGTACGTGCCGGTCACTGTGATCTCGTTGTAGTGGATCAGGTTGGGATCGACAGGAAGCGGGCCTTTGGGATGAACCGAGCCGTACAGGCACAGCCAGCCGCCTTTATCCAGCGCGATCAGCGCCTGCTCAATGGCCGCCGGCCCGCCGGCGGTAAAGAAGACGGCATTCGCGCCGCGCCCGTCGGTGCGATCTTTGACAAACGTTGCCAGATTTTCCGCAAGTGGATCAAGCACATCGTCCGCGCCCTGGCGCAGTGCAAAAGCACGACGCCTGGCATCTGGCTCGGCGACAATGACGCGCACGCCGCGCTGTTTGAGCAACTGGACGTGCAGCAGGCCCATAATGCCGGCGCCCTGCACAACCACTGTGTCGCCAAACTGCAGGGGCGGCAGGCTGACGCTGCGCACCACGCACGCCAGCGGCTCGGTCAGGGCCAGCTCGCAAGGGTCGCGCGGAACAGCCGGCTTGTACACCTGATAGTCTTCGACCGCAATGTGCTCGCTCAGGCCGGCTGGCCCCCACATCTCGCCGGGCTGCCGGGCGCCTTCGCGCAGGCAGAAGTTGTCCATGCCGCGCCGGCAGTAGTAGCACACACCGCAGCGGGTTAGCAGAGCCGGCGCAACGAGATCGCCGACGCGAGCATCGGTGATGGCAGCCGGGCCGATCTCCACAACCTCGGCAGCGACCTCGTGTCCGCCGCGAAACGGATAGTCGCCGGGGGCGACGCCCCGGTAGAAGCGCTGCTCCATGGTGCATAGCCCCACGGCGCGCACACGCAACAATATCTGAGAGGGTTTGAGGGCCGGCGCGTCCATCTCGCGCACCTCGATCTGACGCGGGCCGGTGAAGATAGCGGTTTGCATGGGAAGTAGTTGTCAAGGCTCAAGACATCGTGTCCAATGGAGGCTCACGACATCGTGACCCGAGTAAATTGAGTGGAGGCTCAAGACATCGTGACCATGTAGCCGAGCTATACGGACTACATGGATGAACAACATGAACAC
>DAOTYS010000470.1:0-1616 GCA_034434575.1 Thermoflexales bacterium
TGCCTCGACCGCGAACAGGCGCTGCGGTTGGCTCAGCCGATGCGCTTCCACCTTCCCGAACAGCGCGAAGACGACCAAATCGCGCGCGCTGGCGCGATGATCAACCTGGCCAGGTTCGCCTCCCAGCCGAACCCTGGGTTGAATCCGAACACCTCACGGCCGGTCAGCTCTTCTCCGGGTCGCCAGGCCAGGATAGTATGCTCGCGCCTGAAGTTGTGATACGCCGCATAGACCTGCTCCCCATCCGGCGAGAAGGCGAGGCCGGCCGGGTAGAGCGTGGTGGAGCGAGGCGATTGAATATCCAGGCTGCCAACCAGCGCGCCATTATCCAGGCGCCAGACGCGCACCTGATGAGGCCTGGCCGCAATGTAGGCGGCCAGCAGCCGGCCATCCGGCGAGATGCTCACGAACTTCACGGATGGCGCTTCCAGAAAGCGCCGTTGATCCAGCCTCTGCGCGCCATATAGATAGACCCCGCGTGATGTGCCGACGGCCAGCAGTTGTCCATCTTGTGAGCTGGCCAGCGTGACCGGCAGGCCGAGGCCGGCCATCTCCCCGACGCGCGCCAGGCGGTCGGCGTTTTCAGGCGTGATTGGCGCGGCGGGGATCGCATAGGGTTGGTCGGTTGTGAGGATTGGCGACAGCGATGAAAAGTCCTCAGCCGGTAGCGTTGTGGGCTGGGGCGATTGGTCAACGCTACAGCCGGCCAGCCCGCCGGCAAGGATAAAAGCCACGAGCACAGCTCTAAGGAGGCAGCGCAAGGAGATTGACTTTGAGCAATCCATGGCAGTTGTCGGCAGGAATAGCCTCCACCCCGTTACAGCGAATTGGTGACTCGCGCTGTGCAGCGCAAGCCTACTCATGCCCCACAGTCTACCAGAAGTATCTTTGCTGTCCGTTGAGACTGGCAGGACTTTCTTCCACAGCATTCGGATTTAGCTGGGCTTTTGGCAGCGGTCGCGACATCGGCGCTCACCACTTCGGGTGTGCTGGCGACAGCAGGCTTTGAGACAGTGTCTATACGCCGCCGGTAACTTGGTTTGCCTGCTCTGCGCCGTCCGGCCACGAGACGATGCAGACGCGGTTGCTGGCGCGGTCGGAGAGGGTCCAGTATTCCGGCGCGTGCGAGTCGTCAACAATGCGTCCGCCGGCGGCGAGCGCCGCCTGCAGCCGCGCCGGAGCTTCCTCGCGCGCAATTGACACGTCAATGTGCATAGCATGTCGCAGCGCCTTGCTCGCGTGAATCTCCTGCATCCAGACCGTTGATCCGTGCCCAAGCGGGTCAACCGCGTTGTCATCGGCCATCGGCAGGTAGCCCAGCACGGCGCGCCAGAAGTCGACATCTATATCTATCTCATCGCGCTTGGCTGCAATTGCAACCTGCACTTCCTGGACCGCCCGGCGGTCGGCGCGCGCGTTGTGCGCCCGCGCAAGGCGCGAGATGGCTCTTGCAAGTTCGATATGTTGTGGCGCCAATTGCCAAAGGTCGCGCGTCAAGCGGACGGTAAGGAAACGATCCCTCATTGTCATCAAGACCCCTGCGCCCTCAAGACCTGGAAGATTCGCGATCGCTTCGGCCAGGCGCGCTGCTGCGCTCAGCGATGCGATGCAGAAGA
>DAOTYS010000471.1:0-3715 GCA_034434575.1 Thermoflexales bacterium
GATGTCTCGGCCGCGCTTGCCGGCGTCGAACGCCAGGCCGCTCGCTGTGAGGACGAACGGAATGTTGGGGTGGACGTTGTACAACGCAATGTCCCTCTCGCGCATCGTCACGGTCACGCGCTGGTGCCACATCTCCACCTGCCAGTACACGCTGTCGCGCAACGGATATTTGCTCAACACGCCCTGTCCCATCACCGGGTTGCTTGGATGCAGGTGCAGCGCGCGATAGGGATAGACATCGCCCAGTTCGGCGCTGAACATGCGCGCGGCCTCCGGGCTGAGCTCCTGCAGCGCGACGATATCCGCGCCGGCTGCGCGGATCACTTCGACCATCGGGGCCAGCGCAACACGCTCGGCGTGCAAGTTGAAGGTCAACACGGACAGTTGCGGCGCTGAAGCAGGCGGAAGCGGCCGGGGCAGGAACAGCGCCGCATATCCTGACACCAATGCCAGGATGGCCGGCGCCATGAGCGCGGCCAGCTTCCAGCGCCGCGCTGCCAGCCAACCGATGGCAAGCGCGACTGCCGGAAATAAGAGCGCCGGTAGCAGGGTGTTGAACAGACCCACAATCGGCAACTCTTCGCCAGGGGCAAGGCCGAGCGCCAGAAAGAGCGTGGTTCCCAGTCCATACAGGCCGCTCAACATCGCCAGTGTCTCGGCGACTTTGTCGGCGACTTTTCCCCGGCGCATGGCTGCGCCGGCGCTGGTCAGATTGCTGTTTGCGGCTGTTTGAGTTGCTTCTGATGCAGACTGATTCGCCATGCGATAGTGATATTACTCCTGCGCCGCGATGCTGTCCGATAGCCGGGCGTTCTCCGTTCGCGCGCTGTTCGGAGGTGTCTGCGCCGGCCCGGCCAGAATGCGCTCGAGTATTGGCAACATGCGCGTCACCTGCCGGGCGCGAATGACGATGTCCCACAGCGGCTCGAACTTTTTCCAGCCGCCGGCGTAAGCGACATGGCGCAGCCTGCGCGCTAGGCCGGGCTTGAGCGATGCGCCGGCCAGAATGTTGCGCCAGCTATAGAACTGGCGATAGGCCCGCCAGTACCCGGCCTCCAGCGCCTCCGGCGTCATGCGCGCCGGTTGGAACACAGCGTGGCGCGTGTCGTACAAATCCCAGTTCGAATGCAGGATGCGCTTCTGCCGGCTCATGCGCGCGTGCAGTGCCGTGCCGGGGTAGGGCGTGAGGATGTGGAATGTGGCGGTCTCGATCCCCATGCCAACCGCCCACTCAACGGTGCGGTCGAATACGTCCGGCTCATCTTCGTCCATGCCGAACACAAAGCTCGCGTTGACCATGACGCCCAGATCATGCAGTCTGCGAATGGCGGCGGCATAGTCATGGCGCAGGTTCTGCGCTTTGTGCTGGGCAACCAGGTTGTTTGGGTTGAGCGTTTCAAAGCCCACGAATAGACTGCGCAGACCGCAGGCTGCGGCGCGCTCGATCAATCCCGGCGCCAGCACAGATTGCACAGTCCCGGCGGCCTGCCACAGCCGGCCCATGCCTCGCATACCGTCGAACAGCGCCAGCGCAAAACGGGGATTGCCGAACAAATGGTCGTCCAGAAAATACAGATGCCGGCCGGGTAATGCGGCAATCTCGCCCAGCGCCTGATCCACGCGCCGGGTGTAGAAAGATCTGCCGCCCTTGAAGAAGGCTTCCTTGTAGCAGAAGTCGCATGTGTGCGGACAACCGCGCGAGACAACAACGGAGTTCGGCACAAGGTAAAGATGCCGCTTGATGAGGTCGCGTCGGATGGGGGGCAAGTGATCGAGCGTTCGGGTGGTGGACGTATAGCGCGACTTTGGGCGGCCGGCGCGGAAGTCGGCCAGGAATGCCGGCCAGGTGTCTTCGCCCGGCCCGATGAAGACGCTGTCGGCATGCCGGGCAGCCTCGTCGGGCAGCGCGGTGGCGTGCAGTCCGCCCAGGCACACATGTGCCCCGCGCGCCCGATAATGATCGGCCAGCGCATAGGCGCGATAGGCCGAGGTGATGTACGTCTGGATCACGACCACGTCTGGCTGATCGTTCAGGTCGAGTGTCTCCACGTGTTCATCCTGGATGCTGACCTCATCGCTGTCATCCAGATAGCCGGCCAGTGTGGCCAGGCCCAGTGGCGGGAACAGCGAATACTTGATGGGCCGCCAGAATGGGCTGGTTGCCTCGGTCAGGGCCGGCAGGATCATTTTGACACGCAACTGTGCGGGCATAAGCGCCTCCTCTTTTTCCCCTTGCGTCTGGCAAGGCTTTGGGCAGTTCTATAGCAAGATCAGTCTGCCAAATGCGCGCCGGTGATGGCGGTGTTGTGTCGGACGGTCGATCTGCCAGAGGTTGACACAATTGCGCAGGTTTCGGCGGGCGATGAGAGTTTGTGATAGTCCAGCGGAGTTCGCGCGCCCCGCAGTACAATCCTGTGCGTGAGTTTGCCCGCGCTCGAAGTTGTCAGCCCCGGCCTGCTAACCACTGTTCAAGATTTGGGCCGGCCTCATGCGATGCGGCACGGCGTGCCGGCCGGCGGCGCGATGGATGCCTTTGCGCTCCAGGCCGCCAACCGGCTGGTCGGTAATCCGCCCGGTGCCGCCGCCCTCGAAATCACCGCCGGCGGCGCGATCTTTGTCGCCTTAGCCTCGCTGGTCGTTGCCATTGCCGGCGCCGACCTCGGCTTGCAGCTCGATCATCGCCCAGCGCCGCTGTGGATGTCGTTTGCGCTGCGCCCCGGCGCGCAGTTGGCGTTTATGGACCGCCGGCATGACTGGGGCGCGCGGGCCTATCTTGCAGTGGCCGGCGGTGTCGATGCGCCGCTCGTGCTGGGATCGCGCAGCACCGACCTGGCTGGAGGCTTTGGCGGTTTCGAGGGACGCGCGCTGCAAGCCGGTGATGTGGTGCGCGCATCGACCGCTGCTTCGGGCTCCATAGCCGGCCAGGTGTGGCGCGAGGACATGCGACCGGCCTATGGTTCGCGGCCGGCCCTGCGCGTGTTGCCGGGGCCGCATGCCGATCGCTTCACGCCGGAGTCAATCGCTGCGTTGTATGGCGCGCCCTGGCGCGTTGGTCAGCAATCCAACCGCATCGGTTATCGCCTGGATGGGCTGCGACTGGTTCAAGCGCAGTCTTTCAACCTGGCATCACTTGGCGCGCTCATGGGCGCGCTGCAAGTCCCGCCCGATGGCCGGCCCATTCTGCTCATGGCCGACGCCCAGACCACCGGCGGCTATCCCATTGTCGGCGTGGTCATTCGCGCCGACCTGCCGCTGGCGGCGCAACTGTTGCCGGGGGACGCGTTGCGTTTGGCGCCGGCGCTGGAGGATGAGGCGGTCGCGGCGTGGCGGCGCTATCAAGACTGGCTGGCGCACGGCCTCATTCAGGCGGACGCCGACGACGCTGATCTTGCGCTCGGCTGGGCCGGCGCGTTGGCCTGACGGGTTGGTATCATGCGATTCAGTCATTTCTAACGCGAGGTGTTGAGATGCCGACTGTTTCTGATCCTGTTTCTGCGGTATTGCCGCTGGGCGCGCCGGCGCCCGATTTTACGCTGACCGATGCAGTGTCGGGCAAGACGATGCGCCTGGCCGACTTACGCTCGAATCGCGCGACGGTCATTGTGTTCATTTGCAACCATTGCCCGTATGTCAAGCATGTGGACCGCGCGCTGGTCGATCTGGCCAACGACTACATGCCCAGAGGCGTTTCATTTGTCGCCATCAGCGCCAACGA
>DAOTYS010000472.1:0-2360 GCA_034434575.1 Thermoflexales bacterium
AGGCTGGGCAAGATGAAGGCGTAACTCCAGCCGTGTTTTTGGATGAACCGGCGCATCGCGAATTGAGAATTGAGAATTGAGAATTTCTGCATTCTCAATTCTCAATTCTTTATTCCTCATTGCCCCGCAATGAGGGCGTTGGCTTCGGGAGCGATCTTCGCCATCGCCTCGGCCGGGTCGGCCTTGCCGAAGATGATGTTCTGATACTCTGGGTGGAAGAGCCGGGTGAGCTTGGGCCAGGCCGGCGTCAGCGGCGTGATCCACATATAGTCCAGCATCGGCACGAACTGGTCGAGCGGCGGCGCGACCTTGACCGACCTGCGCGCGGCGGGGGCCAGGTAGAAGCCGGTCGCCGCCGTCTCGCTGGGTGGCACATCCTCTTGCACCTCCGCGCTGGTCAGGTAACGCGCCAGGTCCATCGCCGCGCGCTCCTTAGCTTTGTCGTTCGTGGCGGCCACGGCGATCAGGCCGATTGCGCCCACCGTCAGCCGGTTGCCGTTTTGGCTGGGGAGCGGGTAGATCGCGAAGTTGATCTTGTCGGCCTTGAGTTGTGGACTGAAGCCGGTGGCGTCCACGATCATGGCATACTGCTTGTTCTTGAAGCCGCCCTTTACGTCCGCGTCTTTCTGCGAACCGAAGTCGGGCGGCGTTACCTTGTGCACCAACGCCAGCTCGGCGAATCGCTTCAAGCCGGCTGCGGCTTTCTCGTTATCGAAGCCAAACTTGCCGTCTACAATCGGGCGAACGCTGGGGTCCTCGTTCATCCACAAGCCCCACGTGTTGATCACACCTGGATCAATGAAACCGCTGAAGCCGTAGACCTGCTCACCGTTGGCGCGCTTAAAGGTCAGCTTCTTGGCCGTCTCGACGAACTCCTCCCAGGTCCAATCTTTGGAAGGCAGCTCGACGCCGGCTTCCTGGAAGACATCCAGGTTCAGATAGATGCCCATCGGCACAACCCACAGCGGCCAGGCGTAAGCCTTGCCGTCCTTCAGCCGCACGGCGTCCAGCGTGTTGGGCAAGATGTCGGCCTTATCGGCGTCGGTGAGGTAGTCATCAATAGGGGCGATAAGGCCATCTTTCACAAAAGCGGGTAAGCGGTCGGACGGCAGGCGCAACAGGTCAATGCCCTGGCCGCTCTGCAGGGCCGTGGTGAGCTTGGTGAACCCTTCGTCGTTGGGCGGATAGCCGGTGATCTCAACGTTGATGTCGGGGTTGTCGGCCTCAAACTGAGCGATGGCCAGGTCGAACGGATTGGCGAATTGATTGCCGGGGGTGTATCCCAACACCCACAAGTTCAAGGTGCCCTTGTAATCGCTGTTGCTCTTGCGCAAGCCCCCCTTGGGGCTGGCGGCCGGAACCGGCGCGGGAGCAGGTGCCTCCGTCGCTGCCGGTTGTGCAGGTTGAGCCGGCGCTTGTGGAGCAGCCGCCGGCGGTGCGGCGCACGCTGCGGCCAGCACGGCCATCGCCGTAGCCAGGCCGACCACGGTTGATGAATGCTTTCTCATGTGTCTCCTTCTCCTTGTGGCAACCGCCCAGCCTCCTGAGTGTCGGGCGCGCTTTTCAGCGCGTAGCAATGACCTGAGCGGTCACCCTCTGTGTTTTATCTGACGTCCTTCGTCATTCTCATTGATCGCCCAGCGCGCCAAGCCATGTGGCCCGGCGCAGCCGGCGTTTCCACTTTCAGTTCGGCATGAAAAACGTATTTGTCGCCCCGGTAATAGGACTCGACGGTCTCGAACGGCTGGTCGTGTTGGGAGAACGTGGTGCGATGCAGATGCAGGACCGGGCTACCCTTGGGAATACCCAGCAGTTTAGCCTCGCTCGCCGGACAGGCAACCGCCTCGAGTTGTTGCTCGGCACGCGTGGGGGTGATGCCGTATTTCTGAGTCAGCAAGGTATACAGCGATTGATTGGCCAGGTCTTCGTCAACAATGCCGCCACACAACGCCTCGCTCAGATAGGCGGTCTCGACTGCCATTGGCTCGCCGTTGGCCGTGCGCAGCCGCTGTAGCAGGACGACGTTGCGGTGGTGAGCGTCCAGCCGCAGACGGTGAGCTATGGCTGCCGTGGCGCGAGTCACGGTCAGGCGCAGCACGACCGAACCGGGCTTCTGTCCGCGCGCCTGCATGTCTTGTGTGAAGCCAGTCAGGCGGGTGAGGTGTTGCTTGATGCGCGGCGGCGCGATGAACGTGCCCCGTCCCTGATCGCGCACCAGCCGGCCCTCCATCTCCAACTCCGCCAGCGCTTGACGCACGGTGATGCGGCTGATGCGGAACTGGGCGCACAGCTCGCGTTCGGAGGGCAGTTGCATGCCGGGTTGCCATTCACCGGAGTCTATGTGGGAGAGGATCACCTCC
>DAOTYS010000473.1:0-5301 GCA_034434575.1 Thermoflexales bacterium
GCGGCGTCTTTGGTGTTCAGCACCACACAGCCGAATGATCCCGGCGCGCCCACGCGCCAGCGCACCGGACGACCGTTCTTCGTCATCGGCATGGCGTGAATGCCATTCTCAATGCGCCCCACATCGTAGATGCCCAGCCACTTCGGCATGCGCAACTGCCACACGTTCGACCACGCTTCGTCAATCTTGGATTTGATGCGAAACGTGCCGGCTTTGGTGGCGCGGTCGGGCGTGCCCGTGCTGACAAGAAATGTCCACAGCAACTTGCCGTTCTCATACACCCACATGCGCTGCTTGCTCAGGCTGACATAGATGGCCTTGCCGCGCGTCCTGCCGGCCGGCGCAGCGGCTGCGGCGGACTGCGGCGCGGCAGCCGACGCTCCCGCGCGTCCGGGCGAATCCGGCTCTTTGGGCAGATACAGCTTCTGGCCGGCGTAGATGGCGCGGGCGTTGGTCAGATTGTTGGCGCGCATGATGCCGGCAATGCTCACGTCGAAGCGCGCCGAGATGCCGGATAACGTGTCGCCAGTGCGAACGGTGTACCAGAAGCCGCCCGCGCTGGTTGGCGCGTATGCGCCCCCCTGCGCATCGATTGCCTGAGCCGGGACGACCGCCAGCGCCGCAAAGCTGCTCGACGCAACGACAGCCGCCAACAGCAGCCTCAACACAAAGCGCGACCACACCATCAGCGCACGATCTCTCAGCATGGCTTTCTCCCTGGGCAACCGCCTGGCGTTCATTGGTATCACAGATTCGCCTGCCATCAATCACCGTGACGGCGCAGTGACGGTCACTCGCCCGGCTCCAGGGTGAACTTGAGCGGATAGCCTTCCAGCCGGGCGGCGAAGTGCGCCTTGTTCACCAGCAGCTCGGCCTCAGGCTTTGGACGAGCGCACACCACTGCCCGGCCTGTCGTGTGCGCCAGCCATGTCACGTGCTCGGCAATGTCCGCCCCAAGCCTGAAAATGGTCTTCAGCACGTGGATGACGAAATCGAACGGCGTCACGTCATCGTTGTGAATGATAACGCGCCAGGGCGGTTCAAGAGCGATCGTCTGGCCGGCGATGGTTTCGACATCCGGCGTCGTGATCGTCGGGCTTGTTTTGTCGGTCGTCATGGCACGGTTACAGCGCGCTGCGAATGAAACCGCCCCATGATACTCCCAGTCGGCGCCATTGGCGTTACAATCGCGCCTGTTTGCCCGGCTGACTGGTCTGGTTCGACCATCCACGCCCCATGAGACCTGGAGAGCGTGACAACCTGCGCACTTGAGAACCTGAGAACTTGACAATCTGCTAACCTGCTAACCCGAAACTGCCCATGTCTCACCTGCTCACCATTCTCGGCCTCGGCCCCGGCGACCCCAATCTGATGACGCGCGAAGCGTGGGACGTATTGACCCATGCTCGCGTCGTCTATCTGCGCACGCGCAAACACCCCACCGTGAGCGGTCTGCCCGCGCACCTTGCGCTGCGCGACTTCGACGCTTTGTACGAATCCGGCGACGACTTTGCCCAGGTCTACGCGGGCATTGTCGATGAGATCATGGCCGCTGCCCGGCAGGGCGATGTGGTGTACGCCGTGCCCGGCCACCCGCTGGTGGGTGAAGCAACTGTGCCGGCCCTGCTCCAACGCGCCGCCGAACTAGGCATCCAGACGCGCCTGGTCAGCGGGCTGAGTTTCATCGAGCCGGTGCTGGAAAGGCTTCAGCAGTCAGGAGTCAGCAGTCACAAGCCAGAGCACAGATCACAGAACGCAGAAGCTCAAATACGGGATACGGAATACCCAATACGCAATACGGCGTCCGCAATTCGCAATCCAAAATCCAAAATCCAAAATCCAAAATCGTTTGATCCGCTGGACGGCCTGCAAATCTGCGATGCGCTTGATCTGGCCGCGCTGCATCATCCGCCGCTGAATCCCGACCGCCCGGCGCTGATCGCCCAGGTCTACTCGCGCGCCATCGCGTCCGACGTCAAACTCACCCTGATGAACCAGTACCCGCCGGAGCATCAGGTCGCCACCGTGACCGGAGGCGCCGTCGCCTGGCTGCCCCTGCACCAACTCGATCGCACGGATCGCTTCGATCACCTGACCACGCTCTACGTGCCGGCCATGTCCGCGACGGCGAGCTTCGAGGGGTTGCAGGAAACCATCGCTCACCTGCGCGCGCCAGAGGGATGCCCCTGGGACCGCGAGCAAACCCATGAGTCGCTGCGCGGCGCGCTGCTGGAAGAGGTGTACGAAGTGTTGACCGCGCTCGACGAGGGCGACCTGAGCGCCCTGCGCGAGGAGATGGGCGACCTGTTGATGAACCTCATCATGCAGGCGCAGATTGCGACCGAGGCCGAGGAGTTTCGCATGGTGGACGTGATCGCCGAGATCGACGCCAAACTGAAGCGCCGGCATCCTCATGTGTTCGGCGACGCCGTTGTCAACAGCGTCGGCGAAGTGCTGACCAACTGGAACGCTATCAAGCACCAGGAACATGTCGAGAAGGGCGCGGCGCGCCAGTCGGCCCTCGACGGCATCCCGCCGACGCTGCCGGCGCTGGCTCAGGCCCAGAAAATGGCGCACAAGGCTGAGCGCGCCGGCTTTCAGTGGAGCAAGGACCCCCGCCAGGCCGCTCAAATGCGGCTGGCCAAAGTGCGCGAGGAAATCGATGAGGTCATCACAGCCGGCGACAACACCCATCGCCAGGAAGAAATCGGCGACCTGCTGTTCACGCTGGCCGACCTGGCCGACGGCTTCGGCATCGACGCCGAGACGGCGTTGCGCGAGGCCAACCTTAAATTCGCCCGGCGATTCCGCGCCATGGAGGCGATGATTCGCCAGCGCGGCCTGGATATGCAGGCCCTGTCACTGGCCGAACTCGAAGCGATGTGGGCTGAAGTCAAACAGGCCCAGGCCGGCTGATGCAGACTGTCGGCGGTCAGTTGATGCACAACCGCTTCTCGCCAAACTGCACCCAGCGACCGTCTTTCAACTTGATGAGCAGGAAGACGCGAAAAGTGGCCCCGTTCGGATATTCGCCGGCATTGAATCGGAAAGAAGACGCCCCCTGCGGAAACTGCAACGCGATTGGCGCGCGGCCTGGCCGGTTGAAGGGACACACGCCGTCTGCCGGGTCAAAGCGCAGCCAAATCTCATCGATGTTCGGGCCGTACACGCTCCAGGAGATCGAGAGCGGGATGCTCTTGCCATTCTCGTAGATCGCCCAGTCACCCTGCGGGTCACCCCAGGCCACATCCTGATCGACGCAAAACGGATAGTTGGGATTGGCGCCGCGCCAGTTGGGCGAGCTTTCTGTGCACAGCGCGCCGCCATAGGCTTTTGGCTCTGGCGTAGGTGTGGCCGGCGCGGGTTGAACGGGCGTCACAGTCACCGGCGCGGGGGTTGGCGTGGGGGGCGCCGCCGCAACCGCAACGCCGCGCGCGGCCTCCGTCACCTGCGCCAGCTCCGCAAAGACCCAGCCGACGCCGCCCGGCCCGGCTGGGAAACTGATCTGCCACCACTGGCCGTCGGCGCTCTTGCCGCGCACCGGCGCTGTTGCGCCCTGCGTGAGTTGACCGATCACAGTGTAGTTCGTGCCCGGCCCCTCGCGGACATTCAGAATATCAACCGCAACGGTCAGGCTGGGCTGGCCAGGAGCGATCGCCGTCGGAGCGATTGCAGCCGCAGCGACGGGCGTGGGGACGACTGTGACTGTCTGGGCAGGGAGAGGCGTTGCGTCCACCGTCGCGCTCATCGTCGGCTGAGCCGTGGCAGTTGCGCTGCCCGGCTGGTCTGCTTGAGCTGAAGGCGGCCGCTGGGTAGGCACCGTTGTCGGGGTCGGTGGGATGGCCGGCGTTGCTGTGGCCGGCGGCGCCTCAGCTTCAGCAGGCGGCGTGGGAATAGCCAACCCCGCCTGAGCGGTGAAGATGATCGGCTCCGAGGTCACCAGCAACTGATCGTTTGGCCCGTACACATTGAACTGCACGATATGTGTGCCTGCCAGCGCCGGCGTCCAGTTTGCCTGAACTGGAAAGGTGGAGACGCCCTGGCTGGTGTCTCGCACCGACAGCAGCGCCATCTGCAAGCCGTCGATCAGAATCTCCACCCGGACGATGTTCTCGCCTGTCACGACGCCCTGGATCGGCAACTCGACCCCAACCGGCACTTGGGCGTTCATCGCCGGCGAGGTGATTGTGACTACGGTGGGTTGCGCCGGCGCAGCGCAAGCCGACAGCGCCAACAGGGCGGCGATCACCATTCCGCCCGGCCAGACGCGCGCCAGTTGCGAGCGCTGCACCATCCGTCGCCGTTGACCCATCATTCACCACCCTTGCTGTGTTCGCGATTATACGGACGAGGCGCGGCCAGCTCCCTACCGAATGCACAGTTTCTTCTGCCCCCACTGCACGACACGACCGTCTGTCAAGCGGACGGTGAAGTAGACCCAGAACGTGCCGCCATACGGAAAATCGAGGACGTTGAAGTTGTACGTGCCGGCAGCCGGCACCACCTGATCGACCTCTCGCTGCGCCGGGCGCGCAAAATCACAGGCGTTGTTACTCTGGGTGAAGTGAATGCGCACCTCGGCGATGTTCGGCCCAAACATGGCCCACGAGATCGAGAGGGGGATGTCCTTGCCGTTGTCGTACACATTCCAGTCGCCTTGTGGGTCGCCCCAGGTGGGATCTTGCGTGGCGCAGAACGGATAGTTGGGATTGGCGCCGCGCCAGTAGGGCGACGACTCATCGCACACCGGGCCGGAGGGCGTCGCGGTGGCCGCCGCAACGGGCGTGGCCGGCGCGACTGTCACCGGCGCGCTTGTGGGCGGCGGCGGCGCCTGAGCCACCGTCACACTTTGCGCCGCAGCATTGGCCTGCGCCAGTTCGCCGAACACCCAGCCATTGCCATTCTGAAAGGCGATTTGCCACCATGCGCCATCGGCGCTTTTGCCTTTCACCGCAGCCGTCTGTCCATTTTGCAACTGGCCGATAAGCGGGTAATTCGTGCCCGGCCCCTCTCGCACATTGACGATTTCAACCGTCACAGTCAGCATGGGCGTTTCAAGCGCGCTGGCCGGCGGGGCTGCTGTCGTCGCTGTGATTGCGGATGTGTCCGGCTGAGCTGCCGCATCCGGCGTCGCAGTCGCAAGCGGCGCCGGAGTTTCGGCTGGCTGCGGCGTCGGGGGTGGCGCCGTAGCCGTCGGCGCAGCAGGGTTCACGGTAAACACTACTGCGTCTGATTTGGCAATCAAAGCATCCTCCGGCCCATACACGTTGAACTGAATGAAGTGAGCGCCGGCTGTGGTCG
>DAOTYS010000474.1:0-6316 GCA_034434575.1 Thermoflexales bacterium
GAAGAGGGTGAGGTCGCCGCGCAAGATCTCGTCGGAGCGCAGGGTAAAGCTGTCACCCATGACGAACTGATCGCCGCGAATGACCCGACGGTCTTCTTCGTAGGGCGCGGGAGTTGGCGTCGCGCGGACCTGGTCAGCCGGCGATAGTGCGGGGGCCGACCCTGAAGCCGGCGTTGCTGCGAATGCCAGCGCGACAAAGAACAGCAGTGCTGCGCCAATCAGGCTGGGCAGAAAACGATTTCGAGTATTTGACATGCGATTTACCTCTGCAAGTTTAGTACGAATGGCCGGCGTTGAAGTTGCGGGGCCAATGTAGCGCAAGCCGCCAGGCTTGCCCATAGCGCAGGCCGCCGGGCTTGCATGTAGGGCAAGCCGCCAGGCTTGCCCATAGCGCAGGTCGCCAAGCTTGCCCATAGCGCAGGCCGCCGGGCTTGCCTGTCCGGGTAAACTAGCGGCACTGAAGCGCGCAGGGACGCAGCCTGATATATGAGTCGAGAATGTTCACAAACAGTAGGCAACCGTGACAGGAGAGGCATGAAGGGCAAACACGAGCCGGAGTTGTTGCATTTGGACCTGGACCTGCTGGTAGTGAGCAAACCGGCAGGCCTGCCAACCGTGCCCGACGGCTATGACACCGATCGCCCCTATCTGGCAGGGCTGCTGGAGCCCACGTTCGGGCGTGTGTGGGTCGTGCACCGGCTCGACCGCGACACCAGCGGCATCGTTGTGCTGGCGCGCAACGCGGACGCGCACAAGTCACTCAGCGCCCAGTTTCAGGAGCATCAGGTCATCAAGGTGTATCACGCGCTGGTCATGGGACATCCGACCTGGCGGGAACGATCCGTATCCGCCCCTTTACGCGTAGACGCCGACCGGCAGCATCGCACAATCGTCGATCTGGAAAACGGCAAGCCATCCACCACTCACTTCCGGGTTTTGGAAAAGTTCCATGCGCCGCTGGCGCAGGTGTCGTTGATCGAGGCGACGCCCAAACATGGCCGCACGCACCAGATCCGGGTGCACCTCTGCACGCTGGGTATGCCGGTGGCAGCCGATCCGCTCTACGGCAACGGCGGGCAACTCATGCTGTCGGCAATCAAGCGCCAGTACCAGCCAAGCGAGAACGGCGAACGTCCATTGATCGGCCGGCTGGCGCTGCACGCGCTCTCCATCACGCTGACACACCCCGCATCGGGCAAGCGACACACATTCGAGGCCCCCTACCCTAAAGACTTCACCGCCGCTCTGAAACAGCTTCGCAAGCACGCCTCGCGCCAGACACAGCCCATCCGATTCGGAATGTGAACCACAAAACAACGAAGTTCACGAAGATATGCAGGCATTCATTCGCCTGGCCTTCTTCCCGGCTTTGTGGTCGATCTGCGTTGAACGAACCGCGAAGAAACCATTGGCGCCAGGAGAAATCGAGCAATCTCTTTGTGTTCTTCCCTTCTTTGTGGTTCGAATTCCTCAACTGCGGGCGGGTTTGGGACGCGGGCCGATTCCAGACAAATTGATCGGCTGAAACCCCAGCGCAAACGCCGGCGAGTCCGGCGCCAGCGTAAAATCGCGCGCGGCCACATCCCGGAACAAGGGATCCGCGACGATGGAATGGGCGTCGTGGCCGGTGCGCTGCCAGCTTTCGAGCGTGTCATCGATCAAGGTGAAGCGCCAGGGCCGGCCGCCCACGCCCCAGAACAGGTTGCGATCACTCTCGATGTAGAGCTGGATGCTGGTGTTGGCGTAGCCGCCGGCGAAGATGGGGGCGCTGCCGGTGACGATGATGTTGCGCTCCAGCGTGAATGAAACATGCGACTCGCCCCGGCTGAGCACCACCTGGCTGTCGCGGCCAAACGCGAAGATGTTATTGCGCACGAGGTTCGCCCGGCCGTAGTGCGTGTGGAACGGCTGACTGCTCAAATCGTGGCAGACGTTGTTCTCCACCAGCATCTCCGAGCTGCCCTCATCGAGGTAGATGCCCCACCCGCCATAGCTGGCGCGCTCCACGTCGTGAATGAGGTTGCCGCGAATGACCGTGCCCGGCTGGACGCCGAGCATATAGATGCCGCCCATGTCGCTCAGCCAGCCAAAGCCCAGATCGTGGATGTGGTTGCGCTCGATGCGGTTGTTCCGGGAAATGTTCTCGCCATAGCCCCACACCCAGCCGCAGGAGATGCCGGAATAGAAGAGGTCGTGAATGTGGTTGTGCGAGATGTCGCAATCAAAGGCATTCTGCGACAACACGCCAACGCCGGCGTGAAAAACGCGCCCGGCCTGATGGATGTGGTTGTCCGTGATGCGATTCTTGCCGGTGACCAGATTCACATCGTGGAACGAGGGCGCGCCGTTCTGCTTGACGCCGCCTGCGCCCAGATCGAACAACTCATTGCCCACGATGCGATTGCTCAGGCAGCCGTCGCCCAACTCGATGCCATAGAAGCCAGTGTGTCGCACCACACAGTTCTCGATGGCGCAATAGCGCGCGCCTTTCAAGGAGATGACCGCCGGCGCCGCCGCAGCCGCCTGCGCCCAATACGCCGCCGGCGCGGTGTTGGCCGCCTTCGTCCAGCCCGGCGCGCTGCTGACCGGCGGCCGGCTCCATTCGGCATGCTCGAACGTCAGCCCCTCGAAGCGCAGGAACTCCACAAACTCTCCCGCGCTGGGGTTGCCGCGCAGCAGCATCAATTGCTCCAGCCTCGGCGCATACGCCTCGACCGCGCCCGGCGTCTCACCCGGCAAGGGCAGGTAGTACAGCTTGCCCGCGCTGCGGTCCAGATACCATTCGCCCGGCTCCGTCAACGCCTCGAACACATTCTCGACGTAAAAGTAGTTCAACTGCTTGATCGTCATGACGCTGGTGCGGGACGAGGTGACGGTGCGCGTCTCTGGATCATAGGATTCGATGGGCATGCGCTCCTCGATCCAGAAGTGCAGCAGAACAATCTCGACATCCTGCATGTTGCGCCAGGCCGGGTCGATCACGCCGGGGCTAACCTTGAAGGTGTTGGTCCCGCTGAAATAGTCCTGCCCGGAGGAGGGTCCGGCGATCTGATAGAAGCGGCGACGCTCCGGTTCGGGGCCGACTTTGGGCAGCCGGGCGCGCGGCCGGCGCTGGCCGTTGACCCATAGTTGTTTGAAGTGCCACTGGCCGGCAGCCACTTCGGGCAGCTCGGTTGTCCAGACTTCAGCGCCGTCGATGAAAGGATGACGCTCGATGCGCCAGCCGCCGATGCGCCGGCCCCCGTCGAACGTCGGCGTCTCGCCGGGGTAAGCGGCATACGTCACCGGCGCCGAGTCGCCCGCGTCGAATTGCAGCGGCTCAGCCAATTCATATCGGCCGCCCCGAATGTAGACCGTCACCGGCTCGGTCAGGCTGGCAGACACTTTCAAAGCGTGGACAGCCTGTCGCGCCCGGTCGAGCGTGGCAAACGGCCCATCGCTCTGATCGGCATTGGGAACCGGCGACCGGCCAGACCAGGCATCGTTGCCGCGCGGAGACACGTAGAAGGCCGCCTGCGGCAAGAGGGACGTGGGGGCGCGCGCCGGCGCACAGGCCGACAGAGCCGCGCCGGACAGGGCCGCGCCGGCCAGCCGCAGAAAGGCGCGGCGCGTGGAACGGGAATTCGGGGACATGAATACCTCCTGCAATGCGCTCGGTTACAAGGCATACAACTCGCCAAACTTGGCGCGCAGATAACGGATGTAGGGGCCGATATCGAGCGGGCCGCCGGTGACGCGCTGCAACAGTTCGCCGGCGGTGAACTTGCTGCCATGCCGGTAGATGTTGTCCTTCAGCCAGCCATGCAAGGCGCCAAACTCGCCGCGCGCGATGTCGTCGGGGATAGAAGGATGCGCCCTGAGCGCCGCCTCATAGAACTGAGCGTTCATGATGTTGCCCAGCGCATAACCCTGGAAGGCGCCGCCGATCAGGCCGGCGTACCAGTGCACATCCTGCAAAACGCCGTCTTTGTCGTCCGGCGGAGCAATGCCGAGGTCCGTGCCATAGCGCGCGCGCCAGGCTTCGGGCAGGTCCTTCACCGCCAGCTTGCCCTCCAACAGGTCCAGTTCCAGATCAAAGCGGATGATGACGTGCAGGCTGTAGGTCACCTCATCAGCGTCGGTGCGGATCAGCGAGCGTTGCACTTTGTTGATGGCGCGGTAGAACGTGTCGAGGGGCGTCGCGCCGAGTTGATCAGGGAAAGTTGCCTGCAATTCGGGATAGAAATGCCGCCAGAAACCCAGGCTGCGACCGACGATGTTTTCCCACAAGCGCGACTGGCTCTCGTGAACGCCGGCGGATGCGCCGCTGGCAAGCGGCGTGCCTTCGTAATCCATACTGATGCCCTGCTCGTACATGGCGTGCCCGGCTTCGTGCATGGTGCTGAACAGCGCCTCGCCCAGATCATGCTCTTTCACGCGCGTGGTGATGCGCACATCGCCGAGCGAGAATTTGGTCATGAAAGGGTGATGCGTCTTGTCCTGCCGGCCGCGCTGCAAGTCGTAGCCGAAGCGTTTGATGACGCTCAACCCAAATGCAAGCTGCCTGTCTTCCGGGTACTGCCGACGCAGGCAAGCGTCATCCGGCGCGGGGCGAGCGATGATTGCTTCAACCAGTGGCACAAGTTCGCGACGCAAATCGGCAAATACCGCGCGCACCGTCGCGGCCCTCATGCCAAAATCACTCAGGTCGATGAGCGGGTCGGCGATATGTTCGTAGCCGGGGAAGAAATCGGCCAGTTCGCGGCTGTAGTCGAGCGTCTTCTCCAGATACGACTGAACCAGAGAGAAATCATTGGCCGGGCGGGCGCGCGTCCAGACATCATAAGAAGCGGCGGAATGAGCCAGGAAGCGCCCCATGAACTCCGGCGGCACTTTTGTGGCGCGCTCGTATTCGCGGCGCGCGACACGAATCAGGCTGGCATCGTCGGAATCATAGGGCAGACTGTCCGCGTAGGGTTGCAGCGCATCGAGCAGACGCCCGATGGCCGGGTCGGTGGCTTTCTCGTGCGCCAGCCGGCCCAGCGTGGCCGCCTGCCGGCCGCGCGCTGCTGCGCCGCCTGGCGGCATGTAGGTCGATTGATCCCAATTCATCAATGCGCCAATGGCATTCAGGTCATTCACTTCTGTCAGGCGGCGTTTAAGCTCGGCAAGCTGATCTCTCACGGAGTGCTCCAGTGAAAATGCGCCCACAAACCCGGTCATGCCACCGGGTGCGGCATTTTCATCCGCTGTGGTGAACCACCGGTTCATGGGCAACTCCTTGATTTTGATATCGATATCCTCAACCGGTCTGGGCAGACGACCATGATCGTAATGCCATGTGGATTGTACCCGTTGAGCCTTGAACACGGGCCAGTGGGGCACGGCAAGGAATTGTGCGTTGCGCAATAATGCCCATGAACAGAATCGCGCTATATGTATCTGCGTGACATCTGCGCACAGCCCGGCTGTCACAACCCGAAGGGCTTCCAGCCAATACTGGCCTATCGCACAAGCGGCTATAATCAAGACCTATTACATATCCATTAAGCCGATGCAGGAACGATCTATGCGCAAACAAGCAATTTATCTCTTCAGTGGCGACCAGCCCGACGCTGCAATATCCAAAGGGCTTAAAGACGCGGACTGCGACATTGCTCAAGTCAAATCTGTCTCTGAGACATTGGCTGCCATTCATCAAGCCGGCGAGGATGCGCTTCTGGTCGCCGAGGTGCAAGCCGGCGCAATTGCGCTGCTATCGTTGCTAAAGGAGCAGGGCAGCGCGCTGCCGGCCACAATCCTGTACGACAAGGAAGGCGGGGATATGCACACAGCCATCAAAGCGTTGCAATTGGGCGTGCGGGAGTATCTTTTGTCTACGGATAGTGAGACCCATCGAGAATTGAGCGCGCGCTTGATGGCGGAACGCATCCGCAATCAGGTTGCGGAAACCGCATTGGCGGGTGGGAAGGCGCTGCGACGCGCCACAGTCTCGCCCGGCCAGGCCACTCCTGCCCATGAGATTCGATGGGATTCGGCCACACATCTTATCCAGAGCGGCCACGACTACGTGCGACTCAGCCCCATCGAAGGTCGGATTTTTGACCTGCTGTATACGCGCCGAGGCCGGGTGGTTTCCATCGCTGATTTGCTCGAGCACGCGCTTATGAAATCCGGCGTTGATGAGCGCGAAGGCGCCAAGCTGTTGCGCCCGCACCTGGTTCGCCTGCGCAGCAAGCTCGAGCAGAAACCCAGCCTGGCTTGTCGCATTGTCAACATGCGCGGCAGCGGCTATATGATGATCTGACAGCAACCAGGCTTCGCGGCCGCTTCTCGT
>DAOTYS010000475.1:0-10345 GCA_034434575.1 Thermoflexales bacterium
GCTGGTGGGGGTGGCGCAAGTCGCGTCACTGTTCCCCGGCATGTCGCGCTCGGCGGCGACGATTGTGGGCGGCCTGCTGGCCGGGCTGGATCGCCCCACCGCCCTGCGCTTCTCGTTCTATCTCTCCATCCCCACCATGGTCATTGCTACGCTGTACGCGCTGCTGAAGAACCTGTCGAGCATCCAAACCGACCAGATTGCGGCGTTTGGCGTGGGGCTGGTCGTCTCGTTCATCGTCGCCCTGCTCGTGGTGCACTGGTTCCTGGGGTTTGTGTCGCGCCACACCCTGCGGCCGTTTGCGTGGTACCGGCTGGGCGCCGGCGTCGTCATCATCGCCCTGGCGCTGGCCGGGCTATTGTGATGCCGGGCCGCCCATTCTCCCGTCGAGCCGCCCTCTATAATCCAATCGCCGGCCTGCGCGGCGCATCTCTATGACTCTTGCACATCTGTCCCGGCGGCGTCTCCTGGCGGCGCTCCTGGCGCTGCTCATCGGCGTCCCGGCCCTCGCGCTGGCAGCGTTGTGGGTCACGCTGCCCTCGGTGGACGATCTGTATCGCCGCGCCCAGGCGCCCAGCACGCGCCTGCTCGACCGCCACGGCCGGCTGCTCTATGAGATCATCGACCCGCGCGCCGGCCATCACACCCCCCTGCCGCTCGATCAAATCCCGCTGCGGTTGCGCCAGGCCACGATCGCCGTCGAAGACGCCAACTTCTACACCAATCCCGGCGTCGATCTGAGCGGCATCCTGCGCGCGCTGTGGATCAATCTACAGGGCGGCGAGGTGCTGGCCGGCGGCAGCACCATCACCCAGCAACTGGCGCGCATGATCCTGCTTGAACCCGAGGAGCGCACTCAACGCACCCTGTTGCGCAAATTGCGCGAATCGCTGCTGGCCTGGCAGATCGCGCAACGCTACTCCAAAGACGAGGTGCTGGCGCTGTACCTCAACCAGTCGTACTACGGCAATCTGGCCTATGGCGTCGAGGCCGCCGCGCGCGCCTACTTCGGCAAGCCGGCCAGCGCGCTCGACCTGGCCGAGTGCGCGTTGCTGGCCGGGCTGGTTCAGGCGCCGGCGGCCTACGATCCCTTCAACGCGCCAGAGCGCGCCAGAGCGCGCCAGAGCGTGGTGCTCGACCTGATGATCAAACAGGGGTATCTGAGCGCCGCCGAGGCCGATGAAGCCCGCCAGGCCCGGCTGTCCTACGCCCCATCCGCCTTTGCCATTCGCGCGCCGCACTTCGTGTCGTATGCCCGGCTGTGGCTGGAAGAGCGCTTCGGGCCGGAGATGCTCGCGCGCGGCGGCCTGGTCGTCACCACCACGCTCGACCTGGCGCTGAACGACGCGGCCACCGCGATTGTGCGGGCGCGCCTCAAACAGCTTCAGGAGCCGGGCGCGGGCCTGCCCTCTCACAATGCGCGCAACGCCGCCGTGGTCGCGCTGGACCCGCAGACCGGCGCGATTCGCGCGATGGTGGGCAGCCCGGACTATTTCGACGCCGGCATCAGTGGCGCGGTCAATGCTACGATCGCGCTGCGCCAGCCGGGGAGCGCCATCAAGCCGGTCACGTATGCCGCCGCCTTTCAACGCTTGCGCGGCTTCACGGCCGCCACACCGATCCTCGACGTGCGCACCGCCTTTCCCACGCGCGAGGGCGCGCCCTATCTGCCGGAGAACTACGATCGCCGCTTTCATGGCCCGATCAGCGCCCGCGATGCGCTGGCGACCTCCAACAATGTGGCTGCCGTGCGCGTGTTGCAGCAGGTCGGCCTGGAGAACATGCTGGCAGTGGCGAATGCGCTGGGCATTCACTCCTTCCGCTCTCCTGATGCGTATGGCCTGTCGCTGACGCTGGGCGGCGGCGAAGTGCGCTTGCTGGAGCTGACAGCCGCCTATGCCGCCTTCGCGAACCAGGGCGCCCGTGTCGATCCTTTTGCGGTTCTTCAGGTCGCTGATGCCAGCGGCGCGTTGCTGTATCAGCGTCCGGTTGCCCCCAACCCGGCGCAATCGGATCAACCGTCTGTGATCGATCCCCGCGTCGCGTGGCTGGTGACGGATATCCTGGCCGACAACGCCGCGCGCGCGCCTGCTTTCGGCCAGAACAGCGTGCTGAAGCTCAGCCGGCCTGCCGCCGTCAAAACCGGCACCACCACCGACTGGCGCGACAACTGGACGGTGGGCTACACCCCCGACCTGGTGACAGGCGTGTGGGTGGGCAACGCCAGCGGCGAGCCGATGGCGCGCGTGAGTGGCGTGACGGGGGCCGGCCCGATCTGGGCCGATGTTATGGAGGTCGCCCATCGCGGTCAGCCGGCGCGCTGGTTCCAGCGGCCCGCCGGGTTGATCCGCGTCGAGGTGTGCGCTTTATCCGGCATGTTGCCCTCGCCCGATTGCCCCCATACGCGCTGGGAATGGTTCCTGGAAGGCACGCAACCCACCGAGACGGACACCTGGCACGCGCGTGAACGCATCGACCAGGCCACCGGCCAGCCTGCCGATGAAACCACGCCGCCCGATCGTGTCGTGACACGGCTTGCGTTTCGCCTGCCAGTCGAGGCGCGCAACTGGGCGCGCGAGCAAGGCTGGCCGCTGGCGATCGAACCGGCCTCGGCTGAGTCGCGTTCATCCACTGGTCAGCCTGACCCGATAGCGGATGCCCAGGCAGCCGGCGCGCCGTGCGGCAGCAAGTCCGCGCCATGCCCCCCGCTGACGCTGGCGCAGCCGGACCAGGGGGCCACTTTTCGCATCTCGCGCCAGTTGCCGCGCAGCGTGCAGCGCGTTCCGTTGGAGGCGCGGGTCGATACGGATCGAATCCGTCTGTCCGGCGTCGCGCGCGTCGAGGTGATCCTCGATGGCGCAGCGGGACCGCGCGTGATTGCCTCGATGCCGGCGTTCCCCTATCGCGCTTTCTGGACATTGGAGCCGGGCAGGCATACGCTGTTTGCGCGCGCGTATCTGACCGACGGCGCGCATGTGGATAGCCTGCCGGTTGAGATTCAGGTGCTCGAATAAATGTCGTCTTCATCGATCCCTGTCGCGCCGGCTGAACCTGCGCCATCGTCCCGCCAACGCAAGGCCCAGGCTGCTGGCTGGTGGATTGCTTTCGCGCTGACGTTTGTGCTGGGCGCCGCGCTCCGCCTGTATGCCCTCGATCTGACCGACCTGCGCTATGACGAAGCCTCTGGCGCGCGCTTCGGCTGGCAGGTGGCGCGCGGCGAATGGTTCGCCGCTTTGCCGAACACGGGGTCAGTAGCCAACCACCCGCCGGTGTACGCCTGGCTGATGGCTGTTCCTTATCTGTTCACGCGCGACTTCCTGGCCGTGGCCGCGTATCGCGCGCTGATCGACGTCCTGGCGCTGGCACTGTGCGGCTGGATGTGCGCGCGTCACTTCAACCGGCGCGTGGCGATTG
The DNA here is from genome assembly GCA_034434575.1 of Thermoflexales bacterium. Lineage (GTDB taxonomy): Bacteria > Chloroflexota > Anaerolineae > J036 > Brachytrichaceae > Roseilinea. The sequence continues at coordinate 3,412 of DAOTYS010000475.1, forward strand.
TGGCGATGCTGTGCTTTGCAACGGCGCCCTGGGCAGTGCTGTTTGCGCGCAAGCTGTTCACACAGCCGATGCCGATCTTCTCGGTCCTGCTGTTGTTCGGCCTGCTGGAGGTGACACGCCGGCGCAACCCATGGAGCTGGACGATCGCCGGCTGGGGGTTGGCGCTGGCGGTGGGATCGCACTGGTCCGCATTGTATCTCGCGCCGGTCGTTCTGGTGACTGCGGTCTGGTGTCATCGAACATTGCGCCCGTTGCCAGTGCTGGTCGGGCTGTGGCCCGGCCTGCTACTTGCCGGCGGGTATCTCTGGCAGGATGCGCCGGGCGGTTTTGCGAACGTGCGCAGTTTGCTTAGCGCCGCCTCTGGCAGCGCGACGGTTGGCCTGGACGCGCTATGGCGCGCGTTGTGGCTCAGCACCGGTTTGCATCTGAGCGACCTGACCGGCCCGGCGTATGGCGTATGGCGCGCCACGATGCCGGCCGACCTGGACGCCTTTGGGTGGGCGCAGGCGGCCTTTATCCTTGCCGGCGCAGGCTTGTTGATCGTTCAGACAGTGCGCCGGGCGCCTTCATGTCAATCGTCCAATCCGCTTGCGTCAGCCGGCCGCGACGGATCGGGGCTGGCGCTGCTCTTGTTCGTCCTGTTGCCGGTTGCGCTGCAACTGCGGCACAGCCAGCCGGTGCAAATGCATTACCTGCTGCCGATTTATCCGGCGCCGTTCGTCATCCTGGCCTGCGGGATCGATGCGGCGCTGACATGGGCGGCAGGTCGCCGGGGCTGGGGCGCCCGGCTGGTCCGCGCCGGCCTGCCGGCTGCCGTGGCGATCATCCTGCTCGGTCAGGTCTGGATGTACGCGCAGTTGATGGCGTTCATTGCCATGCATGACACGAGCGATGGCGGATACGGACCGCCGGCCCGCCATGCGCTGGCGCTGGCCCGGCTTGCGCAAGACCGTCTGTGCGCAGACGAGCGCTGCGCCGGCCCGCGCGAGGTGATCGTGGTGGCGCCCGGCGCAGATCCAACCGTGAACGAGCAGGCGGCGATTTGGGATGTGTTGCTGGCCGGGACGCCGCATCGCTTTGCCGATGGCAAGGCCGGCCTGATCCTGCCCTGTCAGCCGGCGCAGTATGTGTTTGCCCCGGGCAGCGAGGCCGCGCTTCAGCGATTGCGCCATTGGCTGGCTGATGCGTCGGCCCGGGTTGAGTGGATCACGATTTCGGTTCGGCCCGGCTCAGCATCGACGATGACGGCGGCGCGCGTGGATGACGCCTGCCGGCCTGATTACTCATGGTCCTTATCGACGCCGCGCGCGCGTTGGGAGCATGGGGCAACCTTGCTCCATCACCGCGTCGCCTGGACAGAAGATCGCAAGGCGATGCGCATCGATCTTTATCTGCGTGTGGAGGCTGCGCCGCCGGCGGGCGCTGATTTTCACTGGTTCAATCACGTATTGGCCGGCGGTGAGAAAATAGCCCAGGCTGACGGCGGCGGCATTCATCCGGCCAACTGGCGTGTGGGGGATGTGCTGTGGCACTGGTTCGAGATTGCATTGCCGGCTGGGCTGGACGCCGGCCGCGAGGACATCCGTTTGCGCGTCGGCAGCTACACGTATCCCCAACTTGAGAATGTGCCGCTGACGCTTGCCGATGGCCGCGCGAGCGATGGACTGGAAATTCCGGTGCAAGTTCCGATTGAGGCGCTGCCATGAATGTGTTGTTGATTGGCGCCGGCGCGGTCGGCGGGTGGATTGGCGGCCATCTCGCTCACGGCGGCCACAGCGTCATGCTGGTGGGGCGCGCTCCGTTTGTCCAGGCCGTGCGCGAGCGCGGTTTTAAGGTTGAGCTTCCCTCCGGCCAAAGCTGGGTGACGCGCAACCTGCGCGCTGTGGAAACGATGGATGAAGCGATGCAGGCGCAGGGCAGTTTCCACGCGCCGCCGTATGACGCCGCCCTGGTGTGCGTCAAAGCCTATGATGTAGCAGCGGTGGTTGAGACGTTGCGCGCGGCGGAGTCGGCATGGCGTCGCGCCGATGCCGCTGGAAGCGCCACATCAGTTGTGGCGTTTCAAAATGGCGTGGGCAGCGAGGAGCAACTGGCCGCTGCGTTTGGAGTAGAGCGGGTGATCGCCGGCACGCTGACCAGCCCGGTGTCGCTTGTGGCGCCGGGGGTGGTGCGGCTGGCGCGGGCCGGCGGCGGCGTTGGCCTTGCCCCCCTCAGCACTCAGCACTCGTCACTCAGCACTCGTCACTCAGCACTCAGCACTCAGCACTCAACACTCATCACTCATCGCTTGAGCCTGCTGGCCGATGCGCTGCGCAAGTCATCGTTGCGCGTCGAGACCTATGCAGACTATCGGGCAATGAAATGGTCGAAGCTGCTGCTGAACAGTGTGAGCAACGCCAGCAGCGCCATTCTGGGCATGACGCCGGCTGAGATTTACGCCGATCCGCGCCTGTTTCGATTGGAGATGCGCATGTTGCGCGAGACGCTGGCCGTCACGCGCGCAGCCGGCATTCACATGGTAAATCTGCCCGGCGCGCCGGCGGCATGGCTGGCCCGCCTGGCGCGCGCCCTGCCCGATCCGGTCTTGCAACCATTGCTGCGGCGCTCGATCGCGCGCGGGCGGGGAGACAAGATGCCCTCGTTCTACTACGATGTCCCGCGCGCGGATGGGAGTCAGGCGGCGCGTCCATCCGCCGGCGCGCGCTGTGAGGTGGCATGGCTCAACGGCGCGGTGGCGGAGCTGGGGCGGCAACTGGGAATTGCCACGCCGGTCAATGCGGCTATGACCGAAGTGCTCACCGGCCTGGTGACGGGCCGTGAAGACACAGATGCCTGGCGCGGCCAGGTCGAGCGATGGGTGGAACGGTGCGGGGTTCAGGGTTGAGGGTTATTCGTCGCGCATCCAGTCGTGATCGTGATCGGCAGACCAGCCGGCGCCGCGTTCGGCCCCGTATTCGGCGACGACAGCTTCAAGTGCTGTGAGCGCGTCGGGCAGTTCGGAGGCGTCTTGCAGGGCGAAAACAAGGGTAATCACCGTGCTGTGCTCGATCAGCACGGCCGCGTCGCGACCGCGCACGGGCACAGACGATTCGAGCGGCGCGCTCGACGCAAAGGACACACTGCCTTTTAGCCGGCCGCTCTGGTCGATGACAATCTCCCAGGCTTTGTCATCGTCGCGGCGGGCGACGGCCACATCCGAGTAGTTCACATCGAAGCCGGCTGCCTCGAACGCGGCCGTCATGGCATCGGGTTGAATGGCAAACGGCGTCATCGATCGACCCCCTTGTTCCAGTCCTTCTCGAACGCCTGCAACATGCTTTGAATGGCCGGCCCGTCGGAGAGCAGAATGCCCAGCTCGCGGTTGAAGTCGAGCGAGGTGGCGGTGATGTTCTCCGAGCCGGTGTAGGCGAATGCGCCATCGGCCACAAACATCTTGGCGTGGATATACGGGCTTCGCACATAGCGCACCTTGACCCCGCCGGCCTGCAGCGCGTCCAGCCCCTTGCTCTCGCCGGTGGTCGATGGCGATGTGATGAGGCGCACCACCACCCCGCGCTGCACTGCCTCAGTCATCAGCGCAATCTGGCGCGTGTCTTCGGCCACTTCGGCGTACACGTCCAGCGTGCGGGTGGCGGCGTTGATCACGCTGTTGATCCGCTCGCGCGAATTGACCGGACTCCACACCAGGTGCGGGCGCTGCGGCGTGAAATCGGTGCGGTTCCAGTCCGCCTCGAACGCGGCGGCGATTTCCGCGACATCAGCCGGGTCGCGGGTGATGACCAGCAGTTCGCGGTTGCGGGTGAAAGCGGCTTTGGTCATGTTCGCCGTCATGATGACGGCCTGGTCGTCGATCACGAAACTTTTCTCGTGCGTGAAGCGGAAGGCGGGGTTCGCGTACTTGACATCGACGCCGGCCTCTTTGAGCTTCTCGAACATCTGCTTCGTCGTGCCGGCGCCGCCAAACGGTTTCTCTTCCAGCATCGCGCGCGCCTGCGCGCCGTTTTTCATCGCGCGCTTCATGGCGTCGATCACCTGCTCGTCGGTGAGCAGGTAAACCTTCATGTACACGCGCTGTGTGGCCTGTCCGATGAGATCGAGGAGAGCCTGCTCGTCGTCTTCGGGGTAGACGTGCAACTCGATGCCGGTGGCGCCGGGCAATGCCGCCGCACTGGTGGGCGTGAGCGGCGGGGTCGGGGCCGGCTGCGCCGGCGGGAAAAGCTGGCCGCTCAGCGCGAGAAAGCCCACCAGCAGCAGGCCGGCGATCAGCGCGATGATCTGCGCCTGGCTGATGCCGCGCTTCGCGCTCTGGCCGGATGCGGAGGTCTTCCTGGGTTTGGGTGTTCGATCTGTTTTAGACGACGAGCGTTTCACTGGGCCTCCTCAGTGTTGCGTATTGCGTATTGCGTGTTGCGTGTTGGGCATTACGTATTGGGCGGGCGAGTGGCGCGCTTGAGGTTCAACGCCGGCAGCCCGCGCTGATAGATCCACCATTCCGCGAGCAGCACGACCAGCGCCAGCGCCGCCAGCCACGGCCAGATCTCGCGCTGGGTGGTCGCTGTCTCTGGGGCGGTGGCAGGCGCGGATTCAGTTCTGCCGGCCAGCGCCTGCAGATTCGGCGCAATGTTCGACTCTGCCGGATTGATGAAGTTGACGGCGAAGTCGCTGCGTATGGGGGCGCGCGCGCCGCTCACCAGAGCCTGATAGATGCCGGGCTGGTCGGTGTCTGCAAAGCCGCGCTCGCCCACGGTCACCACCGATCCATCGGGCAGTTGCACCCTGCTGTTGGGCGGCAGCGCCACAGCTTCGCCCGGCCTGATCGATGCGGGGATGCTGGCGCCCTGCGCCGGCGCAAGCCACTCAACAGTGTTGGCGATGAGCACCGGAAAGGCAATCTGCAACGGCAGGTCGCTGCGCCGCAGATCGAATGGAATGACCACAATCCGCCCGGCTGCCAGGGGTCCTGCCGAGGGCGATTCGTTGCGTTGTCCTGCGTACAGCGCCGGCCCGCCCTGCGTCTGAACCACCGGCTTGAGCCAGGCCGGCGCATCGAGCAATGCGGCGCTCTGGATATTCACGCCGCGCCAATCCACCGCATCCATGATGGGATGCGCTTCGGCGCGCACATAGTCCGTGTTGCTGAACTGGCCGGTGACGGTGAAGGGCGCCGCCGCGCCGACGTACAGCGCGTTCGCTTCCGGAGGCAGCGTCATGCTCAGGCCGTCGAGGATGAACAGATCGAAGCCGAAATCCCGGCCGGCAGCCACAAGCAGGCCGGCGTCCGGCAGCACCGGCGGCGTCATCGCCCGCGTGACTTCCAGTTCGGGCAGGGCAAGCAGCGCCTGTTCGAGGAATAGATTGCCCCGGCTGAGCAGCAGGGCGCGGCGGATATTGCGCACTGTGTTGACGGCGTAGGCGGTGTCGTCAACGGCAAGCGCGTTCCCTGCGTCGGCCTGGAGCGTGGCTTGAATCGCAGAAGCGCGCAGGTCAAGTCCGTTCACCGTCCAGGCAACCGACCGTCCGGCTGGCACAACCAGCGTGCGGGCGTCGGCCAGCGCGCCATCCACGCGCAACGACACCAGCGCCTCGCGCGGCTGGCTGCCCATGTTCTCGACGCGCACCAGCGCAGCCAGCCCTTGCAGCGTGCGCCGCAGCGACAGATTGGTGATGGCAAGGTTGTCGCCCGAAGTCCCGATGGGGATGAAGCGGGCTGTGTCACCCAACAGGCTCAAGGGAGACGCCGGCAACCCGTTGGCCGGGCCGGCGCCGCGTCCACCGCCGGCGCCGTCGCTGATCACCGTGATGATCGGGGATTCGCTGCCGGCCGTGGCCTGCGCCAGCGCGATCGCCGCGCTCCAGTTGGCCGCGTGCAAAGACGGTTGCGCGGCGTCCAGCGCGTTCAGCAATTCGGCTTTGTTGTCTGTTGCGGCGGTCAATGCGCGCGGCGCGTGATCGACCAGGATGATCGACAGGGCGTCACCAGGGCCGAGTTGGTCGATCATCTCACGCGCTTTGGCTTTGGCGGCCTCGAAGCGCGACGGCGGCGCATCCGTGGCCATCATAGAGGCCGATGCGTCGAGCAGCACAATGTGACGCCCGCTGATGCCGCCGGGCGCCTCGACGTAGGGCCGGCTCAGCGCAAATACCAGAAAGGCCAGGGTGATGAGCTGGAGCAGCAACAGCAGATTGCGACGCAGGCGCTGCCACAGGGTGTTGGCCTCGCGGTCGAGCAGCGCCTGCCGCCACAACAGCGTGCTGGAGACGATCTGTTCGCGCCGGCGCAACCGCAGCAGGTACAGCAGCACAATCGGAATTGCGATGAGCGCGAACAACAGGGCCGGGGCGTTCAACAGATTCATCTTCCGCTGTCCGTGTCGCGCTTCACACCAGCCAGCCTTCACGGCGCAAATCGCGCAACATGATCTGCTCGATCGGCGTTGCCGTGTTCGTCAGATGATAGCGGGCGCCACGTTTGCGGCACAGATCGCGCAGATCGCCGGTCCAGGCGCGCAGGCGGTCGCGGTACTGGCGGAGCGTCGCGTCGTCGAGGCTGACATCCTGCGTGACTGCGGTTTCGATGTCCTTCAGCCGGACATCGCCGGCGAATTCGGGTTCCAGCTCGGCCGGGCATAGCGTGTGCAACAGCCGGGTGTCGAGCCGGCTGGCCCCCAGCGCGTTCAGGCCCTCGGTGCAGCCTTCGGCGTCGAGCAGATCAGAAATGATGACGCAGATGCCGGGTCGCGCGTCGAGGGCGTAGCGCTTCCACCACGCGTTCAGGCCGGAGGCGGGCGCAAGCAGACCCGGCGCGATGCGCGACTCGCGCAGATCCATTTCGGCGGATTTGCTTTCGATGAAGGCAATCAACTCCGCCGTGGCGGGCGCGCCGCGTTTGGGGCCGAAACGTTCACGGGTGCTTAGCTCCAGCAGCAGACGGTCA
>DAOTYS010000476.1:0-17799 GCA_034434575.1 Thermoflexales bacterium
TGCTAGCATATACGGGCTTGAAAGCCCAGATAACTGTTCGGCTTTGTCGAGTAAGGGACACGGCTACCCATCACTTTGTGACGGTCTCTTGAACCTGATACAAAACGGTATACCGTGTCCCGTTGGATCATACTAGAAACAAGGAGCACAAAGAGACTATGAGTCTATCCCATAGGTGTCGGACTCCTCAAAGGAGTCCGACACCTGGTCCGATACCTGACCTTGTGGTGACAGATCAGTTCATCTCCTGGCCGCCGGTCACGCTGAGGGCGATGCCGGTGATGTAGCGCGCGGCGTCGGATGCCAGGTAGATGACTGCGCCGGCCACGTCGTCGTAGGTGCAGCCGCGTTTCATCGGCACCTGGTTGATGTACGCCTGGCGCACATCCTCGATCGTTTTGGCCCCCGGCACTTTGCCGGCCCGCAGATATTGCACGAACAACCCGCGTTCCGGGTCGTTCCACAACGGCGAGTCGAGCAGGTTGCCCGGGCAGATTGCGTTCACCCGAATGCCATCCTCGGCCAGATCGAGGGCGATGGACTGCGTGAGGCCGATGCCGCCGAACTTCGACGCGGCGTAGGCCGAGTTGCGCAGGCTGCCCTTCTTGCCGGACTTGGAATTGATCTGGATGATGACGCCCTGCTTGCGCGGTCGCATGACCCGCGCGGCGTGCTTGGCGGTCAAAAAGTAGCCGAACAAATTGACATTCATCACCGCCGCCCATTTGTCGGCGGGGAAGTCGGCGATGTCGCCGGAGATGAGGATGCCGGCATTGGCGACGACGATGTCGAGCCGGCCGAACTCGCTGACAACGCGATCGACCATCTCGGCAACCTGATCTTCTTTGGTCACATCGACCTTTATAGCGATGGCTTTGCGACCGGTTTCGCGCTGTGTCAGGCCGGCAGTCTCGACGCAGGTTTGTTCGTTCAAATCGGCCACAGCGACGTGGCACCCGGCCTGGGCCAGGCTGACGCAGATGGCCGCGCCCAGCCCCTGCCCGCCGCCGGTGACGAGCGCGATTTTGTCCTGGAGTGTCTGTGTCATGATTGGTCTTGCTGTTTGGATCAGTTTGCCATCAGCCGCAGAAACTCTTCCTCGGCCTCCACTGTCCACTCGCGGCCGTTCTTCAGTTTGGCGTACACGGTGGGCAGCTTGTCCTTCAGGTCGGGCAGCGCGGTGACGGGCAGCTCTTTGATGTTGGGGAAGATCACCACCTTGCCGGGGTAGGTTGCGTCTTTCAAGGCTTGCAGGCCGACCTTGGCCGCGTCGAGCGAGCCGACGGCGGCGACCGAGCGATTGGGCGACAGCCGGCCCTCCTCGGTGTCGCGCAGCATCGTCAGCATGTCTTCGATGCTCGAGGCCGAGTGGCCGATGACGCGCGCGTCCTTGTCCAGCGTGTCGGTCAGGTCGAGGGGAACCATCGTGCCGCGGTTGACGCCGGCGAACACGTTCATCACCGCCTTGCGATTCAGGTAGGTGGCTGCGTCTGCAATGACGGCGGCCACCGGCGCCAGCACGATGATGTCATCGAATCCGCCGCAAGCCTTGTATTCGGCCAACTGGGCGGCATCTTCCTTTTTCGTCGGGTTGAGACAGACCAGGCTGATGAGATGGTCTTTGGCGTCCTGCTCGAAGCTCCGCCGCAGGTCCTCAAGCCGCACATCGCTCACGTCGGTGCATACGATGACCGACGGGCCGTTGGGCAGTTCGATGGCGCGCTGCAAGTGCATGCGGCCGATCGGCCCGCCGGCGCCGACCATCCAGCACAAGCCGCCCGGCTTGAGCGTCGAGCGCACCGGCGTGTCGGCATAGGCCCGCGCGATGTCCGGGCTTTTTGTGCCGACGTACACCCAGCGGTTGTAGTGGATGCGGCCCACGTCGATGCTGGCCTTGCGCGCAAACGGCTTGTCGCTCACGATGGCGACAACGCCAAAGTCAGCCAGCCGGGGGCTGACCTTCTCGATCAAGTCCGCGTCGGAGCCGAGCACGATGATGTCGTCGATCTTGTCAATTGCGCCGGGCAGATGATCGGGGTCGGGCGCGTCATGTGTCTCGACGCCCAGCGCTTTGGCTTTCTGCTTCAACCAGCCGGCCAGCGGCTCCGGCACGTTGGTCAGCAGCAAAATGGCGGGGTGTGATTGCTCATCGAAGCCGGCGGAGATGGTGTAGGGCCGGTCGGGGTCGGCATTGGCGCCGCCGATGATCCATGCCACGCCGCCCGGCTTGATGCCGGTGCGATACTTCAACTGATAGGCCGCAATCACACAGGCCCACGGCTCCACCAGCGCGCTCTCGACATAGCCGGTTTCCTCTTTGATCGGGATGAGGTAGTTGCCATCGTCGCCGTTCAGGATGCGCTGGTCGATCACGCCATACTGCGACAGACCGCCCTGAATCATGTAGCCGTAGGCGTAGCCCACGCCGTCGGCGTAAATATCAGCCTGGATGATGAACCGCTGGCCGACTTTGTACTGATCTTTGAGAGTGTCGCCCACGCCGACGACGGTCATCACCACTTCGTGACCCATCACGACCGGGTCTTTCTTCATGTCCTTGAAGATGCGCGGGTGTTTGTCGCCCAGTGAAAGGATCTTGATGTCCGAAAAGCACAGGCCGCAGGCGTCATGCCGCACGAGCAACTCATCCGGCCCGAAGCTGGGCATATCGGTTTCAATGGGTTTGTCGTCCACGCCGAGGTTTTCAAACCCCGCCCCGTACAACGGCCACAATCGGTTTTTGGAGGGCAGGGGCTGTCTGGCCTGCCGGTATTCGATGTATTTGTCTGACATTTCCTTCCTCGTGATTTGCGCTTCGCGGGAGCGTCACGCTCACAACCAACTACATTCCCAACCATCCTCGCAGAGATTGCTCAAGCCGGTCGTTGTCTGATCGAGCAAGACGACCGACTGATTTGACGACCAATGCTTCATCGAGGGTGAAAACGCCTCGTTTGACCGCAGTTGGCACATTCAATCCTGCCGCCGTCCAGTTGGATAAAACAAATTCGCCGGGAAGCAGTTGAGCCGTCTTGCTGGTGAGCGGAACGACGAAAAGATCCTGTGATGGATGCGGCGCACTGATCACGACAGCAGGGCGGACCTTCGCCCCCGACAAGTCGGTGAAAGGATACCGGACAAGAACAACATCACTTTTCAAGAAGTCTGGCATAGATGTCGTCTTCGGTGTTTTCCCAAACCTTGTCAACCGAGGTTTGGCTTGCCTGAATCCAGAAGCGTGAGTCGTCCTCATCGCCGGCCAGCAAAGTGACCAGCACGCGAGCGCCTTCCGGCAGCTCCATCTGGCCGGGTAGCTCAATTCTGCCGTCGCGAACGACACCCACAATTGAAGTAACCATTGCAGAACCTCTCGTCGCAAGATTACCACAGCAACTTCAAGATATCGCCCGGAGCCATCTCCGGCCTGGCGGCGCTGAGTTGCGCCAGACCGCGCCGGCCCGGAGGTGTGCGCCGCCCAACCTGCAAATAGAACGCGTTGCGCTCGCGTCGCGTGGGCAGATTCGCCTGCGCCCATGCGCTCTGGTATCCCAGGCCATTGGCGCGCTGCATCATCACGTGCCCGTAGATGAAAAACGCGCCGTCCATGAAGTCCTGGCGCAGCGGGGCCAGGTCCGGCGCGTCGAAGTCATCGACCAGCTTGTTGCCAAAGGCGTTCATCTCGGTGCCGATGTTCAGAGGCAGGTCGAGCTGCCGGGCCAGCGCCACGACCTTGCGCAGTTCGCTTACCTTGGTCTGGCGCATGGCCGGGTCGCTGATGTTCCAGTTGCGATCGGGGATGATGTTGAGCGCCACGACACCCTTGCCGATCAGCAGGTTCAACAACTCCTCTTCGGCCTGCTCGCCCGGCGACAGCCCATCCAGCCAGGTGGCGCACGGCAGGGCGTCGCAGGCCACAATCAGCCGGTGGTATTCCTCCACCGTCGGGAAGTTGGCCGGATTGGGTTGGGCGTAACCGACGCCGCCCTTCTTCATCAGTCTGGCGCGGATGAGGTTGGAGAGCGCCGGCGCGTCGTTGGCGATGGCCGCGATTTTGTCCGGCGCGGTGTCGAGCTTGTTCGCCCAAAACTCAATCAACGCCTGCCCCTGATGGTGGCGTTGGGCGGCCTGCATGCAGGCGACGAGCATGTGGCGCTCGGTGGCGTTGCCGGCCGGCGTCAGCGGCAACACATCGGCCTCGTAGTCCACTGTGACAGGCGCCAGGTGTGTGTTGATCCGGGCCAGCATGGCGCGGTTGCGCTGCTCTGCGCGCTCGCGCATGGCGCGGGCAATCGGCGCCGCTGTGTCGGGGACGCGCCCGCTGGCAAAGCCGATGCCCATGTGGTAGAAAATGCCCGGCTCGCCTGGCGAGTTGATCTCTCGCGTGGCGAACTCGGGGATGTAAACGCGCGTTTCCACTGCCGCGCTGCCGCGCACGCCGGCTGTGTCGCAGGCCTCCAGAAACTCATCCACACCATCCAGCACGTCGAAATCCACCATGCCGATCAACTTCAGGCCGAGCTTTCTGGCCAGCCAGGCCAGTGATGTGGGCGAATGGCCGTAGGCGTTGAACGAGTAGAACGTGTGGCAGTGCATGTTGGCGATGTCGCTTTCCGGCGGAAGCGTCACGGCGCCGGCTTCTGCCAGCGCGAGCAGTTCGCGCAATGCAGCCGCGCGTTCGCGCGGATCGAACGAATTGAGTTGGGCTTCCAGAGCCTGCGTATTGGCGTTAATGCGTCACACTCCTGCAACGGTCGATCAGTGGGCCGGCCCGTCTGGCGGCGAGAGGAGGACTGCCGGGTTGCGCAGTCGCCGTTTGAGCGCAGTGATTCTAGCCCGAAGCGCGCAGCCGGTCAATTGAACGGCGCCGGCAAATCTGCATTTGCCGTTTCCGCAGGAGCGCCAACGGGGGAGGGTGGAAGGGTGAGGGTTGAGGGGAAAAGCGAATGAAACGCTTTAGGAGAGGAGTGAGCCGGGCTAGGCTCGCCGCCCGGCCTAGCCAGCAGTGGCCAGGGCCGGCACGGCGAGGGGCTGATTGCGGATCAGGTCTTCGAGGCGTTCCAGCTCGGCAACCAGCCGGTTCTGGCGCACGCGCAGGGTCTGGGCCTGCACGCCCTCATGCAAACTGATTTCCTGGTTCAGCCGGGTCAACTCTCGGCGAACGAAAGCGATTTGCTGCTCCACCTGGTGTCTGTTCATGGGATACTCCTCTGCGTGTTTTGAAGCTGATGGTATTAGCACAGTGTTAAATTTTCGTAAACGGCGCAAGGTGTTCAGTTTAAGAGCAACCCGTAGTGATGTGGGCAATCTTCGGGCGCGTTCACCATCTCGGCGTTTACGTCAACTGCGCGTCGCAGACGGCAGACAACAGATGACGACGTACTCTGGGCGTCCGATCTCGCAGCAGTTAAAATGTCCTGGTTGGAGGGCCTATGTTGCCAGATCGAACCATTCGTTTCGATGTCTTGTGCTACGGCACGATCTCGCTTGAAAACACAGTGCGCGTGCCATTTCTGCCCGATCCGCGCCGTGATGTGCAGGTGATCCGCGAGCAGTATCACCCGGGCGGCGAGGCCGTGAACGTCGGGGTTACGCTGGCGGCGTGGGGGCAGGAAGTCGCGCTGATCGGCAATGTCATCGGTGAAGACGACTATGGGAATCAGATCATCACGGCGCTGCATTATCACCCCGGCGTCGATCTGCGCTATGTGTCGCGCGAGGCCGGCGTGCGCACCCCGTTCCGGCGTGTGCTGGTCACGCCCGATGGCGAGCGCAGCGTGCTCGGCTACTGGTTCGATGACACGCCCAAAGTGCCGCTCACCGTTGACGTGATTCGCCGCGCCCGGCTGCTCAGCGTTGACGTGTACGGCCGCGAGGAGCGCAATCGCGCGGCCCTGCTGGCGCGCGACGCCGGCCGGCCAGTGGTGGCCGCCGATGTGGTCTGGCCGGATCACCCCATGCTCCAGTGCGCGGGCGTGATCGTCAACTCGCATGACTTCACCCTGGCGCAGTTCCCCGGCGTCGATCTGCGCGAGCACATGTTGCGGCTGCATCATGCCGGCCAGGCGGTCATCATCACCACCCTCGGCGACAAGGGCTGCCTGGCGCTCGACCGCGCAGGCAACTTCATGGAGAGTCCGGCTTTTAACGTGCCGGTGGTTGACACCACCAGCGCCGGCGAGGTGTTCAAAGCCGGCGTGATCTACGCCTGGCTGCAGGGGTGGCCGATGGCGCGCATGTTGCGCTTCGCCAATGCCGCCGCCGCGCTCAAGTGCGGCCGCGAATCGCTGTTCCCGCCGATCGCGCTGGACGAAGTCCTGCGTCTTGCCGGCGAATGACCCAATCACTCAATCACTCAATCACTCAATCACCCAATTACCCAATGACTCAATCACGCCTATGAGCACTCCAACCTCTCTCTACACGACAGGCCAACAGCGCCGCCGGCGCTCGTGGGCCGAACCCTGGAAGATCAAAATGGTCGAGCCGATCCGCATGACGACGCGCGAGCACCGCGCCGCTGCGCTGGCAGAGGCCGGCTATAACACATTCCTGCTCAAGTCCGAGGATGTGTATATCGACCTGCTGACCGACTCTGGCACCAGCGCCATGTCGGACTGGCAGTGGGCCGGCATGATGCTGGGCGATGAAGCCTACGCCGGCAGCCGCAACTTCTACAATCTCGAAGATGCGGTGCGCCAGTACTACGGCTATCAGCACGTCATCCCCACGCACCAGGGCCGGGGCGCCGAGCACATCCTTAGCCAGATCTGCATCCAGCCCGGCGACACCGTGCCCGGCAACATGTACTTCACCACCACGCGCTATCACCAGGAACACGCCGGCGGGGAGTTCGTGGATGTCGTCATCGATGAGGCCCACGACCCGGCCAACCTGCATCCATTCAAGGGCAATGTCGATCTGGACAAGCTGGAGCATGTGCTCAAGATGGCGCGACATGTGCCTTACCTCAGTCTGGCGGCTACGGTCAATATGGCCGGCGGGCAGCCGGTGAGCATGGAGAATCTGCGCGCCACGCGCGCGCTGTGTGAACGGTATGGTGTGCCGATCATGCTCGACGCCACGCGCGCGGTGGAGAACGCCTACTTCATTCAGCAGCGCGAACCGGGCTATCAAAACAAGAAAGTGGCCGATATTCTGCGCGAAATGTGTTCGTACACTGATGGCTGCACCATGAGCGGCAAGAAGGATCCGCTGGTCAATATCGGCGGCTGGCTGGCGCTGAACGACGCCGCTTTAGCCGACAAGGCGCGCAATCTGGTGGTGGTGTATGAGGGCCTGCACACGTATGGCGGCATGGCCGGCCGCGACATGGAAGCCATGGCGCGCGGCATTGTCGAGTCGGTGCAGGATGACCACATCCGCGCCAGAGTGGGGCAGGTGCAGTACCTGGGCGAGTTGCTGATCGACTGGGGCATCCCCATCGTTCGGCCGATCGGCGGGCACGCGGTGTATCTCGACGCGCGCCGGTTTTACCCGGACATGCCGCAGACCAGCTTCCCGGCCCAGACGCTGGCCGCCGAGCTGTATCTCGATTCCGGCGTGCGCGCCATGGAACGCGGGATCGTTTCCGCCGGCCGCAACAAGCAGACCGGCGATCACTATTACCCCAAACTCGAACTGGTGCGCCTGACCATTCCGCGCCGCGTGTACACCCAGGCCCACATGGACGTTGTGGCCGAGTCAGTGGAGGCTGTCTACAGAAACCCGGACAAGCCGAAAGGCTTGAAGATGGTCTACGAGCCGGAATACCTGCGCTTCTTCCAGGCGCGCTTCGAGAGACTGTAATTGTCTGACGCTTCAGGGGCTGAGCTTCGGCGGCTGAGCCTGTCGAAGCCGCCGAAGCCGCCGAAGCCGTTGCCTTTGACAGGCTGGGGGGCAAGTCTGGCGGCTTGGACAAGTCTGGCGGCTTGTCCTACTGCGGAGCAGGCGCCTGCCGCGCAGCCGCCTGCTCCGTCAGGTATTCTCGATACCAGGCCACCATGCTGGGAATGCCTTCTTCGTAGGGCGTGTAGCGGAAGTCGGGGAACGCGGCGGCGAAACGCGAGCCGTCCATCAGCGTGGGCGTCTCGAACTCGTAGAGCAGTTCGACCAGTTCCTTCGCGCCTGGCACGGCAAGACCCAAAGCCGACAGCATCAGCCGGCTGCGCACGCCCATTTTCGGTTTGTGGCCGGCAGCCTGGAAAGTCAGTTCGATGAAGCGCCGGCCGGTGATCGGCGCGACGCCGGGCACATGCCACGCCGGGTTGTCTTCCGGCGACTGCTCGACGGCGCTCAAACGCACGCAGGCCTCGGCTGCGTCGTCCACGTACACCAGGTCGAACGGCACATCCAGTTTGCCGTACCAGAACGCTTGCTTGTCCTGGATCGCGGCTTCGGTGATCTGGGCGATGAAGCTGTCCGTCACCAGCGGCCCATACATGCCGCCCAGTCGCGGGACGACGTAGCTCAGCCCGTCACTTTCGCGCGCGTCGGCCAGCATCTTCTCCAGCGTGTTGCGCAGGATGCCGCGCTTGCTGGTCGCCAGATGCGGGTGATCCTCGGTGGCCGGCGATTGTTGCAGCGGCCCGTACCCATGGATGTTGGAGGGGAACACCAGCCGCGCGCCGGACGCTTTGGCGCCGGCAATCAGATTCTCGGCCAGGGTGAACCAGTTCTCGCCGCGCACGTGAACGCAGTTATAGATGGCCGTTGCCCCTTCACATAGATAAGAGACATGGTCAGCGTCCAGGGCGTCGGCCACAGAGAACTCGGTGTCTTCCGGCAGGATGCGTTGGGCTTTCTCTTCGTTGCGCGCTACAGCCAGCACCGGCTTGTTGTGCCGGGTCAGATAACGCACAATCGCCGATCCGAGCGCGCCGGTGGCGCCAAAGACAACGTGCAGTTCATTCATGCGCAGTATTTTAGCGGCGGCAGTAGTAGGACAAGCCGCCGGGCTTGTCCAGGCCGCCGGGGCCGGTGCCTGAGCCTGTCGAAGGCAACGGCCCCGGCTTCGGCGGCTTCGGCGGCTTCGACAGGTTCAGCGGCCAGAGCGGAGGAACGCAGCGACGCGGCGCGGGGCGCCGGTGGAAGATAGAAGCGTGTTATCGGACGGCATGTCTGGGAGAGTGAAGGCCGAATCTTCATCGGCCACAGCGAACTGCAAGGAGTGCAGCCGGCGATACAGCCCGTCGCGCGCCAGCAGCTCGTCGTGCGTGCCCAGCTCAATCAGCCGGCCCTTGTCCAGCACCGCGATGCGATGAGCGATCTGCACGGTGCTGAGGCGATGCGCGATGATGATGGTTGTGCGGCCCTGCATCAGCCGGCCCAACGCCTCCTGCACCAGCCCCTCGCTCTCGCTGTCCAGCGACGAAGTGGCTTCGTCGAGCAACAGAATGCGCGGGTCCTTCAGCAACGCCCGCGCAATGGCAATGCGCTGGCGCTGCCCGCCGCTCAGTTTGACGCCGCGCTCGCCCACCAGCGTGTCGTAGCCCTGCGGCAGTTCCATGATGAATCCGTGCGCGTTGGCTGCTTTGGCAGCCGCGATCATTTCTGCTTCGCTTGCGTCCAGCCGGCCATACAAAATGTTCTCTCGCACGCTGCCGCTGAACAGCACCGTCTCCTGCGGCACGATGCCGATGTTGGCGCGCAGGCTGGCCAGCGTGATGTCGCGCAGATCGATCCCGTCCAGTTTCACGGCGCCGCTGGTGGGATCGTAGAAGCGCGGGATCAGGTTGAACAGAGTGGACTTGCCGGCGCCGCTGGGTCCCACCAGCGCCACAATCTCACCCGGCGCGATGTCCAGGCTGATGTCGCGCACCACTTCAAGGCCCGATTCGTAGGCGAATGACACATGCTCGAACGTGACCCGGCCCTGCGCCACGCCGATGGGCCGCGCATTGGCCGAGTCGCACACGTCGCAGGGCGTGTCGAGAATCTCGAACAGGCGCTGGGTGGCGCCGATGGCTTCCTGAAACTGCGAAAAGATCTGCGCCAGCACGCTGACGCCGCCGGCGATGATGCTGCCGTACAACAGAAAGGCCACCAGATCGCCGGCGCTCAATCGGCCGGCCGACACCTCCTGCGAGCCAAACCACAGAATGGCCAGCAGGGCGAAGAAGAACATCAGGCCAATCAACGGCCCGAAGGTGGCGCGGATGGTGGCGAGTCGCAGGGCCGATTGAAAAGTGGCGCGCGCAGCGGCCTCGAAGCGCGACGCTTCATGCGCTTCTCTGCCGAATGACTTGACCACCCGCACTCCGCTGATGGCCTCTTCCGCCACGCTGCTCGACTCGGCCAGTTTGTCCTGCACCTGTCGCGACAGCGGGCGGATCGCGCGTCCGTAGAGCACCGCCACCAGCGTCGCAACCGGCAGCACGATCAGCACCACCAGCGTCAATCGCCAGTTGACGGTAAGGATCAGGACAGCAGCGCCGACGATAGACAGCGCGTTCGACAGCAGGGTGGCGACATTGTTGACCAGCGTCGTTCGCACCACCGTCACATCCGAAGACAGCCGCGAGACCAGTTCGCCGGTGCGCCGGCCGGCATAGAACGACAGCCCCAGGCTTTGCAGATGGCGGTACACGTCGGCGCGCAGGTCGAGCGTGACACTTTCGCCGGCCCGGCTGAGCATGTACTGGCTGATGATATCGACGATGGCGCGCAGAACGAACACAGCCACCAGCGCCAGCATGATCTCGGCCGGCGAGAACAGCAGCGTCGCGCCGGTCACCGCATTGACGAGCTGCCCGCTGATTGCCGGGAACGCCAGGAACAGGCCGCTGCTGAGCACAAACAGAACGCTGGCGCCGACCAGCAGCCAGCGATACGGCGCAACATACTTGAACAGCCGGCGCAGGTCCTTCACCGCCGGCTGTGATATTCGCTTGCTCATACCGCCACGCAATATGCAACACGCAACACGCCTGCTTGCGCTATGCGTTTGCGTTGATCTCCTCCGGCATGTCAAACACCTGCTCGCAGGTGAGGCATTTGGCTTTGCCCTTGCCGGCCTCGACCATCAGCCCGCCGTCGCCGGTGGGGCAGGCCATGGGGACGGGCCGGTTCCAGGTGGTGAAGTCACAGGCCGGGTAGTTCGCGCAGCCGTAGAACACGCGCCGGCCCTTGCGCATGCGCTTCTCGACCAGCTTGCCGCCGCATTTTGGGCAGGCCACGCCGGGCAAACCGATCGGCTCGATGTAGCGGCACTGCGGAAAGTTCGAGCAGCCGATAAAGCGGCCGTACCGCCCCTGTTTGTACACCAGCGGGCTGCCGCAGCGCGGGCAGTTCTCGCCCGTGTACTCGATGGCGCGCTCGATTTTTGGGATGCTCTGCGCGGCCTGCGCCACCGTCTCCTTGAATGGGTCATAGAAGGCGTGCAGCACGGGCCGCCAGTGCCGTTCGCCGGTTTCGATGCTGTCCAGTTCGTCTTCCACCTGCGCTGTGAAGCCGACGTCGATGTACTGCGGAAAATGGCTCACCAGCAGGTCGTTGACTTGCAGTCCCAGGTCAGTGGGCCGGAGTTGTTTGCCTTCGCGCGTGACGTAGTAGCGCGATTGGATGATGCCCAGCGTTGTGGCATAGGTGCTGGGCCGGCCAATCCCATACTCTTCCAGCGCCTTGATCAGGCTGGCCTCGGTGAAGCGCGGCGGCGGCTGAGTGAAGTGTTGTGAGGGCAGGAGTTGCAGCAAATCCAGCGTCTCGTTCTCTGCCAGATCGGGCAGCCGCCGGTCTGTGGCGCTGTAGGCGTCGCTGGTGTTGCTGTTGCTTGCGAAGCCGTTGCTTGCCATCTCGCCCTCATCCCGGCCTTCCTCGTACACTTTCAGAAAACCGGGAAACTTGACGATGGAGCCGGTGGCGCGGAACAGATAAGCCGGCGTCGGGGTCGGTGTTATTGCGCGGGTGTTCTCGCTGGCGTCTGCTTGCGCCTGACTGTGCGCCTGTGCACTGACCGGGCGCGCCTCGATATCGACCGTGGTAGCGTCGTACACCGCGCCGGCCATCTGGCTGGCGATGAAGCGTTTCCACACCAGGTCGTATAGCCGGAACTGGTCGCGCTCCAGATACGCCTTCACATCTTCAGGCGCGCGGAAAACGGAGGTGGGCCGGATGGCCTCGTGCGCTTCCTGCGCGTTTTTGCTGCGCGAGGTGTATTTGGGCGGCTGCTCCGGCAGAAACTCCGGCCCGTACCGTTGGGCGATCCAGTCGCGCGCCTCGGCCTGAGCAGAGGCGGCGACATTGGTCGAGTCGGTGCGCATGTAGGTGATCAATCCAACCGGCCCCTCGCCCACGTCGATGCCCTCGTACAACTGCTGCGCAGCGGCCATGGTGCGGCGGGCGTTGAAGCCTAGCTTGCGGCTGGCTTCCTGCTGCAACGTGCTGGTGGTGAATGGCGCCGCCGGCCGGCGCGCGCGATCCTTGCGCTCCACGCGCGCGACCACCCAGACGGCGTCCTGCAGCGCGTCAACGATCTGCTGAGTGTCGGCTTGCGTTTTCAGGTCTGGATCAGCGCCGTTGAGCTTGTGCAGGCGCGCCACAAACTTTGGGGTGTCAATACCGGCGTCTGGGTTTGCCCGGGCGCCGGCGCCATCCGGGGCCTGTTTGGCCAGTTCAGCCTCCAGTGTCCAATACTCGACCGGCTGGAAGCGTTGGATCTCGCGCTCGCGCTCGCAGACCAGGCGCAGGGCCACCGACTGCACCCGCCCGGCGCTCAGCCCTTTGCGCTGCATCTTGTCGCGCAGCAGCGGGCTGAGGGTGTAGCCAACCAGCCGGTCCATGATGCGCCGGGCCTGCTGGGCGTCCACCAGATTGCGATCCAGCTCGCGCGGGTTGGCGAACGCTTCGTCCACGGCGTGCTGGGTGATCTCATGGAACTCGACCCGGCGCACCGGCTTGCCGTCGATCTCCTTGCCTAGCACGTGGGTCAGGTGCCAGGAGATGGCCTCGCCTTCGCGGTCGGGGTCGGTGGCCAGCCAGACTTCGCTGGCATTTTTGGCCGCTGCCTTCAGCTCCTTGACGACTGCCTTTTTATCCATCGGAATGACGTAGCGCGGCTCAAAGTCTGCCGTCACATCCACGCCGAGCCGGTTCTTGGGCAGGTCGCGGATGTGGCCGATGGAGGCGTGCACGTGGAACTTGCGGCCCAGAAACTTGCCGATGGTGCGCGCTTTGGCCGGCGATTCCACGATCACCAGCGGAGACTGGGGAGACTGGGCTTTTGCCTTGCGATTGGGTGACTCGCCGGCTTCAGTTTTCGGACGCGCGACGCGTTCGGGCGGCGTCAATCCGTCATGCGCCGGTGTGCGGCCCATTTTATAGACCTTCGGATTGCCGCAATTTGAGCAGACACCGACCGAGGCCGGCGAGCCGTTGGCAAAAAAAATCGGTTGCGGGTCCAGCAGTGCGTGCTTCCCCCGGCATTTGAAACAAAAGGCTTCCATTCGGGCGCTGATAATACACCAGGAATTATCGCAACCCGTTTAAGCCATGCTCGCGTAGTGCTTGTGTCATCTCACGTTGAAATCTCTCGGCGCTGAACTTTTCGGCGTGCGCCCGAATGGCAGCAGGAGCAAACGTCGCGCGCTCGAAGGCGGAGAGGGCTGCGCCGAGGGCATCGGCAGTGGGTTCACGAAAGAGCAGGCCCGTGACGCCGTCGATCACCGTGTCGAGCGAGCCGCCGCCGGCAAAGGCGATGACCGGCTTGCCGCAGGCCATGGCCTGAATCGGCGCGATGCCGAAATCCTCCAGGCCGGGGAAGATGAAAGCCCGGCAGCGGGCCAGCAGGCGGGAGAGCGTCTCGTCATCCACCCGGCCCAGCAGTTTGACCGTTGGGCCGGCCATGCGCTCCAGCCGGGGCCGGTCGCGCCCGTCGCCGGCGATGAGCAGCGGCAGCCCCAGCCGGTTGCAGGCGTCGATCGCCAGGTCGATGCGCTTGTATGGCAACAGGCGCGAGACGATCAGGAAGTAGCCGTCGCATTCGTGCGAGACAGTGTATTTGGTGACCTGGACCGGGGGATAGATCAGGTCCGACTCGCGTCCGTAGTGCGCGCGGATGCGCTGCCGCACTTCGCGGGAGATGGCGATGAAACGGGTTACACGCCGGGCGGCCTGCCGCTCCCATGCGCGCAACACGGCATTGAAGGCCGGGAGGATGGCTTTGGCCGGGCCGGGGATGGACTCTCGTTTCGCATAGGCAGCAAAGTCGAATGTGAAACGAGTCGGTGTCAGGCAATAACACACATGGCGCGCTTGCGACCCGACACGAACGCCGATGCAGAAGGCGCTCTTGTTGCTCAGCACCAGGTCATATTCATCCGGGATGCGCATGCCGGCGAAAGTGGCCGCATAGAGCGGCATGTAGGGCTGATGCATCTGATGCACACGCGGCAGCCGATCCATCCACGAGCTGCGAATGTCCCAGTTCTGCCACTCAGCCGGCATCCGTTGACGGTCATAGATGCTGGTGTAGATCGGCGCTTTGGGGAACAGGCGATGCAGCTCAACCAGCACATCCTCGGCGCCGCCAAGTTGGTTGAGCCAGTCGTGCACCAGTGCGATAGCCATCGGATTCGCCGGGCAGTGTAGCAGATTGAGTGGTGAGTGCTGAGTGCTCGGTTCAGGGTTGAGGGTAGGATGCTGTGCGCGTGCATCGATCGTCAATCTTTAATCGTCAACTGCCAAATCCAAAATCCAAAATCTAAAATCTAAAATCCGAGGCGTCCGGGGTAAGATCAGCCTATGGATGAAGAAAGACTGCGCGCACTTCTGGAATCGGTGCGGGCTAATGCAACAACTGTCGAGGCAGCGATTGACGAACTGCGGCATTTGCCATTCGAGACGATTGGGGACTTTGCCCGGCTCGATCACCATCGCGCCCTGCGACGGGGCTTCCCGGAGGTCATCCTGGCTCAGGGCAAGACGCCGGAACAGGTGGCGCAGATTTTCCGCCGGCTGGCCGAACGCAGCGATCGTGTGTTGGCCACGCGAGTCAGCGCAGAGATGCACGCGGTCGTCCGCGACCGGCTGCCAGAGGCGACGTATCATCCGCTGGCGCGCCTGCTCTATCTCGATCGCTCCGCGACCGAAGGCCGGCTGGATGGCATTGTGGTGGCCAGCGCCGGCACTGCCGATGTGCCCGTTGCCGAGGAGGCAGCCATCACTGCCGAATTGACCGGCAGCCGTGTGGAGCGCATCTACGACGTGGGTGTGGCCGGCCTGCATCGGCTGCTCAATCAAGCCGAGGCGCTGCAACGGGCCAGGGTGATTGTGGTCGTGGCCGGCATGGAGGGCGCGCTGGCCAGCGTGGTGGCCGGCCTGGTCTCTGCGCCGGTGATCGCTGTGCCCACCAGCGTCGGATACGGAGCGAGCTTTGGCGGTCTGTCGGCTCTGCTTACCATGCTCAACAGTTGCGCGAACGGCGTCGCAGTGGTGAACATCGACAATGGGTTCGGCGCCGGCTATCTGGCCGGGGTCATCAATCGTTTGGGGCAGGGGACATGAGACGACAGACAACATACTCAGCACTCAGCACTCAGCACTCACCTGATACTATGAAAATCGCATATTGTGACTGTTTCTCTGGCATTAGCGGCGACATGTTCGTCGGCGCGCTGGTAGACGCCGGCCTGCCGCTCGATATTCTGAACGCGCAGATTGCCCGGCTCAATATGCCGGAGCGTCCGCGCGTCCGTGTCTCCACAGTGATGAAGGGCGCCTTGCGCGCTGCCTTTGTAGAAGTGGTTGAAGATCACCATCACGACGATCACGATCACGATCACGGTCACGATCACGATCACGATCACGGTCATAGGCATGGACACGACCACAACACTCCTGATGCCCACTCTCACGCTCACTCCCGCAACCTTGCCGGCATTACGCAGCTGATCGAAGCGAGCAACCTGTCCGAGCGGGTGAAGCAGACAAGCCTGGCCATCTTTCGCAAGCTGGCCGAGGCCGAGGCCGGCGTGCACGGAACCTCCGTTGACGAAGTGCACTTTCATGAGGTGGGCGCGGTCGATTCGATCGTCGATATTGTGGGCGCGGCTATCGGGCTGGAGCACCTGGGGATCGACCGGCTGTTTGCGTCTGCATTGCCCATGGGCAGCGGGCGCGTCAATACGCAGCATGGCCCGCTGCCTGTGCCGGCCCCGGCCACGCTGGCGCTAATGGCATCAGCCAAAGCGCCGGTTGTGCCGTCGGAGGCGCAGGTTGAACTGGTCACACCCACCGGCGCGGCTATCCTGGCGACGCTGGCGACGTTCGAGCAGCCGGCGATGTCCATCACTGGTGTGGGAATCGGCGCAGGGCGTCGCGATCTGCCCTGGCCCAATGTCCTGCGCCTGGTGCTGGGGCAAAGCGAGGCCGCCGGCGGCGGGCTTGTTCAACTCGAAACCAACATCGACGACATGAACACGCAAGTGTTCGGCTATGTCATGAATCGCTTGTTTGCCGCCGGGGCGCTGGATGTGTTCTTCGCCCCGATCCACATGAAGAAAGATCGTCCCGGCGTCTTGCTGGGCGTCATTGCCCGGCGCGCCGATGAGCCGGCCCTGGTTCGCATCATCCTGGAAGAGACCACCACACTGGGTGTGCGGGCGTTGCCCATTGAGCACCGGCACGAGGCGCAGCGTGAGATGCGCCTGGTGCAAACCGAATATGGCGAGGCGCCGGTGAAGATCAAGCTGCTTGATGGCGTGGCAGCGGGCGCCAGCCCGGAGTATGATGCGTGCGTCCAGTTGGCTGCTAAGAACGGCGTGCCGGTGAGGCGTGTCATTGAGGCTGCGGTTGCGGCATGGCGGCAGATGGCATCCCCCCGGCTGTGATCGGCCCTGGCGCGAGGGGCGCTTTCCTGCGCGCCCTGACAAGGACAACAACACAACGAACGAAAAGTGGAGCAAAACATCATGGAGACACACCCCCCTTATCTGAATCCTGAGTTGCCCGCTGAAGCGCGGGCCGACGATCTGATCTCACGCATGACGCTGGAGGAGAAAGCCGGCCAGATGATGAACGCTGCGCCGGGCATCCCCCGGCTGGGCATCCCGGAATACGACTGGTGGAACGAGTGTCTGCACGGCGTCGGAAGAGCCGGGATTGCCACGGTCTTTCCGCAGGCGATTGGCCTGGCTGCCACGTGGAATCAGGCCTTGATTTTCCGCGTGGCGACGGCCATCTCCGACGAAGCGCGCGCCAAGCATCACGACGCGCTGCGCCGGGGCAATCGCGGCATCTACTACGGCCTGACTTTCTGGTCGCCCAACATCAACATCTTCCGCGACCCGCGCTGGGGACGCGGCCAGGAGACCTATGGCGAGGACCCCTGGCTGACAGCGCGCCTGGGCGTGATGTTTGTGAAAGGCTTGCAGGGCGATGATCCCCGGTATTTGAAGCTGGTGGCCACGCCCAAGCACTATGCCGTGCACAGCGGGCCGGAGGCGCTGCGCCACGAGTTCGACGCGCGGGTCAGCGAGCGCGATCTGCGGGAAACGTATCTGCCGCACTTCAAGGCGGCGATTGTCGAAGCCGGCGCCGTGTCGATCATGGGCGCCTACAACCGCACGAACGGCGAAGCGTGCTGCGCCAGCCCAACGCTGTTGCAAAAGATTCTGCGCGAGGAATGGGGATTCCAGGGCTATGTCGTGTCGGATTGCGGCGCGATCGGCGACATCTACCAGCATCACAAGATCGCGCGCACGGCGGAAGAAGCGTCGGCGCTTGCCGTGCGCGCCGGCTGTGACCTGGAGTGCGGCGCCACCTATCGCGCGCTTGCGAATGCGGTGAAGCAGGGCTTGTTGACGG
>DAOTYS010000477.1:0-2913 GCA_034434575.1 Thermoflexales bacterium
TGCATCGCCGTTCAGCGCGACGGCGAAAGGAAGAAGGAAGATCAGTCCCAGGATCAACTGCCAGGTGTTGATGACGGTGCTCGGCAGTGGCAGCGCAGCGCGCTTGAGATATACGCTGCCGATGGCCTGACTGAGCATGGCAATGATGACCAGGCTCAGCCCCTGCCAGGTGGCTGTGCTGGCCGACAGCGACGGCGCGGCCACCACGACCAGGCCGGCGGCGGCGATGGCGATCCCCAGCCACTCGTTGCGCGTGACCCGGCGGCTGAGCCAGACACTGGACAGGATGGCAACCAGGAACGGCATGGTGGCGAGGAATAAACTGTACAGCCCAACGGATATCTCACGCAGCGCCAGCCAGGCTGCGCCCAGGAACAGGGTGCTGTTGGTCAGGCCGATGATGGTGAGTTGTAGCCATTGTCTGCCGCGCGGCTTCGCCGTGTTGCGGCGGATGCCGTAGCTCCACGCCAGCATCATGGCGGCGGCGATGGCGAAGCGAACGCTCAGCACAGTCAGCGGCGGCTGGGCCTGAAAGCCGTACTTGGCCGCCGTCGAAGCCGAGGCCCACAGAAAGACGAACAGGAGACCGAGGATCGTGTCCAAGATGCGTTGGCGCTCGCTAATGTCGGGCGGATGAAGCCCCTGATGCAGGTGGAGCTGCGCCTGCCTTCGACAACTGTAGATAAAACCGGTTGGCATGAGGCAATGGGCTTTCGGACAGGCGCAGCCGGTTGAAGATGGCGCGGCTCCGCGCGTATGCCCACAGGCCGGCTAATCTCGCCGGTAGGCCGCCGCCTCCGCAGGGGAGCGCCGTCGCGCGCGCCGCGGGGGCAAAATGCGCCGCCTCGCGCCGATAATCCCCGGCGAACAACAGCCGCCAGCTCGAAACCCCGCTGCCCGCAATCAGCGCTTGCAGCTCTGACAGGTCTGGCAGCCCATGCTGCACGTGCTCGCTGAGATAGCGGTGTGGCGCGCCGTGCAGAGCGGTGTAGAGTCGGTTGAGCCAGGCTTCGGATTCCGCGTGTCCGGGACTGCCAAAAGGCGCGGCCAGGATGGTGACTTTTGCGCTCACCCGCAGGCACTCGCGGACGAAATCCAGCCGGCGATGACGCGGCAGGTGTTCGAGCGTGTCAATCGCAGTCACCGCGTCGAAGGCGTTCGTTGCAAAGGGCAGGCGCTGGCCGTCGTAGCGAACGTCCGCGCTGGCGTCTACGTTGACGCTGGTCACCGAACAATGGGTAAAGCCGGCGAGCAACCCAGCCCGCCCGCCCACGTCGAGCACGCGCGCGACGGAGCAACGGCACTCTCGGATTAGCTGTGCTGTCACGTAGTGGCGCTCAAACAAGTCGTAGGAGATCAGCCAGTGCTTCGGATTCATTTCAAATTGGCTGCGACCAGTTCTGCAAACAGGCTGCGATAGCGAGACGCGATCACGCTCCAGTCGTATTGCGAGCGGGATTTACTCTGTCCAGCCTGGCCCAGCCTGGCCCGCAACGCAGCGGATTTGCCCAGCGTCACCACTGCCTGCACAAGCTCGGAGGCGCAGCCGTAGGTCACCAGCAGGCCATCTACGCCATCGGTGATGACGCTGGGAGCGGCGCCGGCCCGCGAGGCAACCACCGGCTTCCCGGCTGCCCAGCCCTCCACAATCACGATGCCGAACGACTCGCGGTCGGACAAATGTACCACCACGTCGGTTGCCGAGAAGATGGCCGGCTTGTCCTCTTCGGCAAAGTCGGTGATCCACGTGACGCGATCCGAGTGGGGCAGGGCGCGGATGCGCTGCTGAAGCGCAGCCGTTTCCGGGCTGGCATTCCCTGCGCCGGCCAGCAGCAGGCGCGCCGTGGGCAACTGGCGCCAAATCGCCGGCATCGCCTCCAGCATGAGATCGAGCCGCTTGTAGGCCGTCACGCGTCCGACCATGCCGATCACCACATCGTCGTCGCGCCAGCCCTGTCGGCGGCGAAAGTCCAGGCCGGCCTGGGGCGCATCCAGCGCTGCTGTGTCCGCGCCGCCGCCGATGACGTGGATGCGCGCGCCGGGACACCGCGGGCGGAGGAAGTCGGCTTCGTAACTGCTCAGCGCCACATAGCCCTGCGCGCCGGCAATCGCGCGGTACATGCGCGGCAGATCATAGCTCCAGCGATCGGTCGGGTGCACCGTGCCGATCAGCGCCACCGGTCGTCCGCTGCGCCGGCCGGCGGCCAGCGCATCGTACATGTGAATCATGGGGAAGGACGCAGCCACGATCAGGTCTGCCTGCTGCTGAGCGATGGCGTCGCGCAACCCCGGAACCAGCGGCCCGAAATACAGCCCGCGCAACCAGTCCTGCCCGGGCAGGCGCAACTTGTGAGCCACGCGCGCGGCATTCAAGCGCCACCAGGTCAGGCGGTTGAACACCGGGAAGCGGCGCACGCACACGCCATTCAGCATCTCTTCCCCGGCGGGCAGGCGCGGCTGGCGCGGGTCTATGAATAGCTGGCAGCGCTGCGCGACCGTGGTAAACACCGTCACCTCGTCGCCGGCCTGGGCCACAAATCGCTCGGCCAGCGACTGCGCCAGCCACTGCACCCCGCCTTTGGAGGGATGGTAGGCGTGAGTCACGAACAGAATGCGCATTCGTCCTCTATGACCTGCTTCATCCACGCGCTAACTTGGCATTAACGATTGATAGACCGCCTGATGCGCCTGCTGAAACTGCGCCACCCGGCCTGCCACCGCCGCCCGCAACGCGCCGGGCTGGAAGGATCGGCCTTGCAGCTCGGCAACGGCGCGCAAAATTGCCTCAGCATTCACCTGGTCAACCACGATGCCCAAGCCGGCCTGTTCCACCCACGTCGCCATCGGGATGGCGCGGCTGATCAGCACTGGCTTGCCGGCGGCCAGCGACTCGAGCAGCGAGTGAGGATATGC
>DAOTYS010000478.1:0-11032 GCA_034434575.1 Thermoflexales bacterium
GCAGTGGCCTCCCAGATGGCGGTAATGTCCTCGACCACTTCATCGGCGATCAACTGCGTCAGGTCGGCGCCGCTCGACACCCACATATCCGGCGGATCACCGGCCGCCAGATCGGCCTTCAGCTTCTGCTGGCGCACCTCGCCATAGGCTTCCCAGCGGATGTCATACTTGATGCCCAGCAGCTCTTCACGCATCCAGGCGTAGGGGTTGTTTGTGTAGCTCTCGCCTTCCTTCCACTGATAGCCGCCGTTGGCCGGCAGCGAGAACACGACCGGCGGGTCGTAGGGCTTGGTGGCCGGGTAGGTCGGCGTCCAGTCGGCCTTGGGGCTGAGCCTGGTCACTTTGGCCCACTTGCTCTCACCGGCCGCCGGCTGCTCGGCTGGCGCCGCCGGTTGCTCGGCAGGCGCTGCCGGTTGCTCACCGGCCGGCGCCGCCGTGGGCGCCGGGGCCGGTCCGCACGCGTTCAGCGCCAGCGTTGCAATGCCCCCGCCGGTCGCCACACCCATGATCTTCAGGACATTTCGGCGCGAATACTTCGTGTGCTTGCTGATCTCGTGTCGTTTCATCGCTCTGCTCCTTCTCCTTCTTTCTTTATATAGGTTCGATCCGGCTCAGCCCGTCCTGTTGGAAGAATCAGTAATCGGAAAGCATCGACCCGCGGCAGGCATCCCGGCTCTTGGAATAGTCTATGGCCCCGGCGCGCCCCCTGCAAGACGCCGACGGACATTGTGCGGACATATCGCGGCCATGCCGGTTCACAACTCAGGCTGCGGGTGCTAAATTCAACGTATTATGCTTCGCCCTGATCGCGGTGATTCAATCCTGCCTTGACGGGCCTGACGCCATGGCCATTCCTTTTCGCTTCGTGACCCTGGCCTCTTTGTGGTTCGATCCTGCCATGACAGATCTGACGCCATGACCAACCCTTTTCGCCGTCTGCTGGCCCTGTTCAGCCTGGCCTTTCGCCGCGTCTGGGCAAACCCGTGGCTGTCTGCCGCCGAACTCGCCGGCGCCATCGCCGTCATCGGCCTCGCGCTCACCCTGCCCATGTACGCCGATGCGGTCTACCACCGCATCATGAGCGAAAACCTGGGCGCTACCGGCCCGGCCGGCGCCAGGCTGCCGCCTTTCGCCTTCATGTTCCGCTACGTGTTCTATCTGCAACAGCCCACCCGGCTGGCCGACCTGCTGCCGGCAGATCGCTTCATCAGCCACGAGCTGCCCGCCCGGCTGCAATTGCCGAACACCGGGCTGGTGCGCTACTTCCAGACCAACAACTTCCGGCTTTACCCCGTGCGCGCAAACGGAACCCATACCCCCGACGACGAGCCGCTGTTGCGCATCCCTCTCACCGCGATGAGCCGCTTTGGCGATCACGTAACGCTGGTGGAAGGAAGCTATCCGTCCGACACTCCCCCCGCCGGCGAACTGACAGCCGTTCAGCCGTCAGCAACCACTCTGCCCGCCGGGGGCCGCAGAACCAGCCCCGTTCAGGCGCTGGTGAGTCAGGCGCTGGCGGAACGCGCCGGCCTGCAGATCGGCGACCACTACATCGCCATCAGCGGCCACGCAGACGCAGGCGCCGTGCATGTGCCGATCGTCATCGCCGGCGTGTGGACCCCGCGCGACCCGACCGATGTCTATTGGTTCTACCAGCCTCGCCTGTTGAACGACATGCTCATCGTGCCAGAGGGGGCGTTTATCCAACAGATTGCGCCCACCTTCGAGCGCGAACTGGCCGAAGTGCTGTGGTACGCCAACTTCGACGGCAGCAGCGTGCGCGTGTGGAACGCGCCGGCCTTGATCGACCGGATCAGCGCAGTCATCGCGCGAGCCGGCCAGGATGACCTGAACCTGCAGACCAGCGCCTCGCCGCTGAATCGCCTGCAGGGCTACCGGGCCGACAGCCTGCGCCTCACCGGCCAGCTCTACACCTTCAGCCTGCCCCTGTTCCTGCTGGCTTTCGCCTTCGTCCTGCTCACTGCCGGCCTGCGGGCTAATAGCCTCCGCAACGAAGCGGCCGTCTTGCGCAGCCGTGGCGCATCAACCTGGCAGGTGCTGGGGGTTGCATCCATCCAGTCCGGGCTGATCGCAGCCGCCGGCTTCGTTCTGGCTACCCCACTGGCAGTGCTGGTCGCGCAGGTGATGGGCAAAACGCGCAGCTTCCTGGATTTCAGCGGGGCAGAGTGGCTGCCGGTCACACTCACCCCAGCAAGCCTGCCGTTCGGGCTGGCCGCCGCCGGCGCTCTGGTCGCCATCGGCGCCCTGCCAGTCATCGGCGCCGCGCGCCACACCATCCTCAGCTACAAGCTGGAGCGCGCGCGATCCCTGCGCCGGCCCTGGTGGCAGCGCGCCGGCATCGACGCGCTCTTGCTGATCCCAGCCGCCTACTGGACCTGGCTGCTGCAGCGCCAGGGCTACCTCGACATCAGCGGCGGCGCCACCGTCGCGCCGGCCGGCGCCCTCGATCCGTTCACCAATCCATCGCTGTTCATCGTGTCCTCGTTGAGCATGATCGCGCTGACACTGCTGTTCATCCGGCTTCTGCCGGTCATGTTGCGCGCGCTGGCCGGCCTGCTCGCACGACTGCCCGGCGCAGCCATGCTGCTCGCGCTCCGACAACTGGCGCGCACGCCCGGCGCATACGCCACGCCGGTGCTGTTGTTATCCCTCACACTCGCGCTCGCCATCTTCACCTCAACGATGGCCGCCACGCTCGACCGGCGCCTCGACCAGCAGATGCGCTACACCGTGGGCAGCGACGCCCGCATGATCGGCGTGGGGCACGACAACCGGCAGATGCAAATCGGCTTCGTCGAGGTCGAAACACTGGGCCGCTCCAGCACAGGTTCCGGTCTTGCGCAGGACGGCGCATCTGCCAGCGCCCCCGGCCAGCAAAACGCCGGGCCGCGCTGGTTGTTTCTGCCGATCACAGACTATCTGAAAGCGCCCAGCGTTGCGGCCGCCACCCGGGTCGGCCAGTATCCAATGGCGCCAGAATTCGGGTCAGGCGGCGCCAGGCCGGGGCAGTTCATCGGCATCGACTGGCGCGACTACGCCCGGATCGCCTTCTGGCGCAAAGACTTCGCCGCCGAGCCGTTGGGCGGCCTGCTCAATGCGCTCGCCAGCGCGCCCGACGGTGTGCTGGCGCCAGAGTCCATCATGCGCCAAAATGCGCTTCAAGTCGGCGACACAATCCGCGCAACCCTCTCTCTGCCCGATGCCACCGTGCGGCTGACCTTCAAAGTCGTCGGCGCGTTCAAGCTGTGGCCGACCTGGTTCCCCAATGACGAGAAGAAAGGCCCGGCCTTCATCGGCAACCTGGATTACGTGTTTGAGGCCGCCGGCGGGCAGGCGCCCTACGATGTCTGGCTGAAGCTCGCCGACAACGCCACGCGCGAGACAGTGCTGCCCGAATTGCGCCAGCTCGACAACAGCAGTTGGGACTATCAGGACGCCCGCGCGCTGATCGAGCGCGAGCAGGCCCGGCCCCAGCGCCAGGGCCTGTTCGGCATGTTGTCGATCGGGTTCATCGCCGCCGCCGCCCTGACCGTGCTGGGGCTGTTCATCTACGCCGCGTTCTCGTTCCGCCGGCGCATGATCGAACTGGGCGTATTGCGCGCAATCGGCCTGAGCGCCGCCCAGATGTCATCCAGTCTGGCCTGGGAACTGGGAGTGCTGTTCGGCGCCGGCATCGGGGCCGGCTCCGCGCTCGGCCTGTGGGCCAGCCAGATGTATCTGCCCTACCTGCAGGAACCGGCCGCCAGCGTCACCCGCGCGGTGTCATTTGTCGTGGTGACCAACCCGGCCCAGATCAATCTGGTCTACGGGCTGATGGCGCTCTTGTTCGCAGTGACCGTCGCCGGACTGGTTGCGCTGCTGCGCCGGCTGCGCATCTTCCAGGCCGTCAAGCTGGGCGAGACCGAATGAGGGGGCGTGGCGCAACACCTCGCAGCGTTACAATGCGCTGGCGATGCGCGAGTTTTCGTTCGTCCGCTCACAACGCAGCCCCGCAGCCCAGGCCAAATTCGACGCCGAGATTCTGGATCTGCGGGTGGATATTCTGCGCGGCCTGGTCATTCCGCTCATTGCGCTGGGCTGGGGCGGCATGGGCTATGGGCTGGCCTTTTCGCCGCAACGGCCGGACTGGATCGTCACCATTCTCTTCGGCGTCGTGCTGGTGGCCGGCCTGACCTGCGTCTGGGCCGGCTGGGGCGGACGGCCGCGCCTGGCCCTTGTGCTGTGCGCGTTGAGCTTGTGGGGCGTCGCGCTGGCTCAGATCATTGTCCGCCCCGACGCCATCGGGCTGGTCTGGCTGGGCGCAGCCGGCGTCCTGGTCATGCTGCTCCTCGGCACGGCGGCCGGCTGGGCCGCCACAGCCGCCGCCAGCGCCGCGCTCCTCTGGCTCTCCTGGCAACCCCAGTCTCGATTCAGCCCGAACGACCTGCCCGGCATGATTACGCCGCTCATCCTGCTGGCGCTGTTGACGCATATCGTGTCGCGCGTGCTCTTTCAAACCCTGCGCTGGATGAGCGAGGGCTATGCGCTGGCGCATCAGCAGACCGACCAGTTGCGCGACAAGAGCGCCGAGTTGGCCGGCGCGCTCAAGTCGCTCAGCCAGACCAGCTTCGCCCTGGCGCGCGCCAACGAACAACTGGAGATCATGGTCAGGTATGCCGAGGACGCCCGGCGCTCCAAGCAGGAGTTCGCCGCCAGCATCAGCCACGAGTTGCGCACGCCGCTCAACCTGATCATCGGCTTCAGCGACATCATCATGAACGCGCCGGGCACGTACAACACGCGCCGGCTGCCGGCTGGCCTGCTGGCCGACATCCACGTCATCCACCAGAATGCGCAGCATCTGCTCAAACTGGTCAACGACATCCTCGATCTCAGCCAGATGGATGTGGCCTACATGACCATCACCCGCGAGCCGGTGCGCATCGACGGCTTCATCCAGGCGGCGCTGCAGGACTTCGCCCAGTTGATCGAATCGCGCGGCCTCAAGCTGGAAATCGAGGTCGATCCTGACCTGCCAGAGATCTACGCCGACAAGACGCGCATACGCCAGGTGCTGCTCAACCTGGTGAACAACGCCATTCGTTTCACAGACACGGGCGGCATCACGATCAGAGCGCAGGGGTCAGGGGTCAGAAGACAGGAGTCAGAAGACAGGAGTCAGAGGCTGGAGAGCGGAGATCAGAGGGCCGGAGGCGAAGCGGACACGCCATCGGAGGTTGTCATCAGCGTGACGGACACCGGCGTGGGAATCCCGCCGGAAGACTTGCAGCGCATCTTTGAGCCATTCACCAAGATTGACCGGTCGGCCAAACACCAGGGCGGCACCGGCCTGGGCCTGACCATCAGCAAGCGATTCGTCGAGCTGCACGGCGGGCGGATGTGGGTCGAAAGCGCGCCGGGCAAAGGGAGCACGTTCGCATTCACCCTGCCCGTAGTTCCCCCGCCGCCAGACGCGCCGATGCAGGGCGCCCTGCGCGACGTGCGACGCCAGGAACTTGGCGCGGTGATCGTCGTGGAGCGCAATCCTGTCCTGTCGCGGCTGCTGGCTCACCGGCTGGAAGGCATACACATCCGGCGCCTGGCGTCCACGGCTGATCTATGGGCGCTGCGCGACGAAGAGCTGCCTGAAGTCGTCATCCTCAATCAGCCGATTGGCGCGCCGGAGGAGTGGCAGCCGCAGGCGCCGCGCGCCGCGCGATGGCAGCGCATACCGGTCATGGTGTGCCATCTGCCGGACATGTTGAGTCTGCCCGCCCAGGCCGGCGCAGATGCCGCGCCACACGAGGCTGGCGCAGACCACACCCCTGGCGCGCCACAACCGATACGCCGTTTCCTGATCAAACCCATTGCGCGCGATCAGCTATACGAGGCGCTTGGCGAGATGTTGCGCGCGGGCGGGCCTGATGGCCCCGGACAGAACGGCGCTGAGCCTGTGGACACAGTCCGCCCTGACCGCGCTGCCCCGCGCCAGCGCCGGCCGGCGCGCATTCTCATCGTCGAGGATGACGAAGAGGCCCTGCGCCTGCTGGGCCGGATGTTGCGCTCGACGCCGGAAACATTCCGATGCGGCTACGACGTTGTGATCCCGGTCGAGATGCGCAGCGGCGAGCAAGCCATCGAATACCTGCGCGAATTGGCCCGGCCACAACCAGCCGAGGCCAACCACGCCACGCACGAAACGACAGTGGCGCTGCCGCCTATCGACGGCATTCTGCTCGATCTGAAGCTGGGCGGGGCGCATGGATACGAGGTGCTGGCCGAGCTGGAGCGGCACGAGACGCTGCGCCGCACGCCGGTGTGCATCGTGAGCGGCCAGGAACTGGCCGGCGAGGCGCTCACCTCGCCCAGCCTGACGCTGGCGCGCGGAACCGGCCTCACGGCCCGCGACCTCACGCAGGCCATTGCGGCGCTCATGCAGATTGCCTTGCCGGGCGTCACCGTCACCGTGCGCTGATCGGTAAAGGAGCCTGGCGCCGGCCGGCGTCAGGCAATCTGTCTCAGTCAGCCCCTCATGGCGCGGGCAACACCTGCAATGCTTCCAACACAACGTAGTCAGCCGGCGCGCCATCTGCCGGATTGAGCAACGGTATCCGGCCAGCCGTGGGGCTGACAAAGCCGGCGCGGATGATGTACACGCCCGGCGGAGTGTCTGGCGGAATCACGAACGCGCACCGATCAGGCACGCGCTCGTTTGCTTTCCACAGCGTCGTCGAGGCGGCGCCAAACTGCGGCGGCCCGTCGCGGGCCACAATCACCCGGCCGTCGGCGCCCGCCAGATGGACAAACCAGGAGTAGTTCTCGGAAATCGGCCCGACGCGCTCGAACTCGAACTCCAGGCGCAAGGCCTGGCCCGCATACGCCTGTCCGGCCTGCTGAGCAAAAGAGACCAGCGCGATGTTGTTGCTCCAGGTATGGCTGACCGCGCGGGCAGGCAACACGTCGGCCGGCAACATATACTGAAACACTTCAAACCCGCCCACCCACTCGCCGCCCATCGGATAGGCCTGACGATTCAGCCAAAACTGCAAGTGGTATCCAGAGTGCTCTGGCAATAAATGAACACGATCGACGACAAGGCGCAGGCGATCCGCCGGCACAGGGGAACTCAGAACCGGCTCAAAACCATCGACTGCGGCGGGGGAATACCAGTAGTGCATGAAGCGACCTTTCAGCAACCCCAGCCAGTAGTACATGTGAAACTCGTTGGAGACAGTCGCAAGCGTGTAGGAAGAGTCGGACGGCGCAGACACCAGCGCGGCAATCTGGCGGGCTTCGGCAAGAGTCAGGCCGGGGTAATCGCGGGTGGCGTCGTATCCCCGCGCCAACAGCAGCCCGCACCCGGCAATGACCAGGACCGCGCCTGCGCCCGCTGCAATCGCGAAGGTCCGTCGCTCCAGGCGCCGGCTGTTCAACGACCACACCAACCCAACCAGCGCGCCGGCCAGCATCAGGGCTAACAGGGCGGCGAGCAGCAGATCAACATAGACACGGCCATCGCTCATCGGATGCCACCACAACAGGTTCAGCCATTCCGGGCGCCAGTGGGTCAGTTGAAACAACGCCGGCGAGCGGGTCCACAGCCGCAAATCATGCCACGCAAGACCGGGGTCATGGGCCACATCCATCTGGCTGGCGGCAGGTTCCCATGCGGACGTGGCCGCAGCCAGTTGCATCAGCGCGCTAAAACCTGCGCCGGCCAGCGCCAGAGCGCGCACAACCGCCAGCCGGCTGGACAGAACGCCGGCCAGCGGAAGGACAAGCAACGGAAGCAGTGGAATGATGAAGCGCGGCCCCCACGTCCATCCGCCATACCAGACGGGATTGTTGCCATACGCATACAACGTGGCCAACAGCGCGCCGAGGCTTAGCAGAACAAGCGCCCGCTGACGCCGCCACAGATCAAGCCAGCCCGGCAATGCAATCAGCAACACCGGAGAAAAGAACGCAATCCCTTTGGCAGGGCTGAAGAGCTGCCCATAGCTGCGCGCAACAAAGTCAGACAGCGAATACCCGACCGTGTAACCGGCGAGGGGCAACTGACCGCCATAGCGCCACAGGAACAGCCCCGCGCCCGCCAGCAGCACTCCCGCTGCGCCGGGCAATATCCACAGCCGCGCGCGGCGAGAGGACGCGCTGAAAGCCATGACAACCACAAAAACCGGCGCGACAATGGCTGCGCTGACTTTGACCGCCGTGGCGCAGGCAATCGTCACACAGCAGCCGGCCAGAGGCCAGAGCCGACCAGACTGCCTCCAAACCACCAGGCGCCACGCGGCAACTGCAATCAGCAACCCGGTGAGCGGTTCGCGCAGGAAGTAACGGGCATAGGGCCAGGCAGTTGTCGCCAGCCCAAAGCACAACGCGACAGCGCAAGCCACTGTGGCGGTGTATTGCGCGCGCCGGAGCAGGTTGAAAATCGTCACCGCAGTGAGCGCCGTGACGAACACATTCAACAACAGAACCGCGTGGATATTGTTGACGCCGATAAACTGCTGCGCCAGCGCATACAGCGGCGCAGCAGCCAACGACTGGCCCGGCTCGATCACGCCAACCGGATTGTGGAAGGGCGCAAACGTAAGCTGCGGGGTGACAAACTGCCCTGCCTGCGCCAGGCTCTCGGCGCCGGCGTACATCGCCAGTTCATCTATTGAGCTGAATTCTCCGCTGAACGTCAGCAGGTAAATGAGGGCCAGAACAACAAACAGCGCAACGGACACATGGGCATCCTTCCAGGCAACCAGACTGGCGTCTTGTTTGTGTTTATCTGTGTCCACTCACAAGCGATTATAGTGCGGGCGCGCAAGAGGTTTTCCTCCATCAGCCCCCAATCTCCAGCCGGCTCCAGCCGGGACAGTACACAGTGACCGCGCAGCCTGGTCTGAACGGCGAAATGTTGTCCCCGCAGGTCACGCTCAAGCTGGCCATTGCGCCTTGAGCCGGCGCGTCTCTCTCATCGAAGCCTTATCTTCATCACTACAATTTTGCGGGCCAGATGGCCAGACAAGGCCGCACGAGCGCGGCGCGCGGCGCCTGATCGATGGGGCGCACAGTCTGGGGTGACGCCGCGCCAAACACACATTTCTGCACAGGGAGAGGAACTTCGACACATGCCAGAAACATCTTTCGTGCCGGGGGCATTGCCCGTTTTATGGTGGATCACGCCTGTCAGCGGGGCGGTTGCCCTGATCGCCGCGCTCATTTTCTACCGGTCCGTGCTGCGCTTTGACGAAGGCCTGCCGCAAATGAAGGAAATCGCCAAAGCGGTGCGCGACGGCGCCATGGCGTACTTGCGCCGGCAGTACCGCGTCGTCGGCGTCGTGTTCGCCGCGTTGTTTGCGGTGTTTGGCGCGATGGCGCTGCTGGACCTGGTCAGCCCGGTCACGCCGTTTGCCTTCGTGCTGGGGGGCGTGTTCTCAGCCACCACCGGCTATATCGGGATGCGGGCGGCCACCAACGCCAGCGCGCGCACGGCCAATGCCGCCCGCAAGAGCCTGAACGACGCGCTGCGCGTGGCGTTTCGCGGCGGCGCGGTGATGGGCCTGTCTGTGGTGGGATTCGCGCTGCTGAACGCCAGCCTGCTATTTGGCATCCTGTACTTTGCCTTCGGGCCGCTGTTCGCCGAGCGCGGCAACCCATTGACGCAAATCAGCGTCATCATGGTGGGCAGCGTGTTCGGCGCCAGCGCCATGGCGTTGTTCGCGCGCGTGGGCGGCGGCATCTACACCAAGGCGGCCGATGTCGGCGCCGACCTGGTGGGCAAGGTGGAAGCCGGCATTCCAGAAGACGACCCGCGCAATCCGGCCACGATTGCCGACAATGTCGGCGACAATGTCGGCGATGTCGCCGGCATGGGCGCCGACCTGTATGAATCGTATCTGGGCGCCATGCTGGCCACCGCCTCGCTGGGCGTCGCGGCTGTGGCAACTCAGGATGGATCTGCCGGAATGCAGCTCAACTATCTCGCGATGCCGATGGTGTTGGCGGCGGTCGGCGTGCTATTGTCCATTGCCGGCATCGCCGTGGTGCGCACTCAGGAAAACGCCACCATGCAGCAAATCATGCGCGCGCTCGACCGGGGCATCAACCTCGCGGCGATCGGCATCGCGGCGCTGGCGCTGCCGCTGACGGTTGTGATGCAAATCGAGCGCCCCCTCGCCATGTGGGCCGCCATTATCATCGGTCTGGCCGCCGGCATCATCATCGGGCGCGCCACCGAGTATCACACCTCGCACGAATATGAGCCAACCCAAAGCATCGCCTCGTATGGCCAAAGCGGGCCGGCCACCGTCATCATCCAGGGTCTGGCCACCGGCATGCAATCCACCATCATCCCGGTTGTCGCCATTGCTGCCGGCATCGCGGGCAGCTTCTTCCTGGCCGGGGGGGCCTCCAACTCACTGATGGGGTTGTATGGCATCGGGCTGGCGTCGGTGGGGATGCTCTCGACGTTGGGCATCACGCTGGCCACCGATGCCTATGGGCCAATTGCAGACAACGCCGGCGGCAACGCAGAAATGGCCGGCCTGCCCCCCGAAGTGCGCCAACGCACCGACGAACTGGACGCCGTAGGCAACACCACCGCCGCAACCGGCAAGGGGTTCGCCATCGGCAGCGCCGCCCTCACCGCCATCGCCCTGCTGGCAGCCTATTTGGAGCAGGTGCGCTATGAGATGCAACACCTGCTCAAGATGGATCATCTGGTGGTGGGCGGCGCAAGCATTCCCATCGAGACAGCAGCCGTGCGCGCTTTCACCGCTTACTATGACATCACGCCGCTCAATCCATCGGTGATGATCGGCCTGTTCATCGGCGCGATGGCTGTGTTCTACTTCTCGGCGATGACCATGTCTGCTGTCGGACGCGCAGCCGGGGCCATGGTGCACGAAGTGCGCCGGCAATTCCGCGAGATCCCGGGCATTCTGGAAGGCAAGGCCCGACCGGATTACGCGCGCTGCGTGGACATTTCAACAGCCGGCGCCCAGCGCGAGATGGTGTTGCCAGCAGTGGTGGC
>DAOTYS010000479.1:0-5361 GCA_034434575.1 Thermoflexales bacterium
CCGTATTGCGCCGATTGCACCTGGAGTAAGCAGCAAATGGCTCAAACATGATGGACTCAATCCAGTCTTCAGCCGGTGTATGGCGCTCATAGTCGCTGGCAAAAGCTACCAGCGACTATTTCGCAAACAAGCTCTGACAGAGGAAGCGCCGCGCTTAACTGGCAGCCACGGACGGTTGCCTGGCCAGCAACGCGCGCCGCGTCTCGGCGCATTTCTCGTAGAACTCCGGCTGCGCCCGATACGTCTGGCTTCCAGCGCGTGGATTATCGACCACCACCGGCTGCGTGTGCGGCGGTTGCCCCAGCACCAGAATGCGCCGGCCCAGAAAGACGGCGTCCTCGATGTTGTGCGTCACCATGATCAGCGTCAGGCCCTGTGGATTCGATCCACCCTCGCGCTGCAACGCCAGTGTTAAGTTTTGCAGATCCTCGCGCGTCGGCGCGTCGAGGGCGGCAAACGGCTCGTCCATCAGCAGCAGGTCCGGCTCCAGCGCCAGGGTGCGACCGATCGCCGCGCGCTGGCGCTGGCCGCCTGACACCTGCGCCGGAAAGCGATGCCGCACGCCGTCGATGCCCAGCCGCTTGAGCCAGAAGTCAACCCGCTCCGCCGTCGGGCCGGTGGCGTGATCGGCCGGCGCGTGGCGGCCATCCGGCCCGTAGTAGTTGCGCAGCTTCAGCCCCAGCGCCACGTTCTGCTCGATGGTCGCCCACGGCAACAGTCCGTAGTCTTGCAGCACCAGGCCGGTGCGGGGGCGCGGGCGATCGATGATCTGGCCGTCGATGCGCACCTGGCCGGCTGTCGGCGCGCGCAGGCCCGACAGCAACATCAGCAGCGTGGATTTGCCGCCGCCGGATGCCCCGACCACGGCCCACGTCTCGCTGCGCGACACCGACCAGTTGAACCGCTCGAACACCGGCTGGCCGGGCGCATAGGCGAACGTGACGTCGCGCAGTTCGATCATGGGATGCGTGTTGCGTATTGGGGTGGGGTTACTTCAGGTTGAGGGCCACGAGTTTGTCGTAGGGCACGGGGGACTGAATCAGCCCCTTGCCGATCATCCAGTCTTGCACATCCTTGAACTGCGCCTCGGTAGGCGCGGTGCCGGCGGGCAGTTGAGGCAGGGTGTACTTGCCGGCCAGTGGCGCAGGGATGAGCTTCTTCTCCACCATCAGATCGTTCCATCTGGCCGGGTCGGCGTTCACGTCGGCGATGGCTTTGTCGAGCGCGCCGAGGAACTTGCGCACGGTCTGCGGCTTGTCCTTCAACGCCGCCACGCTGAACGACAACACGCTGTTGCCGATCTCGGTATGCGCGCGGTCATCCACGATCACCCTTGCCCCATCCTGAATCGCCAGCGTGTAGAAAGGGTCGGGCAGTGTGGCTGCTTTGAGCTGACCCTGACCGAGCAGTTGCAGGCGGTCGGCGATGCGCACGACGCTGGTGGTGCGAATGTCTTCCGGCGCCAGCCCCTCCAACTGCAACAGGCGATCGGTCACGTAGGCGATGACCGTGCCGTCGGAGATGCCGATCTCGACGCCTTTCAAATCCTGAACGGTCTGGATGCCGCTGTCCTTGCCGGCCAGAATGGCGTACTGGGCGATGTCGGGCGTGGCCGTGCGCGCGAAGCGGATGACAGCGATTTTCTGCGCATCCTTGTTGTACAGAACGGTCGAGACCAGGTCGTTGATCATGCCGTCGATCTGGCCGGCCTGCATCAACTGATCGCGCTCGGCGGCCGAAGCGACGGGCACGAACTCGACCTGCACGCCGGCCTCTTTGAAGTAGCCCTGCGCCTCGGCTACGTGCATGGGCAGGGTCTCCAGGATGGGCAGCAGCCCCAGCTTTAACGTGGCGTCTTCCGCCGGCGCCACCGGCCGGCATCCTGCTGTCATAGCCCCGACAACCAGCGCGCCCGCCGCGAGTAATCCAATCGCATGTCTGCGCATCACATCCTCCTTGAACCGCGCCACGATTTGCGTCGCTATCGAATATACAACCCGGCCAGCGCGCCGGTGAACAGCGTCACGCTGATGTAGCCGTTGACGTTGAAAAAAGCCAGATTGACATTGGATAGATCGTCTGGCTTTACCAGCGAATGCTCGTAGATGAGCAGGCCGGCTGCCACGATCAGCGCCAGCCAGTACAGCGCGCCCAACCCCATCCATGCGCCCACTGCCGCCAGCAGCGCGACAGTCAGCGCATGGCACACTTTTGCCAGGCGCAGCGCGACGGCGTTGCCGAAGCGGGCCGGAATGCTGTGCAGTTGTTCGGCCCGGTCGAACTCGGTGTCCTGGCAGGCATAGATCAGATCGAACCCGCCGATCCAGACGGTGACTGCGGCTAGCAGCAGCCAGGCCGGCAGGTCCTGGGCGGTGAACAGCGAACCGCGAATAGCTGCCCACGCGCCCATCGGCGCCAGTCCGTCGGTGAAGCCGAGCGCGAAGTGCGACAGCCAGGTGAAGCGTTTGGTGTAGGCGTAGCCGGCCAGAAAGAGCAGCGCGCCCGGCAACAGCGCCAGCGTCAGGGGATGTAGCTGCCAGGCTGCCAGCGTCAGAGCCAGCAGCGACACGATCAGTCCAATGACCACTGTGCGCGGGCGGATGCGGCCGGCCTGGATGGGGCGATTGGCGGTGCGCGGGTTGCGCGCGTCGATGTGGCGGTCGGCCAGCCTGTTGACGCTCATGCCGAACGTGCGCGCGGCGGCCATGGCAACCGTGATCCAGAAGAACTGCTCAAAGGGCGGCAAACCATCTGCGGCAAGCGCCATGCCCAGGTAGGCGAACGGCAGCGCAAAAATGGTGTGCTCGAACTTGATCAGATCGAGGAAGGCCGCGAGTTGCTTCATCGCGACTGAGCATTACGAATTGAGAATGAGGAGGGATGGGTTCAGGGAGCCGGCGTTGATTGGCTTAACATGCGCGCGATGTCGGCGGCGATGATTTCCGGCGGCGTTTGAAATGGGTAGGTCACGCGCCAGTAGCCTTGCGGGTCGATCAGATAGGTGTGACTGGTGTGATCGACCAGATAAGTGGCGGCGGTGTTGTCGGCTTTGCGCTTCACAAAGCGGACGCCATAGTCCAGCCCGATGCGCTGCACCTCCAGTTCGTCGCCGGTCAGGCCGATGAAGGCCGGGTCGAACGCCTCGACATAGCGTTTCATCACCCTGGGCGTGTCGCGCGACCCATCCACGCTGATCATGACGAAGGCGACCTGGCCGGCTTGTGCGCCCAACAGCCTTTTAACAACCTTAAATTCGCCCAGCGCCAGGGGACAGATGTCGGGGCAGCGCGTGTAGCCGAAGAAGATCAGCGCCGGCTTGCCGCGCAGGTCGCTCAGCGAAAGTGGCCGGCCATTCTGGTCTGTGAGCGTGAAATCGCGGGCCGGCGCGTCGTGGTTGACTCGCAGGCCACCCGGCGTTGGCGAAGGGGCGACGCCGGGGCTGCGCACGCCCTCGATCAGGTTGGGCGCAAAGGCACCGGCCAATCCAAACAATACGGTCAAAGTCAGCGCGCCGGCCACTGCCAGCGCCAGTTGTGTCGATTCGCGTTTCATCATATCTCCGTCCGGTGGTGTTACAGCCCGTACTCGCGCCAGCGCCGGCTCACCAGTTCGACAATCTCCGGGGCCATCGTTATCTCCGTCGGCCAGCCGCGCGGGTGGCCGTCGGCCGGGCCTTTGGCCGTGGCGTCGATGCCGATCTTGCCGCCAAATGAATCGCGCATGGATGAATGATCGAGTTGATCCACGGCGCCCTCGACAATCGTGACATCGCGCTTCCAGTCCACATTTCCCAGCACACGCCAGGCTACTTCGCGCAAGTCATGCACGTTGACGTCGCGATCGACCACGATGATCGCTTTGGTCAACATCATCAGGCCCAGACCCCAGATGCCAAACATCACTTTCTGCGGGTGGCCGGGGAAGCGCTTGCGAATCGACACGATGACCAGGTTGTGAAAGACGCCCTCCGCCGGCATGTTGTAATCCACTACTTCGCCCAGGAACAAGCGCAGCAACGGCAAAAACAGCCGCTCGGTGGCCTTGCCCATCCAGTAATCTTCCATCGGCGGTTTGCCGACCACAGTGGCCGGGTAGATGGCGTCGCTGCGCCGGGTGACGGCGGTGATGTGGAAGACCGGGAAAGCGTCTGCCGGCGTGTAGAAGCCGGTGTGATCGCCGAACGGCCCTTCGACATCCTGCTCGTTCGGGTCCACGTAGCCCTCGATCACGATGTCGGCCTCAGCCGGCGCTTCGATTGGCTGGGTGACACACGGCGTGAAGGACACCGGCTTGCCGCGCAAATAGCCGGCCAGCAGATACTCGTCGATGTTTGGCGGCAACGGGGCTGAGGCGCACCACATCGAAGCCGGGTCTCCGCCCAGGGCGATGGCGCAGGGGATGGTCGGCTGGCGGGTTTCCTGCGCCACGCGCTGATGTTCGGCTCCGCCCTTGTGGCGCTGCCAGTGCATCATCAGCGAGCGGGCGTCGCGCACTTGCAGGCGATACATGCCCACGTTGCGCGCGCCGGTGGCCGGGTCGCGCGTAATGACCTGCGGCAGCGTGATGTAGCGCCCCCCGTCGAGCGGCCAGCATTTCAGGATCGGCAATTCGGCCAGCGCGCGGTCAAGTTGCGCGCCCTCGGTGACCACGATGTCCTGACAGGGGGCGCGCCTGACGATCTTCGGTTTCAGCCCGATGGCGGCCAGCACGCCCAGCATGTCGCCGGCGCGATTGAGCGCAGCGCCCAGCCCCTTTGGCAGCTTGAGGTCAATAACAGCGGCCAGGTTGGCGCTCAATTCGTCGAGCGTCGCAACGTTGAGCGCCATTGCCATGCGTCGCGCATTGCCGAAGGCGTTGATGAGCACCGGCAATGACGAACCTTTGACGTTCTCGAACAACAGGGCTTTGTTGTCCCGCTCTGGCCCCTTGCTCACCCGGTCGGTGATTTCGGTGATCTCCAGTTCGGGGTCCACGGCCGCCCGGATGCGCGCCAGCTCGCCGCGCTGTTCCAGCGCCCCCACAAATTCGCGCAGGTTGCGGTAGGACATCAGGAGTCAGAATACAAAGGTCAGAATGCAGAAGTCAGAATACAGAAGACAGAAGACAGAATGCAGAAGTCAGAGCACAAGCACTGCTGTCTCCTGACTTCTGATTCCTGACTCCTGACGACTATCAGAACAAGCTGAGCTGTTCGGCCTGATCGGAGGCCGGCGGTTTGTCAGCGGGTTTGTCTTCCGGCTTGCGCTGCGCCTCGGCTACGATCTGTTTGAGTTTGCGGAAGTCTTCTTCGACCGTGGCGCGCAAGGATTGCTGATGCAGCGCGGCGGCGGGGTGAAACATGGCGACCACAATCCGCCCGCC
>DAOTYS010000480.1:0-3374 GCA_034434575.1 Thermoflexales bacterium
ACCTGCGCGCACCCGTGTCAAACTCCTTTGCGGACTCGCGGTACCAGGCAATCATCCGACATCATTCGTTGACCGTCATCGGCGACACACCCTATTTTCATTCGCTGTGGTGAACCATCGGTTCATGGGCAACTCCATTGTCCATCTGACTACTGACAACTGACGACTCACTTCTCAATCGGCACGCCGACACTGTTGCCCCACTCGGTCCAACTGCCGTCGTAGTTGCGCACGCGCTCGAAACCGAGCAGGTACTTCAGCACGAACCAGGTGTGCGAGCTGCGTTCACCGATCCGGCAGTAAGCAATGATGTCCTTGTCCGGCGTGACGCCTTT
The DNA here is from genome assembly GCA_034434575.1 of Thermoflexales bacterium. GTDB lineage: Bacteria > Chloroflexota > Anaerolineae > J036 > Brachytrichaceae > Roseilinea. Next base: position 336 of record DAOTYS010000480.1, read on the forward strand.
GGAAGTGTACAACGCCATCAACTCGTCGTAGGACTTGAACGTTCCATCTTCGCGAACAGCCTGCGCCCACGGGATGCTCTTCGCGCCGGGGATGTGGCCGCCGCGCAGCGCGCCTTCGTTGGGGTAGTCTGGCATGTGCAGGCGCTCGCCGGTGTATTCCTGCGGGCTGCGCACATCGACCAGTGTGCCGTTCGCGCGCACATGCGCCAGCACCTGATCGCGGAAGGCGCGATAGCGGCTATCGTCGCGCAGCGGCGCCTGATAGGTTGTTTTGGGGTAAGTCGGCACGTCGCGCGTCATTGGTCGCCCTTCATCCATCCATTTCTTGCGACCGCCATTCAAGATTTTGGCGTTGGTGTGGCCGAACAACTGGAAGACCCAGAAGGCGTAGCACGCCCACCAGTTGTTCTTGTCGCCGTAGAAGATCACTGTGGTGTCGTTGCTAATGCCCTTCTCCGACATCAAGCGGGCAAAGCTGTCTGAGTTGATGTAGTCGCGCACGATCTGATCGTTCAGATCGGCGGTCCAGTCGATGTTGACAGCGCCGGGGATGTGGCCGGCGCTATACAGCAGCGGGTCCTCGTTCGACTCGACGATGCGGATGCCAGGGTCGTTCAAGTGCGCTGCCAGCCACTCGGTGCTGACCAGGGCTTCAGGGTGCGCGTAGTCTTGTGTGCTCATGCTCGCCTCCAAATCCGATCGGATTTTATTTGTCTTCGGCTAGAAACCGGACAAAATAATGCTCACAATAATCATTTTAATTATAGCGCGACTTGGCCGGCTAAATACGAATAGCCGGTGGCGGTGAGCAGCGCGTTCGCGGGTGCGTTCACAGTTTGGGGCCACTGCATTCCCCTGTGTGGGAAACTCACCGCAGAGACGCTGAGGCCGCAGAGCCTGTTTCAGCATTTGTCTCAGCAATCTCGGCGGCGGCTCTGGCAGCCAAATGCGCGTCTTGCCCCCGGCTGTGAACACGTCCCGCATTCGCTGATTGCCGGCCCGCTCGTTATAATGCCGCGTGCAAATCAGGGCGCGCGTTGCAGCGCGGCGTCCGCGAACGGTGAGCATCGATGAAACAACAACCCAATGGCGGCTGGATCGAAGTCATTTGCGGCAGCATGTTCAGCGGCAAGTCCGAAGAGCTGATTCGCCGCATCCGCCGCGCTGAGATTGCCCGGCAGAAAGTGCAGGTTTTCAAGCCGGCGCTGGACCTGCGCTATGGCCAGGACCGCGTGAGTTCGCACAGCGGGGCGCAGATGGGCGCCCTGCCGGTGTCGCGGGCGAAGGAGATTCTGCAACTGGTTGACCCGGCGACGGATGTCGTGGCGATCGACGAAGTGCAGTTCTTCGACTGGGATGTGGTGGAAGTGTGCGATCAGCTTGCGGAAGCAGGCAAGCGCGTGATTGTGGCCGGGCTGGACATGGATTTCCGCGGCGAGCCATTCGGCCCGATGCCGATCCTGATGGCTCAGGCCGAGGAAGTGGAGAAGCTGCACGCCATCTGCATGGTGTGCGGGGCGCCGGCCACACGCACGCAGCGGTTGATCGACGGCCAGCCGGCTGCGTACGAAGACCCCGTCATTCTGGTGGGCGCGAGCGAGAGCTATCAGGCGCGCTGTCGCGCCCATCATGAGGTGCCGCGCCGGGGAGGCCGGCAAAATAGCGCGCCAGATCAACCATCGGGTAGCTGACGCGCTGGCCGTAGGGCCGGCGCCCTTTGTCGAACGTGGCGTCGATGCCGATCTTCGTGCCAATGCCCTTGCTGTCGTTGGCCGGGTCCATCTCATGCCCCTGCGCGCCCGGAACTGTGAACACATCCTGCCCCCAATCCACGCGGGTGGTCAGCGCCCACATCACGTCCGACGGATCGTAGATGTTCACGTCGGACTCCACCACCACGCAGATGCGGAAGTTGGGGTGCGCGGCGAAGGCGGCCAGGGCTGCGTTGCGCGGCTCGCCCATGTTGGCTTTCTTTGCCAGTTGCACGATCACCAGAAAGCCGTTGGTGTAGGGGGGGATGTGCACCGCTTGCACATTCTTGCTGGCGTGCGACACAAAGCGCATCAGCAACGGTTCGCGCGGCAACACATTGCCGATGTAAATGTGTTCGTTCCAGCCGGGTACGATGGTCTGATAGATGGGGGCGTCGCGGTGGCAGACGGCGGTCACCTCGAACACCGGCGAGTTCCACGGCTCGCCATAGTAGCCGTGAAACTCGGCCAGCGGCCCTTCCTCGCGCCGCGCGCCGGGCAGCACATGGCCTTCCAGCACCAGTTCGGCATGGGCGGGAATTGTGTCCACGTCCACGGTGACGCCGCGCGTGACCTCGACCGGCCGGCCGCGAATGGCGCCGGCGATGTTGTTCTCGTCGCCCTCGTACTTGCAGCCGGCGGCGATCATCAGCGCCGGGTCGAGACCGATGGCAACGGCGACGCCGAGCGGTCGCCCCCTGGCCTCGGCGGCAGCGTGAGCGCGCTGCACATCGCGCCACTGGTTGATGTTCATGCCCAGCGTGCGCGGCCCCAGAATCTCCATGCGGTTATAGCCGAGGTTGCCCACGCCGGTTTCGGGATGCTTGCTGACGATGACGCCGCCGGTGATAAAGCGCCCGCCGTCGCCGGCGGCATGTTTGGGAATGGGCAGCGCGCGCACGTCGATGTCTTCCACGCGGGTTATGACGTGGCGTTTCCACTCGGCGCGCTCGGTGAAAGCGGGTGGAATGGCGTTGGCCGGCTCCAGCGCGCGGGCCATGGCGCTTGTGACTTGCGAAGCGTCGCAGCCCAGCGCCAGCGCCACGCGCGTTTGATTGCCGATCGCGCTGCTGAACAGCCGCCAGCCGGGATAGGAGCGCAGGCCGGTTTCGGTTTGCCCGTCGTCGTAGTACACATGCTCGAAGAGCGGGGCCGGCCCGCCGGTTCGCTCCACGGTGGCGCCGACGTTGGCGACTTCGTGATAGAGATTGGCCGGCTGCTCGACGCGCGCCAACTGGTTGTTCCGCTCAAGCGCTTCAAGATAGCTGCGCAGGTCATAGATCGTGCT
>DAOTYS010000481.1:0-7260 GCA_034434575.1 Thermoflexales bacterium
ACGTTCCATTCCAGATGGCCGTTGCGCGGCATGGGCGTCACGCCGTAACTCACGCCATTGACGATCAACTCCACGAGGTCGCAATTGCTGTGGCACCATACGGCGATCGGCTCGCCCTCGCGCCCGGCCCAGTTCCAATGCGGCAACAGGTGCAACACCACGCGGTCGCTCCACCAGGCCTGGTAGTAGTAAAAGTTGTCTTTGGCAAAGCCGCACGTGTCAAGGATGCCGAAGTGCGAGTTGATGCATGGCCAGCGATAGGGCGTCGGCTCCCCGCGATAGTCGAAGCCGGTCCACACAAATGTGCCGGCCATCCAGGGTCGCTCGGCCACCGACTTCCAGGCGTCCTCCGAGCGGTGCGCCCATTCGGGATGGTTCAGATCGTAGGCGCTGACATAGCCGCGATTGGCGTCGTTGATGTAGATGCCGCGTGTGGACACGGTGCTCGCGTGCTCCGAAGCCAGCGCCGGCTTGTGTGGATTCTCCTCGCGGAAGCTGTCGTACAGGCTCAGGTTGTAATTGCAACCCTGCACGTCCACCGCCTGGGTGACCGGCCCGCCCCACGCGCCGTTCATGGCGACTGTCACCGGGCGGGTCGGGTCCAGCTTGCGCGCCAGCCGCTTCATCGTCGTCACGATGCGCCCTCCGATCTCACTGGCCTGGATCGGTTCCTCGTTGCCCAGGCTCCACAGGATCACGCTGGGGTGATTGCGATCGCGCCGGATCATCGACTCGAGTTCAAACAGACCCTGGGGCGAGCTGTCCATGTGGCGCGTCTCGTCCATCACCAACATGCCCAGCCGGTCGCAGGCGTCGAGCAATTCCGGCGCCGGCGGGTTGTGCGCGCAACGGTAAGCGTTGCTGCCCATCTCTTTCAGCCGCTCGATGCGATATTCGTGCAGGCGATCGGGCAGCGCCACGCCCACGCCGGCGTGATCCTGGTGGTTGCACGTGCCTTTGATCTTGAGCGGTTGCCCATTCAGAAAGAACCCCGCCTCGGCGTCGAAGCGAATGCTGCGAAAGCCGAATGTGGTCTCCACGCGATCAGTGATGATTTTGCCGCTGCGCACGGTGGTGATGACGCGATGCAAATGCGGCGCGTCCACTGACCACAATCTGGGGTTGACGACGCTGACCTTTTGCGTCACTTCGAGGGTGGTGTTGGCCGGCAGCGTTTTGGAGGATTGGGCGCGGGCAATGGCGTTGCCTTCCTCATCCACGATGAGCGATTCGATCCGGCAGCGCGCATCCGCGTCGGCGGCGTTGGTCACCTCGGTGTGAATGACCGCGTCCCAGGCGTCCAGCGCCTCGCTGACGGGCCGGCACTCCACGAACACGCCCCACGGCGCCACGTGCAGCGGGTCTACTTTGAGCAGCCACACATGGCGATAGATGCCGCCGCCCTCGTACCACCAGCCTTCGAACTCGCGCGCGTCTACGCGCACGGCCACCGTGTTGACGCGGCCATAGTCGATCACATCGGTCACATCATAGCGAAAGCCGATGTAGCCGCTGGGCTGTGTGCCAAGCAGATGCCCGTTCACCCACACCGTGCTGTTGCGAAACACGCCGTCGAACTCCAGGTAGATGCGCTTGCCCGGATCCTCCGCCGGCATGTGAAAGGCTTTTCGATACCACGCCACATCGTGGGGCAGATAGCCGTGATCCATGTTGTGGGCGGGGTCGAACGTTCCCTCGACCACAAAGTCATGCGGCAGATCGACGCTGCGCCAGGCGCTGTCGTCGAAGGCGGGGCTGGCTGCGCCGGCGGCGAAGCCGGTCTTCACCGACAGATACGTTTGCATGTGCGGGTCGTCGGACAGGCTGTCGGTCGATGCAATGTCGCCGAGATGGAAACGCCAGCCGGGGTCCATCAACAGACGCTGGCGCGGTGAGATTACTGCTTCGCGCGGCAGGTTGCGTTTGGTCATGGCAAATGGTCAATGGCTGTCCATAAACAGGCTTATGACGCGCAGCGCGCGCCAGGGTGAATTGTATGCCGATATGACTTTTGTCATATCCGCGCAACCTCTCTTTTTGCACACGGCCTTTGTGTCCCTCGACGCTTGGCGCAGCGCGTCGGTTGGCGTACCTTTGCGCCAGACAAACTCAACCTCAGATTTGTGAGGTGAATCCTATGAATCAACCGATTATTCAACTGACTCAGGTGTCGGCGCATTACCATGCGCGCAGCGGACGCATTCAGGCTCTGAAGCAGGTCGATCTGGCGATTGAACCCGGCGAGATCTTTGGCCTGCTGGGGCCAAATGGCGCCGGCAAGACGACCTTATTGTCCTGTGTCGAAGGCTTGCATCCTGTCTCCGAAGGAACAATCCGGGTGGATGGCCTGGATGTCAGTCGGCATCCCCGCCAGGTGCGCCGCAAGCTCGGCATCCAGCTTCAGCGTTCTGCGCTCATCAGCAACCTCACCGCCGTCGAACTGGTGCGCGCCTATGCGGCGCTGTATGAGGTGTATCTCGATCAGCGGCAGATCGCTCAACTGCTGGAGCAGGTTCAACTGGCTGAACAGGCCCACAAGCTGGCGCGCCAGATGAGCGGCGGGCAACAGCAACGCCTGGCGCTGGCCCTGGCCCTGGCGAATGATCCGGGCATCGCCCTGTTGGATGAGCCGACAGAAGCGCTCGACCCGGCTGCCCGGCGCGCGATTTGGGCCATCATTCGCGCATTCCGCGAACGGGGGCGCACGGTGCTCATCACCACCCACAGCATGGAGGAGGCCGAAACGATCTGCGGCCGCGTGGCCATTCTGGACCATGGGCGCGTCCTGGCGTGTGACACGCCCGCCCGGCTGATTGCGGCTTCTGGTCTCAACCCCATGCTCAGGGTGAAGCTGGACGTGTCCCTGGAGCAGGCGCAGCGGCTGGAAGGCGTTTGCGCAGCCCGCTACGCCGGCGAATACCTGGAGATCGAAACCCCTCACCCGGATCGCACGCTTCAGGCGTTGTCTGCGCTGGCAGCCGCTGCCGGCCGCAGGATGGCCGATTTCAGCGTGCGTCAGCCCAACCTGGAGGACGTATACCTGAAGCTGACCGGCAGTCCCTTGCAAACGCGGGCTTCTCAAGCCTGAAGGCTCAATCGTCTGTTGCTGATTACCCTCAGTCATTTGGAGGCATGGCATGAAAAGATTCCTGATTCTGACGCAATCGCTCTTCCTTTCCTATCTGCGAGATGGGCAGGTGTTGTTTTGGAATCTCGCTTTCCCGATCTTTTTGCTGCTGATTTATCGCGTGGCGTTCAGCAGCATGAATGTGCGCGGCTACGACTACATGACGTGGGTGGCGCCCGGCGTCGTCGCTTTGAACATCCTTTCATTCGGGTTGATTGGCAGCGCCGCGTTTATGAGCGGCCTGCGCGAGCAGGGCGCTTTGCGCCGCTTGCAGGCCACGCCGGTCCCAACGCTTGTTCTCTTTGCCGCGTTTGTGGCAGTGAACCTGGCCTTGTGTCTGGCGCAGAGCGCATTGGTGATTGGATTCTCGGCTTTGGCCTTTGGCGTCTCCTTTTCGGCGTCAGGGTGGCCGAGCGCCCTGGTGGTGATTGTTCTGGCCGGCGTGACCGCCGTGGCTGTGGGGCAATCGATCAGCAGTCTCGCGCCGCGCCTGGGCGTGGCGCTGGCGATCGGGCAACTGCTCTATTTCGTGCAAATGTTCACCGCCGGCCTCGTCCTGCCCTTTGACATCATGCCCGCTTGGGTGCAGGACGCCGCGCGCTTCACGCCCGCCTACGCCATCGGCGAGCTGACGCGCTGGTCGCTGCTCGGCCAGGCGCTGGACGCTTCGCCGGCTTTGCATGTCCTGGTCATGCTGTCCTACACCGCAGTCGCAGCCGCGCTGGCAGTGCGCTTCTTTCGCTGGCAGCCGGCCCCGTGACCTGATACACTCTTCTTCGCCATGCGTGCAGCCCGGCGCATTGCATCCTGGTTCAAAGCCTGGGTCGCGCCAGACAGGATGAGTGATCTGGCGCGGCCCGTTTCGGCCGATTGGTATCCGCCGACATCGCAGCGGGTGTACTTCGCCTATGTGTATTTCTGGCGCGTTGCAACTCTGCTGATCTATGCCATCCTCTTTGCCAGCGTCATCTGGGAAGGGCGCCACAATCCCGACTGGCGCATGTTCGTGACGCTTGGCCTTTTCGTGATGCAGGCCGGCATTTACACCCGGCTCTACATCTTCGTAAAAACCTGGCCGCTGCCGCTGTGGCAACACGCTGTGTACTTTGGCTTTGGCATGGCGGCCTGGTTCGCGCAGGTTCAGTTCTTCCCGCACCTGGCCAACTACATTTACATCTTTCTGGGTCAGGCGCTCGGCTTGCTGACGCCGGCGCCGGCCATCGTTGTGATAGCGATGGTGTTGTTGGCCCTGCTCATGCACAACGCCGGCTGGGACATGCGGCAGATTCCCGTGAGCGCGCTCATCCCTGCCGTCGGCACAGGCGCAGGCATTGCAGTCACGTATCTGTTCATGTATCACACCATCCGCGCCAGCGCCGAGCGCGGCAGGCTGATTGCCCAACTGGAGAATGCCCGGCGCGAGTTGGAGCAGTCGCGCGAGCGCGATATGGAGCTGGCGGCGCTGCGCGAGCGTGAACGGATTGCCCGCGACATGCATGATGATCTCGGCCATACGCTGGTGATGTTGAGCGTGCAGCTCGAAGCGATCCAGCGCCTGTTGAAGGTGGATCCTGAGCGGGCCGGGCTTCAGATTGAGGAGATCAAGCGTCAGACGCGCGACAGCATGACAGCGTTGCGGCGCGCGCTGGCCGGCTTGCGCGCGCCCGCGCTTGGCGATCGCGCGCTCAGCCAGGCTTTGCGTCAGCACTGCGCCGCTTTGGCCGAGCGCGCCAACCTGTCTGTGGCCTGCCATGTTGAAGACTGCGTTGATCGCCTGTCGCCGGCGCTGGCCGAAACGATCTGGGCTGTGGCGCAGGAAATGCTGGCCAATGTCGAGCGCCACGCCCAGGCCAGAAACGTCACGCTTGAGTGCGTCGCCGGCTCACACACCTTGCGCCTGCGCGTTGCCGATGACGGCATCGGCGCGGCGCCCCAGGCATTGGAGCGCCCCGGCCACTATGGGATGCGCGGCATGCGCGAGCGCGTGGCGGGCGTGGGCGGCGCTTTGCAGGTCCGCACGGCTCCGGGCGCCGGCATGGTCGTCGAGGCCAGCTTCCCGCTTTTCGACGCCGGCGCGGCGACCGCTTCGTGATTCCTGCGATGAGCAACGACACCCTGACCGTGTTGATTGTGGAAGATCAAACCCTGATGCGACAGGGGTTGAAGACCATTCTCGATCTGGAGCCAGGCGTTCGCGTGATTGGCGAGGCCGCCAATGGCGAAGAGGGGGTGCGTCAGGCGCTGCGATTGAGGCCCGATGTCATCCTGATGGATGTGCAAATGCCGGTGATGAACGGCGTGGAGGCGACCCGCGCGATTGTGGCCGCCTGGCCTCAGGCCAAAGTGATTGTGCTGACCACGTTTGATCGGGACGATTACGTGTTTCAAAGCATTCGCGCCGGCGCCCTGGGCTACCTGCTCAAAGACACGCCCGCCGACGCGCTGCTCAGCGTGATGCGGCAGGTTCAACGCGGCGAGGCGTTTATTCAGCCGGAGGTGGCGGCCCGCGCGTTGCGCGAAGTCGTTCGCGCTTCTCCGCCGGCCACCACGTCCACGGGCAATCCGTTTGATCTGTCTGACCGGGAGCGCGAGGTGCTGGTGTTGCTGGCTCAGGGCGCCAGCAACCGCGAGATCGCCAGCCGCCTCTTCATCACCGAAGGCACGGTCAAGAATCATGTGTCAAATATTCTGGGCAAGCTACAGGCCGAAAATCGCACACAGGCTGCTGACATTGCCAGACGCTACGGTCTGACCCGGGATGCATCCTCTACCCCGGATCTCCGACAGGGATAAGACGCATTCGCGCAGCCGGCCCCGCCCCAATTCCCCGGCCATGCTTTGCGCCTGGTCGGGGCAGCCTTGGCACCAAAACGATGAATTCGCCGAATTCGCGCGAATTGCGCGAGTCAACTCTCCGTGTTCGCGCGAATACAGAGAGTTTGTGTTATAATCATGCAATGATTCCTCGTCTGATTGCGCCGCGTATCATGCAACGGCTCGAAGCCGGGGGCAAAGCCATTTTGATCTTTGGCGCGCGCCAGGTTGGCAAAACGACGCTGGTGCAAACACTGTTGCGGAACACGTCTTATCGTGTGCTGACCGTCAGCGCCGATGAAGGCATCGTGGCGGATGTTCTGTCGAGCCGGGATCTGAACCGGCTGCGCGGTTTTGTCAGTGGCTACGATCTGCTGTTCGTCGATGAAGCGCAGCGCGTGCCGGAGATCGGCCTCAATCTCAAGCTGCTGGTGGATCACGTTCCCGGCTTGCGCCTGATTGCAACCGGTTCATCTTCGCTTCATCTTGCCAGTCGCGCGCGGGAACCGCTCACCGGCCGGGCGTGGACCTATCGGCTTCACCCGATTGCGCTGTGCGAGTTGGCGCAGTTGCACACGCCCTATGAACTGAATCGCAGTCTGCCGGAGCGCCTTGTCTTCGGCAGTTACCCGGAGATTTTCGCGCTTGAGTCAGATGCGGACAAGCGCGAGTACCTCAGCAATCTGGTCGCCAGTTATCTCTATAAAGACGTTCTGGAGATCGGCAATCTGCGCTACTCACACCGCTTGCGCGATTTGTTGCGCCTGCTCGCGTTCCAAATCGGGCAGGAAGTGTCACTCTCAGAACTGGGCGCTCAGCTTCAGATGAGCAAGGAAACGGTCGCATCGTATATCGATCTGCTCGAACAATCGTTTGTTGTGTTTCGACTGACGGGTTTCAGCCGCAACCTGCGCAAAGAGATCAGCAAGCGGGACAAGATCTATTTCTGGGACACCGGCGTGCGCAATATGCTCATTGACAACCTGAAGCGCCTCGATGCGCGCAACGACGCGGGGGCGCTCTGGGAGAACTTCATGATTGCTGAGCGGCGAAAATGGATTGAATACCAGGGCCTATCGGCCGGCCTCTACTTTTGGCGCACCCACACCGGCGCTGAAATCGACCTGGTCGAGGATCGTGACGGGCAACTCACAGGCTACGAATACAAGTGGAGCAACAGAAAGGCGCGCGCCCCCCAGTCGTTTCTGGACGCCTACCCCGGAGCCGTTTATCAGATTGTCACGCCCGATAATTGCCTGCCGCATGTGAGCGGCCTGCCATTTCAGTGAAACCCCTATCGGAGCTGAATCTGCGATGCA
>DAOTYS010000482.1:0-1551 GCA_034434575.1 Thermoflexales bacterium
CGAAAGGATAAAATCCTTGCACAACACAGGCGGAGAATCGGGCCAGGCAGCCACGCTGTGCAGGTCGGCAAGACTGCCGGAAAAGAAACGGCTGTCGGTCAGCACACTGATGGCTGCTGCACCGTTCTGCCGGTAGATATCCGCCAGACGAAGGGCATCCAGTTGCGCTGCCAGCGCTCCGCGCGAGGGAGAAGCACGTTTAATTTCGGCAATCAGGCGGACAGGGCTGCCCGGCGGGCGGCGCAAAGCTGCCGCAAACGAAGGCGGGGGCGGGGCAGCCAGCGCGGCAGTTTCCAGATCCTCCATCGGCCGCAGCCGCTGCCGCCGGCCGATTTCCGCCCACTTATGGGCAATGATTTCTTCGAGGCGGTTCATACCGTTACCCCTTGACTGAAGGAGATGAGCGCTTCCAGCCGTTCGAGGGCTGCACCGCTGGAAAGCGATTGTTCGGCTTCTTGCAGGGCGCTGTACAAGTCGCCGCTCTGCGTAGCAATGGCGGCGGCGCTGTTCAGCAATACCACATCGCGGCGCGGGCTGTCATCGCGGTTTTCGAGAATGGCGCGCAGAATGGCGGCGTTTTGCTGCGGCTGCCCGCCGCGCAGGTCTTCGGGAGCAGCGCGGCGCAGCCCCAAATCGGCGGCATCCAGTTCGTAGGTGTCCACCCGGCCGCCGATCATCAGGCTGACGCGGTTCGGCCCGCCGGTGGAAAGTTCATCCAGCCCGCCGTAACCGTGGACGACCATCGCGCCGGCCGCGCCCAGTTCCATCAGCACCTGCGCCAGGGTGGAAACCAGGGCGGCGTCGTAAACGCCGAGCAACTGATAGGCAGCTCCGGCTGGATTGGTGAGCGGGCCGAGCAGGTTGAACAGGGTGCGTTGACCCAGCTCGCGGCGCGGGCCGACGGCATGTTTCATCGCCGGGTGAAAGTTTGGCGCAAACAGAAAGCCGATGCCCACTGCTTCAATACACTGTGCCACCTGCTGAGGCGAAAGGTCAATGCGCACCCCCAATGCTTCCAGCACATCGGCGCTGCCGCAGTGTGAAGAGGCGGCGCGGTTGCCGTGTTTGGCAACCCGCCGTCCGCTGCCGGCGATGACAAAGGCAGCCGCAGTGGAGATATTGAAGGTGTGGGCGCCGTCGCCGCCGGTGCCGGCGGTATCCACCAGCGGCGCGCCAGGAACATTCACGCGGCGGGCATGAGCGCGCATAGCGCGGGCGCTGCCCAGAATTTCCTCCGATGTTTCGCCTTTCATGCGCAAAGCCACCAGATAACCGGCAATTTGCGCCGGCGTGGCTTCCCCGTTCATGATGATGTGCATAGCCTGTTCGGCTTCCGCAGCGGTCAAGTGTTGATAATTCATCACTTTGGCAAGATACGGCTTGAGCATAATCTTCCTCCAAACAGAAACATTATGAATAAACCGGCTGGTTGACGGTTAATTTCAAAAAATTGTCCAGAATTTGCCTTCCGGCCAGGGTGAGGATGGATTCGGGATGAAACTGCACGCCGAAAATGGGCAGCGAACGATGGCGGAGCGCCATCAATTCACC
>DAOTYS010000483.1:0-4966 GCA_034434575.1 Thermoflexales bacterium
CAACCACTGCGCCAGCTTGAAGCCAAACGTGATGGGCAGAGCGTGCTGGCCGTGGGTGCGGCCCGGCATGGGCGTGTCGCGGTGTTGCGCCGCCATGTATGCCAGCGCGTCAGCCAGCCGGCTCAGGCGCGGCTCGAAGATGCCGATCGCTGCTTTGACTTGCAGGACGCTGGCCGTGTCCATGATGTCTTGCGTTGTTGCGCCCCAGTGGATGAACTCGCCGGCGCCGTTCTCGCACACCGCGTCGAAGGCGCGAATCATCGGCACGATGGGGTGCACAGTCTGGTCAATGCCGCGCTTGATGGCGGCTGTGTCCAGCAATTCGGCCCGACCTTTGCGCGCGATCTCGTCGGCAGCCCAGGCGGGAATCAGCCCCAGCTCGGCTTCGGCCTGCGCCAGCGCCACTTCCGCGTCCAGCCACTTCTGCAGCAGGCTCAGGTCGCTGAACACGGCGCGCATCTCGTCCGTGCCGTACAGGTCTTTGAAGAAGATCGAGTCGATCAGCGTGGAGGGCATCAGCGCACCACCTTGACCAGCCGGCTGGCAATGATTTGCGCGTCAGATGTGATCAATGGCGCATCCATCCGGCGCGCGGTGATGGCGATGATGCGGTCATGGTCGTTTGGAATGGCGGCAAATTCGTCGAACATTGCCGCGTCCTCGAACTCCAGAGGGACAACAACGAACTGAGCGGCGCTCTGAATAGCGCGCATAAGCTGGCTAAACTCAAACCGGCGCCCCTCTGCATGGTTGACCATCCACATTTCGCACAGGACGATCACCGGCACGTAGATGATGGCCCGGCCCAGATCAGCTTCCTCGAAGGCGCGCAGCGCCGCCTTTGACAGGCGTCTGCGCTGGTTAGTGAGATAGCGATAGAAGGAGTGTGTGTCTGTGGTGTAGGCGTTCATGCCGACACTGCCGCTAGTCTTCAGACGCATTTTGACGCGAAGCTTTGCGCAGCCGGGCAAGCAGCTTGTTGCGTCGTTCCTGCGCCCAACGGTCGCGCATCGCCTTGAACGCTTCGTCGCTGATGTCACGCCCCTGAATGATGCCGCGCAGACTGCGCAAGGCGCGCTTGGGCGCATGTTTGGGCGAAGGCGGCAGCGGCGCGTCGGCGCGCGGCATTTGGGCGGCCAGACGCGCGGCCAGCCGGACGGCCTGCGAAAACGTGTCCAGCCCGTAGCGGCGCTGCACGGTTTCGATCGCTTTGATGTCCTGCTCGTCAAACAGGATGTGGCGCTGGATCATGGCCATGCCAAACATTATATATGGCATGTATGTGGTTATCGGGCGCCTGGCCTGACGCCGTTCACGATGCGCCCGTTGTCGATGCCGTTCAAAAAGTCCACAGCGTTTTGAGCCGTCCAACTGCGCATGCGAATCAGCGAATCGGGCGAGTAGAACGCCATGTGCGAGGTCAAAACGATGTTCGGACACTGGCGAATGGGCGCGTCCATCGGCAGCGGCTCCGTTTCGTGCACGTCCAGGCCGGCGCCGGCCAGCCGCCCCTGCATCAGCGCGTCGGCCAGATCCTGCTGAACCACCACCGGCCCGCGCGCCGTGTTCACCAGGATGGCGTCTCTCTTCATCAGGGCCAGTTTGCTCGCGTCGATCATGCGCCGCGTCAGCGGTGTGAGCGGCACATGCAGGCTGAGCACATCCGCCTGGGGCAGCAATTCCTCCAGGCTGTTGGTGAACGTCACATCCAGCCCCGGCAGCGGCACAGGGTTGATGTCGTAGGCCATGACACGCATGCCCAGGCCGGCGGCGCGCCGGGCGGTCGCTTTGCCGATGCGCCCAAAGCCGACGATGCCGAAGGTCTTGCCCGTGAGCGCGCGGAAGCCGGAGAAGCTCGACCGCCACTCGCCCCGTCGCACTTCGTCGTTGTTGCGCACGATGTTGCGCGACACGCTGAACATCAGCGCGATGGCGTGCTCGGCCACCTCGTCCAGGCAGTAATCCGGCACATTCATCACGGCGATGCCGCGCCTGGCTGCCGCCTCATGATCGACATTGTCGTAGCCCACGCCATAGCGGCAGACCACCCTGCACTCCGGCCAGGCTGCCAGAATCTCATCGGTGATGTCAACCCATTCGACCAGAATGCCGGCTGCGCCCTGGCCGGCTGCAATGATGGCCTCGGTGGTCTGGGCATTGTGCCACTGGCATTCAAACCCGCGCGAGGTGATGACCGGCCGTTCGACCTCGTCGTTTCCAAAGTCGCTTTGCACAATCGAGATGAGAGTATTCATGGGTCATAGGATGCCACAGACGGGTGGCGCCCAGGGGCGTTCACAGGCGAGGGCGATTACATCCCCCCATCCGGTGAAACACCGGATGCGCAGCGGCGCCACATGCGACGTGGAACCCTGCGCTTCAGACGTTTCCGAGGTTTACTCTGCGCGGCGCAGACAGGTTTGTCAGCGCCTTTATGCAGCAAGCGGCCGAATCAGCGCACTTCGAATGTCAACGTGCGCGCCGGCTCGGTGTTGTCGTTCAGATACAGTTCAAGCTGATAGCGGCCAATCGGCCAGAATCCTTCATTGCTCAGTTTGAAGGTCAGAATGGCGCTGCTGGATTCGAGTGTGGTCTCGCCAATTTTGAAATCAGGCTCCACGCCCTGCACCTCGACAGCCCGCCAGACTCCTTTGGTTCGCGTGCCGTCGGGAGCGTTCTGCAACCTGACTTTGGCGTAGAACACTGTCTCATCCTGGCGGAATGTTGTGACGCGGTTATTCCCTTCTTCATCCGTAGCCAGCCAGGCATCGCCGATGTTGGCAGTGCTGAAACTGACGCTGCACGCGCTCAGCAACACTGCCAGCGCAGCAAACAGATGCGCCATTCCACGTATTGTTACTCTTGAAAGATTCATCACTGGTTCTCCTTTTGCGAACGTTGTTGGCCGGGTTTTGTCCGGCATGTCCACTTTACCCTGTGGATGAGCGTCTGCCAAACCGGCGACTGACGATCCGCTGACGATTCGCGTTTGCGCCGGCGCAAGGCGTGGATGGCCAGCCTGGCGCGGTGTTTGACGAAAGCATGTGCAACCATACAATCCGTCATCACTCGTCGCAAGATCAGTATTTGTTGGAGGGCAAGAGAATGAACAGGGCTGTGATGTGTCGATTCAGTTTCCCATTGGCGCTGGCGGTCAGTGTGCTCTTAAGCGCCGTTTTCCCGGCTTTACCCAGCCAGAGCGCGCCACAGTGGTCGGGCGTTGGCCACTTCGTGGCGCAGTCCATCGGCTACACTGATGGCGTTCACCTGCGCAGCTACACCGCCGCGCCGCACTTCCGCCAGGCGTCCACCAGCCTGAACGCCGGCCAGTCAGCCATCACCGCCGCCGACCACGCCGACATCTACATGAATTTCGACTTCGACACCACCGGCAAGACCATTTACATCGTCTACACCACCGATGGCAGCGCGCCGAACAAGACCAACGGCAGCGTGACGACGGCCATCTTCTCCAAATACTGGCACCCCAACCGCACCTGGGTAGGGGCGATCCCGCCGCAGCCGGCCAGCACCATGGTGAACTACGTGATCTACGCCAGCGATGGAACGCTGGCCGCGGCCTGGGGGCGCATCTCCGGCACGCCGGCTGACCGATCGGTAAGCCAGTATCAGACGAGCTGGAATGAGAGCGACAACGCCTACTTCAGCTACACCGTGGGGAGCGGCGGGGGTGGTCTGAGCTGGTCGGGCCGGCGGGCGATCTGGCTGGACGCCGACACCATCGCCTGGAACGGCGCGCCGGGCGCGAGCTACCGGCTGTATTACGAACCCGATGGCGGCGCGACGACCGGCTCGCCCTACCTGGCGCTCACCACCGCCGGGACGGTGAACGGCGCGCTGTATCCGAAGAACCCGAACGCGCATGGGCTGATCCAGCTCACGCTGAGCGCCGGCGACGTGGTGAGCGTCCCGACCCTGCTCAAGGGGCAGGTGATCGTCGCCGCGCTGAACAGCAGCAACGCGATTGTGGACGCCAGCGCGCCGCAGATTCAGGGCGTGCTCGATGACCTCTACGCTTCGGCAGCCTCGACGCAGACGCTGGGCGTGAGCTACAGCGGCGGCGCGCCGACCGTGCGCGTCTGGGCGCCTACAGCCAGGCAGGTGACGCTGCGCCGCTACGCTACGGCCAATGCCGCTAGCTATGTCACCCACACTATGACGCTCGATCCCGCCAGCGGCGTCTGGAGCGTCGCCGGCGACCCGGGCTGGGATCGCCAGTTCTACCTGTTCGAGGTGGAGGTCTATCGCCCCGAAGCCGACGCGGTGGTGACCGGCGTGGTCAGCGACCCGTATGCCGTCTCGCTCTCGGCTGACAGCGCCGCAATTGACGACCCGCGCGCGCAGTTCGTCAACCTGGACGACGCCGATTTGAAGCCGGCCGGCTGGGATGCGCACGCCCGCCCGGCGCTGGCCGCGCCGGAGGACATCAGCATCTACGAGGTGCACATCCGCGACTTCAGCATCAACGATCCGACGGTGGTGACCCAGGCACATCGCGGCACGTACCTGGCCTTCACCTACGATGGCAACCTGCGCCCGCTCTCAGCCGGCATGAATCACTTGAAGCAACTGCAACAGGCCGGCCTGACGCATGTCCAGCTTCTGCCGGCCTTCGACTTCGGCAGTGTGCCGGAGGATGCCGTGCCGCGCACACCGACGCCGAACCCGACCGGCTATCCGGCTGACAGCACACAACCGCAGGCGATCATCAGCGCCACCCGCCAGGCCGACGGCTTCAACTGGGGCTACGACCCGATGCACTTCGGCGCGCCCGACGGCAGCTATGCCAGCGACCCGAACGGCGCCGCCCGTGTGCGCGAGTTTCGCGAGATGGTGAAGGCGTTGCACGAGGAGGGCCTGCGCGTGGCGATGGACGTGGTCTACAACCACACCCTGGCCTTCGGCCAGCAGGACAAGAGCGTGCTCGACCAGATCGTGCCCGGCT
>DAOTYS010000484.1:0-7580 GCA_034434575.1 Thermoflexales bacterium
ATTGATCGCATCAAATTACACCGTCAAAGTTTTGCGAGCAAGCGGCAAGTAGCTATTGCCGAGTTTGCATGATTTCGATTTGCGGAGGCGGGCTAACATACGCTTTCAGCCGACGCCGCTCCGCTGCGCTTCGCGGCGCGGCTGAAGCGCGGGCCGTTGGGTGGCTGACTTTGCAAAGGAAGGCGTCTTCCACAGCCATCAGAAACGGTGAGCGAAAAGATGGAGACCAGCGCACAAGATTCCAAGATGTTACCCAATGTCGAAAATTGCCGAGCCAAAAGGGTCACTTACGATTACGAGTTGGTTGATTGTCTGATTGAGCATCCGCTTTGCGAGTTTGCGCTTGCGTTTGGGTATAGCTATTTCTGCCGTCATCCCCACAGAAAGGAAATTGTCGAGCGAACAGTGGCGTTGTTGAATCATTCGGACAGCCAATCCACATAGCCCGTTGTCTTGCAGGCTTGGGTTCTTTGCTTCGCTTAGCTTTCTCGCTCATTGTGTGCAGGTCTTTCAAATCGGCTGGCTTTCTTTTCGCAAAATCTCTGGCAAGTTCGGTTTATCAAATCAAGTTGACTTCAATGGCAAAGTCGCTGTTCGGTTCTGTCAGGCTTTCGATTCGGCATGATAATTTTCAATCGGTCGTTGGTCTTTGAACAGCGAGCATTTTGGCAAATCATGCTTTTGGGTTGTTGCAAAAGACAAGGGTTCGTGCAATAATTTTGTCAAGTCGGCAGTGGTTCTGGTTTTCAGGCAAGGAGTCTGGCGTTCCGAAAAGCCACCCAACACCGTTTGCAGCGGACAGCGGCTTCGCCGCTGAGGGTATGCGCCGCGAGCCAGCAAAGGTTTTGGCAGGTGAAGGTGTCTTGCCTGCCCCGCCGCTGCCGCTAAAACCAACCGTTAGGCCCTTGTCGGTGGGGTGAGGCTGCGCTGGTCGGGCTGCGGTCATCGGTGGGCGGCTGGCGAAGAAGGGCGATGGGGGCATCGCACCAGCGGTGAGGGGTGAGGGGCCTGGGGGGCTGCGGGTCGGCGCGTCCCTGCGAAGCCGGTGGGGTTGACGGCGGAGGGGGGCGCGGGAATCGGGAGAGAGTGTGCTGCCAGCGGAAGCGGGAGTGACGGAAGGGGTAGAGGGGGTTGGTCGGGAGGTCGGGCGAGGCTGAGAGGGTGGCGTTAGGGAGTGCGTGGTGCGCGCTGGTCACTCGCTCAGCCAGCAGGCGGCAAAGGGGAACGCCTGTTCCAGCGCGGCGTGCATGGCCGCGTAATCGGCGCGCAGCCAGGCGATGCGCTCGGCCACATACGCTTGCAGGCGCTCTGACTCGCGCCGGCGCTCGTCCGGGCTGAGCGGGCGCGGCGTGCAGGGCAGGGCGGTCGGCACAGCCGCCACACGCTGACCGGACGCGCCGGCTTCAGGCGCAGCCGGCGTATCTTCGCACCAGGCCAGATCGCCGCTGTCGAGAATGGCCTGCGCCTGCGCCAGCAGGGATTCATACTGCTGAATGCCCAGGTCGCGCAAGGCTTCGGGCGTTTCGAGCAAGCGCGCCAGACGATGGCCGGCGGTCAGGCCGGCCAGTTCCGGCGCCTCCCCCTGCGCGATGACATCCCCGCGCCGGTCGGTGAGGGCATATGTGGCGTGGCACAGCAGGCCGATGACGCGCGATGGCGCAGCCTTGCTTTTTTGCCCGGTTGCGCCGGCCTCGAAATAGCTCAAGCGCACACAGGCGTCGCCGGCCGTCTCGCCGGTGGCCATGTCCATCTCGGCGCGCCAGCCGGCATTGGCCGGCGCGTACACCGCCTTGAACGCAATGCTGAAGATGTCGTCGAATTGCCGGGTGGGGAATAAGCCCGATAGATCGACGCGGCGAAAATCCTGTCCACCGGCGCTGTCCTCGCTTGCCCGACACCAGCCGCTGTCGGCCTTGCGGCACCACGACCCCATCAGCGACGAGTAGGGCATGCCTTCACTGGCGCGGTAGTAGGGCAGGTGCTCCAGCCCTTTCTCCTCTGCGAACTGTCGCGCGCAGGCGTCCAGATGCCTGAAGCGAAAGCCGAGGGCCGGGTTGCGGAACTTGAGCTGCTCCATGCTGTAGGTTTCGGTTGGCGGTGGCGGTGTGGTTGGCGCGAGACTGGCTACGCGGCACGCGCTCAAGCTCAGCGCGGCCATCCCAGATGCCAGGACAAGCAAAGCGGATCGAAGCCACATGATGGCAGATGGATTCATGGTTGCAGCCGTTACAGAGAAACCGACAGCGCGATGAGCAATTGCCCGGCCCAGTACGCGCCGAGCACCAGCGCCTGCGCTGCGCGGAAGCGCTGGACAAAACGGTTGTATGCCAGGGCCGAGTCGGATAGCACAAATAACGCGGCGCCCAGCGCGGCCAGCGTTGCGCCGGCAGGCGACGCAGAGGTGATCGGCGGCGCCGACGCCCGCTCCACGGCCTGCCAGAGCATGGTGATGATGACCAGGCCATAGATCAACACCGGAACCTGCATGCGTCCCGCGCGCGGCCACAGAATGCGCATGAGCGCGATGAAGCACACGGCGCACGGCGCAATCCACCACGAGACCCGCAGGCCGGCGCCGGCGACGAAGGCGCTGATGTAGCAAACGTGCGCCAGCAGAAAACTGAGCAGGCCGGGCAGGAAGCGGTCGCCGGGCAACATCAAAAACACATCCCCGGCGAGGGAAAAGATCAGGCCGGCCACGATCAGCGCCTGGTACAGAGGGTCGGATGGGGCCGGGGCCAACACAGCGGCCAGCAGAATGAGCGCGGTGGTGAGCGGCTTGAACACATACACCACGCGCCGGGCGCCGCGATAGTCTGCCGCGATGGTGATGCCGGCGGATACCACAACCGGGATTGTGAGTATGATGGGCTGCATCAGGAGGCATTATCCCCGATGAAGATCACAGACATCAAGGTATACCCGGTGTGGGTGGGCAGCCGCAACCAGTGCATTGTCAAGGTCGAGACGGACGAGGGCATCTACGGCTGGGGCGAGTCGGGCCTGTCGGGCCGCGAGCTGGCGGTGCAAGGCGCGATCCAGCACTACCGCGCGTTTCTGATTGGCCGCGATCCGATGCGGCGCGGGGCGCTGTGGCAGGAGATGTATCGCAGCCAGTATTTTGAGGGCGGGCGCGTGCTGACGGCGGCGATCTCGGCCATCGACATTGCGTTGCACGACATCGCCGGCAAGGCGCTGGGCGTGCCGGTGTATGAGCTGCTGGGCGGCAGGCAGCGCGACTGGGCGCCGTGCTTTGCGACCACCGGCGCGCCGATGGGGCCAAAAGTGATCGAAGAGACGCAGTTGCTTATCGCGCGCGGCTGGAATGTGATCCGCACTGTGCCGGGTCATCCCGAAACTGGCGACCCGAATCTGTTCGAGCCGCGCGAATCGATCGGCCTGACGGCCAAATGGCTGACCAAACTGCGCGAGGCGGTAGGGCCGGAGCCGGTGCTGGGCATCGACTATCACCACCGGCTGAGCGTGGCCGAGGCGGCTTCGTTCTGCCAGCGCATGCCGGCTGGCACGCTCGACTTTCTGGAAGAGCCGATCCGCGATGAAACGCCGGAGGCGTATGAGGCGCTGCGCAAGATGACCGGTGTGCCGTTTGCCATCGGTGAGGAGTTTGCCAGCAAGTGGCAGTTCCTGCCGTACATCGAGCGCGGCATCACCAACTTTGCGCGCATCGACATCTGCAACGTGGGCGGTTTCACCGAGGCGATGAAGGTGGCCGGCTGGGCCGAGGCGCACTACATCGACCTGATGCCGCACAATCCGCTGGGGCCGATCTGCACGGCGGCGACGGTGCATCTCGCGGCGGCAGTGGCCAACTTCGCTTGGCTGGAGGTGCGCGTCTCGCCAACCGAGAACCTGGGCTTCGACGACTCGGAATGGTTTCCCGCGCAGTTGAGGCTGGAAGGCGACCGCTTCCCGGTTCCAACGGGGCCGGGGCTGGGCGTGGAATTCAACGAGGCGCTGGCGAAGCAACACGCGCTGAAGCTATGGGAGGCGCCGCATCTGCGCCGGCGCGACGGGTCGTATACGAACTGGTAGAGATGAGGCCGGGTTTGTCCGGCCTCATCAGCAACGGGCAAACAAGTCCGCGCCGCCGGCCGTTCGCCAGACCAGTTCCGCAGTCCATGTCTCATGCTCCCAGGCGCAGCAGCGCCAGTGACATCACAGTTGCCCAGGGCAAACACTTGAATTCGCCGGCTTCCAGCGCAGACCGGACTTGCGCCGCCGTCAACAGCAATAGTTCCTGCTCTTCGAGGTCGTCGGCGTTGATCTCTGCAACCCGGCGGGCGTTCTGGGCGATGAACAGATGCGCCGCGCCGGCGCCACGATTGCCATCCACAGCATAGCGGCCCAGCGCCGTCCAGGCGCCGGCTTCGTGGCCGGTTTCCTCCAGCAGTTCGCGCCGGGCGGCCTCCAGCGGGTCTTCGCCCGGCTCCAGATACCCGCCCGGCACAGCCAGCGAGACGCCGGGCACGGCGTACTTGGTCTGGCGGAAGCAGAGGAACTTCTGGTCGGATGTGACAGCGGCGATGTTCACATAGTCCGGCGTCACCAGCCAGGGCCATTGCTCGATGATGCGCCCATCGGACAACGCGATGGTGTGATCTTCGACAGTGAGGTACTTGCCGCGTTCGAGCGCGGTCGTCCGGGCGAGGGTTCTCCAGGGTTGCATGACGGCTCTCTTCTATTGAGTGGCGTTGAACAGGATTTCGTGGATGTCGCAGACTGGCCGGTAGCCGATGGCCTGATAGATGTGATTGGAGGTCGGGTTGCTCAGGTCGGTGTACAGCGCGCAGAACGCATAGCCGGCGTCGAGCATGCGCTGGCTGATGGCCGCGACGCAGGCGCTGGCATAGCCGCGTTTGCGGAAGGCCGGCGGCGTGTACACCAGGCTGATGGTGATGCCATGCCGGGTGGGCCGGCTGACCCCGGCCATTGAAACGACCTGCCCGTCATCGTCCCACATATACAATGTCCGATCAGTCAGTCGCGTGTCGATCAGTTCGCGCGCGTCCTCCGGCGACAGGGTTTCGTCGGGCAGCGCTTCGGCGGTGAAGGCGCGCGCCCACTGCGCGGCCAGGGCTGCGTCGCTGGTTGTGGCGAGCCGCAACGCGCCGGGCGCCGGCGGCGGGGGGATAACCTGCCGCAGTTCGTAGATGCGCTCGCGCGCGCCATGCACGAAGCTGACATTGGCGTGGCGCGCCCAGCACTGCGCGAACGCCTCGGCCACGTCGGGCGCGGCGTGGACTCCAGGTGGCGCCCAGGCGCTTGCAAGCAGGTGATGCGCCAGGGCATCCAGGGCTTCGGCGAAGTCTGGCCGGCGCGCATACAACACCAGTTTGTGCGGCGGGGTCATCATGGCGGCCAGGATCAAGCCTGCCTCATCGCCGACCGTCGCCAGAAAGGGCGGGTGTTTGATGCGCTCGGGGTGTTGCTGCAAGCGCAGGCACACGCCGAGCATGAGGTTGTTGGCGGCTTCGTTTTCCTCCAGCGCCGGCTGCGCTGCCGCCAGGAAGTCGCCGGCGCTGGCGTGAGCAGTGACGCGCATGGGTTTACACGCGCACCTTCATGACGATCTTCTTGTTGGGGCGCGGTTCGGCCACGGCGATGTTGGGCATGTGGGCGTCCTGCGGCGCGAAGATCACGAACATGCCGGGGCGGACGGTGATGAAATCGCCTTCTGCCTGCAACGCCTGGAAATCCTTGACATCGTCGTACTCGCCCAGTTGCGTTCGTTCGAGGGTGGCATAGCCCATGCGCTCTTCGCCCTCGAACAGATACTGGATGTCGATGTAGCGCCGGTGGGCTTCCCACCTGCCCTTTTCGAGCGGTCTGGATTCGTAGTGCTGCACCAGCGCATACACATCGACGCCTTGCACGTCGTGGCGGCCCGGCGCCAGGGTAAATGGATCGGTTTCCTGCAGGAAGCGCAGGGCTGCGGCCAGCTTTTCGCCAATGCCAAAGTAGAAGGCGGCGTTGCTCAACTGATCGACGATCATGTGTGTGTTCTCCTCTCTGCATTCGCGGAATTGCAAAGATTCTGCGAGTGTCGTGGAAGGTTGTGGAATGAGTCAACCATAGCCGAAGTGCGGCGCGCGCGCAAGTCGTTGCGCGGATGCTGTGCGCTGGATGCGTTGCGCCGGCTCAGTGGGCGCGCACGTGGGGCAGCGCATCGATCTGGGGTTTGCTGAGCCTCAAGTGAACCACGCCCTGTGCCACGTGCGCCACGTCTTCGATGGGCACGAGAACCACCTTGCGCTCCCACAGATGCCCTGTGCGCACGACCACGTGCGTCAATTCGCCGGTCAGCGATTCGATCACGAATTCGTCGATGTGGCCGACCTCATGGCCGTCTGCCTCGACCCGGTCGCCCCGGCGCACGACAACCTTGCCGGTCGGCGCCACCTCGCGCACGTGCGTGATCGAGCCGGGTTCCATCGGCGGCGCCGGCCACAAGACCTGGTTGCCCACGGGCGATTTGAAAGTGGCCTGATTGACGCCATCTGGCAGCGGGACAATATGCCCGGTCTCGATGAAGCTGTGTGTTTGCGCCAGCTCATGGCGGGAGAGCTTCAGATAGATGGCGTCCGGCGTGGTGCGCTCGATCGCCTCGACCGGCACGAGCCACTCAATATCCATCACCGCGTTTTCCTGGACGACCAGATGGGTGGCGCGGTTGGCAACCGGGTCCACGATCACGCGGGTGGAGTACCCGCCGAGTCCGTCTGTGCACCAGACTTCGGCGTTGAGCGGAAGGTTGATGAGCATGTCGCCCCTCCGTAATGCCGGCCAGGTCGCTGTTGCCAGGCCGGCTGTCGGCATAGGCAGCCTGGTTTGCGACGACATTTCGATTATACGGGCAGGCGGCAGCTGTGGGGGCAACTGCGACTTTTGCCGCGCGGGGGTGTGGAATGAGTCAACTATAGGCCAGCGGCCAAAACAGCAATGCGCGCCGGCGTCCTGAGTCTGGGAGCAGGGCGCGTTGTCTGGCGCCTAACGAACTGGCGCCTGTATTCAAGCCCGAAACAGCTCCTGGAGCGTCACAGACAGCTGCGGATACAGATCGCCTTTGGACACGTAGGCATCGGCCTGGGCAGAGCGGGCGGCCTCGCGATACTCCGCCTGATCGTGGATGCTGAGCATGACAATCCGCGAGAAGGGTGTCAGGCGCTTGATCTGCCGGGTTGCCTCCAGTCCGTTCATATCCGGCATGGTGATGTCCATGAGCACCAGATCGGGTTGGAGCTGGCTGGCCAGTTCAATGGCCTGGCGGCCAGATTGCGCCCGGCCTATCACCTGGATGCCCGGCAGCGCGCTTACGTGTCGCTCGACACAGTTCAGAATGGTCGCGTTATCATCAACCAAAAGCGTGCGAATGGCTGTCATGCGCATAGCAGCTTACTGAGCTGTCTGCGTTTATGCAATCAGGAATTTCCTGATGCGCCAGATCAAAAGATCAGTCATAGCGTCGGACTCCTCAAAGGAGTCCGACGCCTGTAGAGGGACAGGCGCTCAGTTTTCTGAAGACACTAACCCGATGCGTATGGCGTAGCGTACAAGGCCGG
>DAOTYS010000485.1:0-1540 GCA_034434575.1 Thermoflexales bacterium
GCGGGCAACGACACCCTCATCGGCGGCGCGGGCAACGACACCATCGTCGGCGGGGCTGGGGCGGATAGCATGACGGGGGGTGCGGGCAACGACACCTTCGTCCTAACCTCCGGCGACAACCCGGCAACGTCGATTACGTTCGTTGATTCCAATAACAACAACTCCATCGACAACGGTGACACGATTACCTTCAACTCAGCCATCGACGTGATCACGGACTTCAACGGCTCCAACGGGGGCGGCTCGGACACGCTGGATGTGTCTACAGGTAACACGGTGTCCAACGTATTTGGCACGGCAACCACTGCCACCCTGACTGCCAACACTAACGCCTTCGTCCGTGGCTCGTGGGATTCAACCAACAACAAGTTCACCGTTAACAGCGCTGGTGCCGATGTGTTGGTGGTGTATGAAGCTGCTAACAACTCATTTATCGACAGCAGCCAGGCCAACAGGGTCGTCGTGCTGATCGGCTACAACAACAACATGGCTGGCGGCGACTTCGTCTAACCGGCGGCACCCGACGCGCATGGCGCCCATTGAGCCATGCATTGGGACACCGAACCCCGCCACGTGCGGGGTTTTTTGTGAACGCCCCGTCATGCAGAACCACCCCATGTCTGCCGAAGCAAACCTTGCCCACCCCGACGCGGCCCTGGCTGCCGGGGATTACGCGGGGGCGTGGGCGCTGTTGCGCCCGCAACTGGCGGCCCCGCGGCCCTCTGTGGCGGTCATCCTGCGCGCCGAGCGCTGCCTGCGCGCGCTCGGGCAGGGGGCCGAGGCCAACCAACTGCTGCGCCAGGTTCTCACGCGCCCCCTCGACGGGGAAGCGGCCGACTGGCTCACGCTAGGCCGCTCGCTGTGCGCCGCAGCCCTCTGGACGCTCACCCAACAATTGGTCGACGCGCTGAACGCGTCCCAACCGATCGTGGCCGCTCTGCTACACGCCCGTCTGGCGGTGGAGCGCGAAGCGTGGTCCACCGTAGAATCCCTGGCCAGCGACTTTGCCGACAGCCCCCATCGCGCCCTGTTCGCCCTCGAACAAGCCCGTGCCGCGCTGCGCCAACGGCGTGCCGAAGCCGCGGCCGCGCTGCTTGCCACCGACGGCGACGCTTGGGGTGCGCAGGCAGAAACGATCCGCGTGCGCTTGCACCTTCTTGTCGGCGATCGTGCCACCGCGTGGATCCGGCTTCAGCCGCTGCTGGCAGCCGCGCCGTGGGACGGTGAAGGCTGGGCGCTTGCCGCGCTGGCCGACCCGGGCAACGCCCAGGCCCACTGGCAGCGTGCCTTTGCCTGCCAGCCCGCGCTGGCCGAAGCGCGGTGCAACCGCGCTCGCCATCGACTTCAACTCGGCGACCTGCCGGGCGCACTGGAGGATGCGCAGGCGGCGCTGCAAGCCAAACCGTGGCTCGATGCTGCCGTGCAGTTGGCCTTGCAGGCGCTCTGGCGCGCAAACCGCATGGATGAGGCGCTGCGCCTGGCGCAAGAGGCGCTGCGCATCAAGCCATGCCCGCTGCGCGCTGCGCTGCGCCTCGATGCG
>DAOTYS010000486.1:0-8662 GCA_034434575.1 Thermoflexales bacterium
GGGGATCAAAATCAGCAACAGCGAGTCGGTCGATAGATTGATGGAAAGCGGCGAGCCGAGAAAGTTCAGCGTGGCGCTGCGAGCCGGCAACTCGACGACGAGCAGCGCCAGCGGAGTGAGCGCAATAAGCCCCACCAGCGCCAGAACGCGCTCGCGCACAAATGCGGCGGTCAACCCGCGATCGGCGTCACGCGCCGCTGGGTGCGCCGGGGACGCAGGGTCAGGCCCAACGTTCTGCATCGGTGACTCAACCATTCGGATTCACATGCCGGCCGCTGCCCATCGGAGCGACCACTGTATGACCATCAAACGCAAGGCGTCCGCGCACAAAAGTCTGCCTGACAGCGCCGCGCGCGCGCCAGCCGGCAAACGGCGTCCAGCCGCACTTTGAAAAGATCGGTCTGTCGCCGATGGACCAGGCCGCGCCGGGATCGACCAATACCAGGTCAGCATCGAATCCCGGCGCAATTGTACCTTTGCGAGCCAGTCCAAACACGCGCGCCGGCCCCTCGCAGCACAGGCGCGCAATATCGGCCAGGCCCAGGCGAGCCGGGCCATATTCGCCGGAAGCAGCCGTCAACAACAGCGGCAACAGGGTTTCCAGGCCGGGCACACCGCTGGGAGGGCGCGCGCCGCGCTTTTCTTCCAGCGTATGCGGGGCATGGTCGGTGGCGATGCAATCGACGACATCCAGGTTGTCCCACAGCGCGTTGAGATCGGCCAGTTCGCGCAAGGGCGGATTCATCACATAGCAGGCCGGCGATTGCGACCGCAAGCCATCGGGCATCCGGGTCTGCAACTCGTAGTCCAGCGTCAGGAAAAGATGATGCGGCGTGGCTTCGCACGTGATCGGGGCGCCGCGCGATTTGGCCTCGCGCACCATTTCGATCTCGCGCGCCGTGGACAGGTGGCAGATGTGGGTTGGCCGATCCAGGCGCCGGCAGAGGGTGATGGCGCGGGCCGTCTCCAACTCGGCGCAAATGGGCGGACGCCGCGCGCCGCGCCGCGCGAAATACTGGACGGCCGGCTCGTGCTCGGCATGCACGGCGATCACTCGCTCACGCGGGTAGCGCGCAAAATGTTCGTACTGCGGCTCGAAATCCTGCACCAGCAGGTCACCGGTGCTGCTGCCCATATAGATTTTCAACCCGCACTCGCCCAGATTCGGCGCCTGTTCCGCCACGCGCTGGTTGGTGTTGGTCGCGCCCAGGTACAGGCCAAAATCGCACACGGCTTTGGCGCGCGCCAGGCCGAGCGCGCGCTCAAATGTCGCCGGGTCGGTCACTGCGGGCGATGTGTTGGGCATGGCCAGCACTGTGGTAATGCCGCCTGCGACTGCTGCGCAGGTTCCGGTGAACCAGTCTTCTTTGTGTTCTGCGCCCGGCTCGCGCATATGCGCATGAACGTCGATCAGGCCGGGGAAGATCAACAGGCCGGCGGCGTCGATGGTCTGGGGCGCTTCGTTCGGCAAGCCATGCGCGGCGCGCAGGGTTGCAAGGTCATCTTCGCGGATGGCGTCTGCAACGGCCACGATCTGTTCGCCGGCGACGAGGATATCTGCGCGGCGCAATCCAGCGGCGCTGACGAGCGCGCCCTGCCGTATCAGAATCATCACGTCATGCCTCTGTGGCGGGGGTCAAATCTCCATGCGCCGGCCGGTCGGTCCGCGATGCCAGCGGCCAAAATCCTTCTTGCCGTCCAGTTGGTCAAGCGTCAGCACCGGCCCATCCACGCACACCAGGATGTCGTCCAGCGCGCACTGCCCGCACACGCCGAAACCGCACTTCATATACCGCTCGACGCTGAGTTGGCCGTTCCATCCCTGTTGCCGGCACAGGGCATGCAGCGCGACCAGCATGCGCTCCGGGCCGCAAGCGTAGACGGTCATTGGATTTTGGATTTTGGATTTTGGATTTTGGATTGGGGAATTGGCGATTGGGGCGATGAAGTGTTGGCGGATGGCGTCGGTGACAAAACCTCTGACGCCGCGCGAGCCGTCGTTGGTGCTGAGCAGGAGCGGAACGCCCAACTCGTCGAATTTGTCTGCGTACAGCAACTCATCGGCGACGCGCGCGCCGATCGCCGCCGTGACATCCATGTTATGGGCCAGGGCTTGCCGGACCAGCGCGTACAGCGGCGCGCTGCCATAGCCGCCGGCCACCAGCAATGCGCGCCGGTCGCGCTCCAGCCGGAACGGCTTGCCAAACGGGCCGCGCCAACCCACACTGTCGCCCGCCTGAAGCTCATGCAGCGCCATCGTCATCGGCCCCACGCGGGCCACGCTGATCGTGAGCGGCGACATGCCGGCGATGCTCATCGGCTTTTCATCCACCCCCGGCAGCCAGAGCAAAATGAACTGCCCCGGCTCGGCGTCGATGTCGCAATCAAGAATGAACGTCTTGACCAGCGGCGTCTCGCGCCGGATCTCAACGATGCGGGACATGCGGGGCAATTCGAGCGCCTTTGCCCCTGAGATAGACATTCCCGCAATCTTAAAGATTCCGGGAATGTCCGAAGCGGCGTCCGAAGCAGATCCAGGCGACATGCGATGATTCTAGCAGACCGAATTAGAATCCAGGGTCATGGCTCATTTGACCTCTTCAGTGATCGAACAGCTCAAAGCGCGCATCGACGCCCGGCGCGACAATATTGTGCGCTTCATGCGCGAGATCTGCGCCATCCCCAGCATGGACTCGCAGATCGGGCCGGTCGGCGAACGAATCGCCCAGGAAATGCGCCGGCTGGACTTCGACGAAGTCCGCTTCGACGTGATGGGCAACATCCTCGGCCGGATCGGCAATGGGCCGCGCGTGATCGTGTTCGACTCGCACATCGACACCGTGGGCATCGGCGACCGCTCGCAGTGGCAATGGGACCCGTTTGAAGGCAAAGTGGAAGACGGCGTGCTCTACGCGCGCGGCGCGTGCGATGAGAAAGGCAGCACGCCCGGCATGGTGTATGGCATGGCCCTGGCCCGCGACCTGGGCCTGCTCGACGGCTGGACGGCCTGGTACACCGGCAACATGGAAGAGTGGATGGATGGCATTGCCGGCCTTTGCTTCGTCGATCATGATCCCAAAGCGCGCCCCGACTTCGTGGTGATCGGCGAGCCGACCAAAATGCAGGTCTATCGCGGCCACAAAGGGCGCATCGAAATGAAAGTGGTCGCCAAAGGGCGCAGCGCGCACGCAGCCAGCAACTTCCTGGGCGACAACGCCCTCTACAAACTGTTGCCGGTCATCGCTGGCGTGCGCGACCTGGACGCCCGCCTGCGCGCGCACGAGTTTCTGGGCAAGGGCACGATCACGGCCAGCGATCTGCGCGTGAGCACGGCCAGCATCAACGCGGTGCCGGATGAGGCCACCCTGTTCATCGACCGGCGCCTGACTTTCGGCGACACGCGCGAGAGCGCGCTGGCCGAGGTGCAAGCCATCATCGACCGGGCCGGGGCCGGCGACATGCGGCTGGAGATGCTCACGTACGACGAACCAAGCTACACCGGTTTCCGTCTCACGCTCGACAAGTATTTCCCGGCCTGGGCGCTCGACGAGTCGCATCCGCTCGTGCAGGCCGCGCTGAACACCACAGAACTGGTGTACGGCCGGCGCGCGCGCACGGGCAAATGGGATTTCAGCACCAACGGCACGTACTGGGCCGGCCAGGCGGACATTCCGTCCGTTGGCTTCGGGCCGGGCGACGAAATCTACGCCCACACCACGCTCGATCAGGTGCGGTTGGACGATGTGGTCAACGCGACGGCCTTCTATGCCGCGCTGCCGGCGATGATTTCCAGGTGAGACGAAAGATGCTGGACAGCTTGTTGAACTACACGGATTGGCTGATGAATCGCGTTGCCGACGCCTGCCGCACGCTGCCGGCCGGCCTGTTCACCGCGCCGACGATCTTTCCCAACGGGCGCGCGCTGGGCAATGGCAGTCTGCGCGACACTTTCCTGCACATGGCCATGATCGAGCACCGCTGGGTGGGCATACGCCTGCTCGGTCAGCCCTATCGCCCAACCGGCGAGCAGTTCCCGCCCCACGCCTATCCCGACCCCGATCGCGTGATGGACGTATGGCAATCTGGCCGCGCTTTGACGACCCAGTGGCTGTCGGCGCATGCCGCCGAACTGGACACGCCCCAAGAGATGCAGGGCATCTTTGGCCGGGCCAGCTTTCGCGCCACGCCGCGCGATCTGCTGATGCACGCGCTGACCCACACCATCAGTCATCGGGGCGACATCACCTCGCAACTGTCTTTCCTGGCGGTGGAGCCGCCGATCCTCGACTACGTGATCTACGCGCAATCCAAAAGCATCTGACCCTTCGACACTGGAGACAAAACAAACCATGCCTCGCACAAAACCCGTCACCCTGGCCGGCCGCGATTTCATCAGCGACCTCGACTTTTCGATCCCGGAAACGGAAGCCGTGCTGGAACTGGCCAGCCGGCTGAAAAAGGAATATCGCGCCGGCAAGCCGCATCCGCTGCTGCGCGACAAGACGCTGGCGATGTTATTCTTCTTCACCAGCACCCGCACGCGCGGCTCGTTCGAGGCCGGCATGGCTCAACTTGGCGGCCATGCCGCCTTCATCGACAGCGACACCACCCAGATCTCGCACGGCGACACTGCCAAAGAGATCGGCCAGATCTTCGGGCGCTACTTCAACGGCATCGCCATCCGCCAGTGCGACTGGGCGTTTGGCAACCGCTATATCAACGAGGTGGCGCAACACAGCCCTGTGCCGGTGCTGAACATGCAGTGCGATGTGTATCACCCCTTCCAGATTCTGGCCGACCTGCTCACGATCCGCGAATACAAAGGCAAAAACCTGAAAGGCTGCAAGATTGCCGTGAGTTGGGCCTACGCCGCCAGCTACCAGAAGCCGATCAGCGTGCCGCAATCGCTCATCATCCAGATGGCGCGCTTTGGCATGGATGTGGTGCTGGCGCATCCGCCCGAATACAAACTGATGCCGGAGATCCTGCAACAGGCCGAGCAGGGCGCGCAGCAAAGCGGCGGCTCGTTCCGCATCACGCACGACATGGACGACGCTTTCGAGAACGCCGATGTGGTCTATCCCAAATCCTGGGGCTGTATGCTCACCGCCAGCGATCTGAAGGAGAGCGCCGAGATCGGCAAGCGGTATACGTCCTGGATCTGCGACGAGCGGCGGATGGCGCTGGCGAAGAAAGACGCGATTTACATGCACTGCCTGCCGGCCGATCGCGGCCTGGAAGTGACCGACGCCGTGATCGACGGCCCGCAGTCGGTGGTGTATGAGGAAGCCGAAAACCGCCTGCATGTGCAGAAGGCGGTCATGGCGATGACGATGGGCGACAAGGCAGCGCAGGCGAAAATCCAGGCGAAACCGAAGCCGCAGCGCAAGACGCGTCGATAAGGTTGCGCTGTTCCCCGCGATTCAGGTGGTATAAAGGGCTGATGAATCTGATCCGCTCAAAACCCATAGGACATTCAACGCGCCAGCCGCCCGGCCCAACCGGCGATTGGCTGGGAATGCGAAGCTTGCAGCGTTTTCGCAGCGCGCCTCTGGCGTATCTGACCGAGCTGGCGCGCATCTATGGCGACATAGTGCGTTTCCCGCTGGGGCCTTTTTTCTGCTACCTGGTTGCCTATCCCGCCGGCGTACATCAGGTCTATGTCGAGCAGGCCAGCCATTTTCACAAAACCCGCCTGACCAAGTATGTGTTCGAGCCGT
This sequence comes from Thermoflexales bacterium, assembly GCA_034434575.1. Lineage (GTDB taxonomy): Bacteria > Chloroflexota > Anaerolineae > J036 > Brachytrichaceae > Roseilinea. The sequence goes on from DAOTYS010000486.1 coordinate 5,721, forward strand.
CGCTGGGCCAAAGCCTGCTGACAAGCGATGGGGAGTTTTGGCTGCGTCAGCGCCGGCTGATTCAGCCCGCCTTTCACAGCAAGCGCATCGAGTCTTATGGCCAGATCATGGTCGACTGCACACTGCGCGCGTTGGCCGATTGGCGCGACGGTCAGGAACGTGATGTTCACGAGGACATGATGCGGTTGACCATGCGCATTGTCAGCAAGGCATTGTTCGACACAGAGGTCGGCGAAGCAGTTGATGAGGTCGGCGCGGCCATCAGCGTCGCCATTGAAATTGCCAATGCCAAATTCACGCGCTTGTTTCAAATTCCGCGCTGGCTGCCGACGCGCGAGAACCAGCGCGAACGCGCGGCGTTGGCCAAAATCGATGCGCTGGCGCACTGCTTCATCGAGGAACGGCGCGCGCTCCCGCGCGAGCAGCTTGAGCAGCGGCGCGATCTGCTGTCGATGCTGTTGCTGGCGGTCGATGAAGATGGCGCCGGCGGGATGACCAATCAACAGGCGCGCAATGAAGTGTGCACGCTGTTCCTGGCTGGCCACGAAACCACCGCTGTAACTCTTAGTTGGGCATGTTACCTGCTGGCCCAGCATCCTCACGCCCAGGCCCGCCTGCGCGAAGAAGCGCGCGCTGTGCTGGGCGGCCGGCCGCCGACGACGCACGACCTGCCGCGCCTGACATACACCGGTCAGGTGATCCGAGAAGCGCTGCGGCTTTATCCGCCGGCCTGGATCACCCCGCGCGAAGCGCAACAGGACGTGCAGATCGGCGACTGCCTCATCCCGCGCGGCGCTGTTGTGTTTGTCAGCCCCTGGGTGTCGCACCATGATGGGCGTTACTTTCCCCAGCCCGACGCCTTCATGCCAGAGCGATGGACAGAGGCGTTCGAGAAACAACTGCCCAGGGGCGCTTATTTTCCCTTTGCCTCTGGGCCGCGCGTGTGCATCGGCAACACATTTGCGCTGATGGAAGCGCAGTTGATTTTGGCGATCATCGCGCAGCACTTTGAACTCGAACTGGCGCCGGGGCAGAGAATTGAGCCGGAACCACTGGTCACGCTGCGCCCGCGCCATGGCGTGCGGATGCGGCTGCGCGCCGTGGCGGCGTGAAACCAATGGCCCCGAAAGCGTCGTCGGGCGACTCCGGGTTGCGCAAACGCGCGCTGGCTTATGCGCCCACCTCTCTCACGGTTGTTGCCAGGGCTGGCTAACCTGCGCGGCTATCGCCGGGCCTGGCTGCGCAGCGACATCGTCGCCGGCCTGACCGTGTTCGCCGTGTCCGTGCCGTCCGTGATCGCTTACGCGCAACTGGCCGGCGTGCCGGCGGTCACCGGCCTGTACGCCGCCCTGGTCGCCATGCTCTGTTACGCGCTGCTTGGGACTTCGCGCCAGCTCATCATGGGGCCGGAGGCGACAAGCGCGATCATTGTGGCCAGCGTGCTGGCGCCGCTCACCAACAACGGCGACCCGGCGCGACACGTTGCGCTGGCATCCATGCTTGCGCTGATGGTCGGCCTGATCGCCATTGGCGCCGGCCTGTTGAAGGTCGGCTTTCTGGCCGACTTTTTCTCCAAACCCCTGCTCACCGGCTACACGCTCGGCACCGGCCTGATTATCCTCGCCAGCCAGTTGGGCCGGTTGCTGGGCGTGCGCCTGGAAAACGACGATTTCTTCCCCCGGCTGCTGGAGATGGCCTCGAAACTCGATCAGGTTCACCCGCTGACGCTGACGCTGGGCGGCGCCGGCATCGCTTTCATTCTGGTCGTGAGGCGATTCGCGCGCAGGGCGCCGGGGTCGCTGGCGCTGGTCGCCCTGATGACGATTGTCTCCGCGCTGCTCGATCTCAAGCAGCACGGGTTGGCCGTGGTCGGCATGGTTCCGACCGGCCTGCCGGTAGTGGCCTTGCCGGCCATCTCACTGGCCGATGTGCGCGACCTGTTGCTGCCGGCGCTCAGCCTGTCGCTGATCGTGTTTGCCGATGTGGTGCTCACGGCGCGCCTGTATGCCCGGCGCAACGGATACGAGATCGATGCAAGTCAGGAGCTGGTCGCGCTGGGCGCGTGCAATCTCGCGGCCGGCCTCACCGGCGGCTTCACCGTCGCCGCCAGCGGCTCGCGCACGGTCGTCAACGACGATCTGGGCAACAAGTCACAGATGTCCGGCCTGATTGCGGCGGCGCTCATCGCGCCGTTTCTGCTGTTCTTCACGCCGCTATTGAGCGAATTGCCAACTGTGGCGCTGGCCAGCATCATCTTTGTGGCCGCCTTCCGGCTGATCGACGTGCCGGGCTTGGTGGAACTGGCGCGCATGCGCCGGTCGGAATTCGGCCTGGCGCTGGTGACGATCCTGGGTGTGCTCACGGTGGGCATCCTGCAGGGCATCCTGTTCACCGTGGCCCTGTCGATGATGGTCATGGTGGCCCGCACGGCCCGGCCCTACGACGCAGTGCTGGTCAGCGTGGAGGGCATCGATCGCTTTCACGCCGTCGACCGGGTTGACAGCGTCGAACTGATGCCCGGCCTGATCGTGTATCGTTTCCATGCTCCGCTGTTCTTCGCCAACGCCCAGCGTTTTCAGGCGCGCGTGAAGCAGTTGATCGCGCGCGCCCGGCAGCCGGTGCGCTGGGTGCTCATCAGCGCCGAGCCGATCATCGACATCGACTCAAGCGCCGCAGAAATCATCCACCAGTTAAATGTCGATCTGGACGCGCAGGGCATCGAACTGCATTTCGCCGGCGCCAGCCCGCCGCTGAAGTGGATGCTGGGCCAGACCGGCCTGACCGACAAAGTGGGCGAACACGCCTTCTATTCGAGCGTCAATATCGGGGTGAAGGCGTACCTGCGCCACCTCAATCAAAACGACCCGCAGGGCAACTGACACCCTGCGAGCCGCGATGTGGGCCTGCGCAACGCTGAAGACGGATTCTTAACCGAACGTCTG
>DAOTYS010000487.1:0-4386 GCA_034434575.1 Thermoflexales bacterium
CGGACAAAGTGGATCTGGCCGTCATCGTGACGCCGGCTACGGCGGCGCCGGGCATCATGGCGCAGTGCGTCGATGCCGGCGTGAAGGGTGTCATCATCATCTCAGCCGGCTTCAAAGAGATTGGCCCCGCCGGCGTGGAGCTGGAGCGCCAGGTGCTCGAGCAGGCCCGGCGCGGCGGCATTCGTCTGATCGGCCCCAACTGCCTGGGCGTCATGAACTGCCACAACGGCCTGAACGCCACCTTCGCCACGACCATTGCCCGCCCCGGCAACATTGGCTTCATCAGCCAGTCCGGCGCGCTGTGCACGGCCGTGCTCGACTGGTCCCTGCGAGAAAACGTGGGCTTCACTTCATTCGTGTCGATCGGCTCGATGTTGGATGTGGGGTGGGGCGATCTGATCTATTACCTGGGCGACGATCCGCGCACCAGTGCCATCGTCATCTACATGGAAACGATTGGCGACGCGCGCGCATTCATCTCAGCGGCGCGCGAAGTGGCGCTGACCAAACCCATCATCGTCATCAAGCCGGGCCGCACCGAGGGCGCCGCCAAAGCGGCCGCCTCGCACACCGGTTCATTGACCGGCAGCGATGACGTGCTGGAAGCCGCGTTCAAGCGTTGCGGCGTGTTGCGCGTCAACACCATTGCCGAGCTGTTCTACATGGCCGAAGTGCTGGCCAAGCAGCCGCGCCCGCAGGGGCCGCACCTCACCATCGTCACCAACGCCGGCGGCCCCGGCGTGCTCGCCACCGACGCGCTCATCTCCAATGGCGGCGAGTTGACCGAATTGTCGAAGGAGACTTACGAGACGCTGAACACATTCCTGCCGGCCGCGTGGAGCCACAACAACCCGGTGGATATCCTGGGAGACGCCCCGCCGGATCGATATGCCAAGGCGCTCGAAGTGTGCGCCAAAGATCCCAACAGCGACGGCATGCTGGTCATCCTGACGCCGCAGGCCATGACCGACCCCACCCAGACAGCAGAGGCGTTGAAGCCGTATGCGCAGACGCTGGGCAAGCCGATTATTGCCAGCTGGATGGGTGGCTCTGACGTGGCGGCTGGTGAAGCGATTCTCAACCGCGCCAATATCCCCACCTTTGCCAATCCAGACACGGCAGAGCGCATGTACGATTACATGTGGCAATACACGCGCAACTTGCAAAGCCTGTATGAAACGCCGCGCACGCAAATCGACGTGTCCGAAGGCGCGCCAGATCGCGCCCTGGCCGAGCAGATCATCGCCAAAGTGCGCGACTCCGGCCGCACGATTCTCACCGAGTACGAGTCGAAGACGCTGCTGAAGGCCTATCACATCCCCACAGTAGAGACGATCGTGGCTGTCACCGAAGCAGACGCCGTGCGGGCCGCCGACATGATCGGCTACCCGGTCGTGCTCAAGCTCAACTCGGAGACGATCACGCACAAGACTGATGTTGGCGGCGTGCAACTGAACCTGCGGGATGCCGACGCAGTGAAGCGCGCCTACAACCTGATCCAGACCTCTGTCAGCCAGAAAGCCGGCGCCGGGCACTTCGGCGGTGTGACGGTGCAACCGATGGTGAAGCTGGATGGCTATGAGGTCATCCTGGGCAGCAGCATCGACCCGCAGTTCGGGCCGGTGTTGTTGTTTGGATCGGGCGGGCAACTGGTCGAGGTGTACAAAGACAGCGCCCTGGCGCTGCCGCCCCTGACCACGACACTGGCGCGGCGCATGATGGAGCAAACCAAGATCTTTACGGCGCTCAAGGGCGTTCGCGGCCGCAAGCCGGTCGATCTGGGCGCGCTGGAGCGCATCCTTGTTCAATTCAGCACGCTGGTCGCCGAGCAGGATCTGATTCGAGAGATCGACATCAATCCGTTGCTGGCTTCGCCCGATCAATTGGTGGCGCTGGATGCGCGTGTGCTGGTGTACGCCAAAGACACGCCGCCGGAGAAGCGGCATAAGCTGTCCATCCGGCCTGATCCGTCTCAGTACATCAGTTCTGCTGCCTGCGCCGACGGGCTGCCGTTCACCGTGCGCCCGATTCTGCCGGAAGACGAGCCGCTCATGGTGCGGTTCCACGAAACCCTGTCTGACCGCAGCGTGTACATGCGCTATCTGGCGCCGTTCATGCTGAGCCAGCGCGTGTCGCACGAGCGGTTGTCGCGCCTCTGCTTCATCGACTATGACCGCGAGATTGCTTTGGTGGCTGAACACGCGCACGCCAGGACCGGCGAGCGTGAGATCATGGCAGTGGGGCGCATCAGCCGGCTGCGCTATTCCAACGACGCCCGCTTCACCATGGTCGTGAGCGACGTGTACCAGTGCCGGGGCATCGGCACCGCATTGCTGGGCCGGATGATCGACGTGGCCCGCCAGGAGAAGATCGCCCGGCTGATTGGCGTTGTTTCGGTCGAGAATGACGCTATGCAGAGGCTGTGCCGCAAGCTGGGCTTCTCACTGCACGAGATGGAAGACAAGAAGCTGGTGAAGGCGGAACTGACACTTTAGCGCGTTACAGCAGTCGCGTCCATCAAACGCAGAAATCGATTAGAGGCCCGGCGCTGCCAGCGTCGGGCCTCTAAGTTCCTGTCGTACAATTCACACCGTCACGGGCCGTCGCGGGGCTGCTGCTCCCGGCCGAGGAGGAGACACAGACAATGAAACTGCCAATTCCCTGGCTGCGACGCAAGGGCGAGGATCAGACTGGCGAGAGCGGTGATGGCGCGAACCGTGTTGACCCATCGCGGGCAGGGGAAGCAATTGCCGCCAGCCGCGCCGGGCAGGATGTCGTCACCGGCAGGTATGTCGAGTTGTGGGCCGACACAGTCATGGCCCATGCGCAGATCGAACTGCTGGCCGGCGCGCAGAACGTCGTGGTGTTCGGCGCCGCAGCCGGAGGCCGGCAGTCCGTGCTGTTCCGCGTCATCAACATCATCAACTCCCGCTTCATGACCACGCGCCACGCCGCCGTATACGTCAATCTGACCGACCTGGCCTCCACTTCCACCGTGTACACTTGGACCTCCATCGAGGGGTTGTATCGCGGTCTGGTCATGGCGCCGTTGGTGTGGGGAAGAACACAGTGGCGGCTGAAAACAGATCGCAAGCTGGTCCAGATCGAGGCGGATCTGGAGGAACATGTCGGGGTTCAGGCTGCCAGGCTCGACTTGATGAAGGTGCGCGCTGATGTGTACGCCTGGATGGACCGGCTGGGCATTCAGCACCTCTCGCTGTTCATGGACGACGTGTCCGGCCTATCGGCGGAATTGACGCCGGTGCTGTTGCGCATGGCGCTCGACACGTTCCCGCGCGGCAGCCGGGTGACGCTCAAGCTGGGCGGCAGCAAGGAATCGTTCAAGCTGCAGGAGCGCAGCAAGAAGGATGGCGTTGTTGGCTTGCAGCTCAACCACGACGTGTTGATCGGGTTTGATCTGGAAGCGCTGTTGTATGCCCGGCCCATTGCGCCTCAGGTGGAGGAGGCTCCAGCGCAGGCTGAGGCCGGCGCGCCGCACGAACCGCCCAATGGCGCTGACGAGCAGGCGTCGGTGATCGACCCGCGCCAGGTGTTCCTGGCCAGGTGCGTTCACAGGATTGTGCCGGCGATCGGCGCGCAGTTGGGGCTGGAGACTGCGCCGCAGTGGGAGAAGCTTTTCGGCGTCCGCAACGGCTGGTTCGACGTGTTCGAACTGGCGGGGTTTGACGTGCAACTGGTCGGCGAAACGATGGAACAACTGTTGCGGGAGGGCGCGCAGTTCGATCGCGCCAAAATCGAACAGGCTGTTGCTGAGGTCAAAGCCATTCGCGCTGGCAAACTGCCGCCCCCCGAACGCAAAGCCCGGCAGCCGATCGATCCATCCACCGTGAAGATTAAGTGGGTGGGCGAAGTGACCGATGCGGACTGAGCAACAACGATCAGCAACGAGGGTCGGGCCATGAGAACTGAGCCAATGCAGTCTGCTCCGGTCGAATCGGGCGATAGCCGCGTGCTTGGCAACCAGCAGGCCCAGCGGCTGGTCGCTTACGCTGATCCGTGGACGACGCCGCCAGAAGCGTTCTATGACATCTATGACCTGCTGCCCCGGGTTGTCGATCCAAAGCAGCACTTGCAGATCGAGGGGCGCCGGGGCACGGGCAAGACAGTGCTGATGGTGAACTCCTATCTGCGTGTGCGAGAGCGATTCGAAGCGATGCGCGGATCGCCGCCGTACACCGTGGGGATATATGTCGATCTGTCGCAGGATGTCGGCGCGCCGCGCGAGAATATGCCGGTGGTGCGCGGCTACATGCTCTTTCGCCAGATTCTGCAACTGATCCTGACCGTGTCTTCGCGGCCGGGCAACCGGCGCGACCGGCGTTTCTGGGGATTGCAGGACTATCTGGAAGAGCGTCCGCAGTGGTT
>DAOTYS010000488.1:0-25099 GCA_034434575.1 Thermoflexales bacterium
ATCTGGCCGGCGACGCTGTTTTCAGGGGTGGGGCCGAGGAACTCCAGCTTTTCGGGGTTGCCGAGTTCCTTGTGGGCTTCCTGAGCGCCCTCGTTGGCCTGGTCGAACACGGCGATGCCCAGGAACTTGGGCAGCAACACCATCTTGACCGCCTGGCCGGCCTGGGCTTTGACCACTTCGCCGACCGGCGCAGGCGCGGCAGGCGTGTCAGTGGGTTTGGTCTCGGCCTGCGGCGCAGGCGGCGGCTGGTGGGCGCGGCGGTCGGCGCCGGCGGTGTGGCGCAGGCTGCCAGCAGCATGGAACTGACCATCAGGGTCGCAATCAGACGATATGCTTTCATCTCAATTCTCCTCCAGTTGATCGCGCGACTATCCAAAGACAAGCGAACACAACACTGCGCCATAAGCTGTGCGGCGCAACACGAGAAGGGGAGCAGTGAACGGAATCAGCTTTCAGGGAATCACCTCCTTTGCAGTGTCTGCGGTTGCGCGTTGTCCCTCGTGCGCGGTCCTTCGACGCCAGCGCGACCGCGCCAGCGCAGCCAGATTGGGAACCAGGACGGACAGAATGAGCAGCACGCCAATGACGCCGGTCTGGGTGTTGCCGGTGATGTTGGCCAGCGACATGCCGTTGCGCAGATTGAGAATGAGCAGAATCGACAGGGCCACGCCGGTCAATGTGCCGGACCCGCCAAAGATGCTGACTCCGCCCAGCAGCACCATTGTGATGATGTCCAGCTCAAAGCCCTCGGCGGTGTTGCCGCGCACGGCGCCCAATCGCGCCGCAAACAGGATGCCGGCCAGAGCGGCGATCAGTCCTGATGTGATGAACAGCCGCATTTTCACCCGCTTCACGTCAATCCCGGCATAGCGTCCGGCCTCGCGGTTGTTGCCGATCACGTACACGTACCGCCCAAAGGGGGCGCCTTGCAGGATCACGATGGCGATGACCAGCATCACGGCGAATAGAATCAGCGCGAAGGGGAAGGGGCCGACGAGGGGTTGTTGTCCCAGCGCGTTGAACCAGGCCGGGAAATCGCCGATCGATTTGTCCTCGATGAGAATGCGCGCCACGCCCCGGTATCCGATCAACCCGGCCAGCGTCACGGCCAGTGAAGGCAGGCCGGCGTAGGCGATCCAAAAGCCGTTGAAGGCCCCGCAGACCGCGCCGGCCAGCAGGCCGGCCAGGATGCCCACTTCGATCGGCAGGCCCTGGCTGTGCGCATACGCCACGCTGCACGCCGCCAGCCCCATCACCGAAGCAACCGACAAGTCAATCTCCCCGTTGATGATGAAGGTCATGATCAGCGCGACGATGATCTTTTCGATGGACAGGCCGAAGATGTTGACGATGTTTTCGATGCGCAGATAGAAGGGCGACTGGATGGCGTTGATGGCGATCACGACTGCCACCAGCGCGAGCAGCAATCCTTCCCAGCGTCTGAACAGATTCAGATTAGGCGACATGGCCTGGCTCCTGAGCGGGGGATGACTGGCGCGGGCCGGCGGTCAGATCGCGCTGCACCCACAGCCGGCGCAACCGGTTGACCAGGATGGCGTCGGTTGCCACGGCCAGCAGGATCAGCAATCCCAGCAGCGCGTCGCGCCAGAACTCGCTGATTTGCAGCCAGCGAACCAGCCCTTGCTCCAGCGTGTCGATCAGGGTCGCCCCGAACAACGCGCCGATGACAGTGCCGGATCCGCCGAAGATATTCACACCGCCTACCACGACCGCCGCCACTGATTGCAGCTCCATGCCCTGCGCGGCCACGACGGTGATGGTGCCGAAGCGGGCGAGGAACATGAAGCCGGCCAGGCCGGCCAGCGCCCCGCACAGCACAAAGGCGGTGAACACCGTGCGCGCAACCGGCAAACCGGCCAGCCGCGCCGCTTCGGGGTTGGAGCCAATCGCGTACAGCCGCCGGCCAAACTTCAAGTAGGTCAGCGCCAGATGAAAGACGATCACAATCGCCACTGCCAGCGCCACCATCAGGCGGATGTCCACCTCGCCGATCTTGAGGAAATCGGCGCGCGGAAAGTCTTTGATCCACTGCGGCAACGAATCCACCGTGACGGTTTTGGCCCCTGAAATCTCGACCAGCAGCGAGCGGTAGATCGCCAGCGTGCCCAGCGTCACAATGATGGCCGGCGCCCGTCCATAGCTCACCAGCGCGCCGTTGATCGCGCCCATCACAGCGCCGATCGCCACTGACATCGCCACCGCCGCCAGCGGTGACAGGCTCGTGTCTCTGGCAAGTTGTGTGCCCACCACATACGCCGTGAACCCCACGATCGAGCCGACAGACAGGTCGATATTGCGCGTCAGCGCCACCAGGGTTTGCCCCACCGCCACCACGGCGATGATGGCCACGCTGGTTGAGATGCGGGTGAAGGTGCGCGCGCTAAGAAACCCGTTGATCTGCGAGGCGAACAGCAGCACGACCGCCGCCAACAGAATGATCAGACTCAGCTCGCGCACCTGCTCCGGGCGGAAGTATCGTCGCAGAGTCTTCATACGCCACCTGGTTGCTCGTCTTGCGAAGCGGGTGTCTGGTCAGGATGAGGGTGAGGGCGGGGCTTGTCCGACCGCCGCAGCCATGATGCGCTCTTGTGTGGCTTCTGCGCGGCTGAAGACGCCCATTTGCCGGCCCTCGCGCATCACCAGCACCCGGTCGCTCATGCCCAACACTTCAGGCAGGTCGGATGAGATGAGCAGGATGGCCAATCCTTCCTGGGCCAGCGCGTTGATGATGTGGTGCACTTCGGCTTTGGCGCCCACATCGATGCCGCGCGTGGGTTCGTCCAAAATGAGCAGTTTCGGGCACGTGTTCAGCCATTTGCCCAGCATCACCTTTTGTTGATTGCCGCCGGACAGCTTGCTGACTTCGACGCGCACCGAGGGCGCGCGGATGGAGAGGCGCTCGCGGTAGTGCTCGGCTGAAGCCTGCTCGGCGCGGGTGTTCAGCAGTCCCAGCCGGCCGGTGTAACGTCGCAGCGTGGGCAGGGTAATGTTGGACACAATGCTCATCGGCAGCGTCAACCCCAGCTGGCGCCGGTCTTCGGACAGATAGGCGATGCCCAGTTGCATCGCTTGCTGGGGCGAGCGAATGACCACCGGCCGGCCCTCCAGAACAATCTCGCCGCTGTCGGCTGGCTCGACCCCGAACAGGGCCAGCCCCACATCGGTGCGGCGCGCGCCCACCAGGCCGGCGAATCCCAGCACTTCACCGCGATGGATGTCGAAATGGATGTCGGTGAACACCCCGGCTTTGCTGAGATGGCGCGCCGACAACAACAGCTCGCCGCGCGGCGCGCTGGTCTTGGCGAAAAAATCTTCCACCTCGCGCCCCACCATGTCTCGAATGGCCTTTTCGGGGGTGACTTGGTCCACCGGCCTTGAAGACACCAGCCGCCCATCGCGGAAAATCGTCACGCGATCGGCGATCTCGAACACCTCTTCCAGGCGATGGCTGATGAACAACACAGCCACCCCTTTTTGCCGCAACGCGCGCACCAACCGGAAGAGTTGCTCCACTTCGTGCGCCGAGAGTGAGGCCGTTGGCTCGTCCATGATAAGCGCGCGCACGTTCAACGAGATGGCCTTGGCGATCTCCACTGTTTGTTGCGCCGCCAGCGGCAGGCCGCGCGCCGGCATGCGCGCGTCCAGTTTCACATCCAGTTGCCCCAAAATTTCCTCGGCGCGTTGCGCCATCTGCCCCCAGCGGACGAACGGGCTGCGCTCGGCGTGGCCGATGAAAATATTCTCCGCCACGCTCAAGTCGGGGAAGATCATCGGCTCCTGATAGATTGCGGCGATGCCCATGCGCTGGGCTTGCATCGCGTTGGGAATGCGAATCGGGCGCCCATCCAGCAGGATTTCGCCGGCGTCCGGCGCATGGATGCCGGTCATGATCTTGATCAGGGTGGACTTGCCGGCCCCATTTTCGCCCAACAAGGCGTGCACTTCGCCGGCGCGCAAATCCAGTGACACATCATCCAGAGCTTGAGTCGCGTCGAATCGCTTGGAGATGTGGCGCATCTCCAGCACCGCAGTGTTTGCGCGCAGTGTCGCCGTCATGACCAGGGAGAGCGATCATACTTGCGATTGCCGAAGACGGCAAGCGCCTTGTTGTCCGTGGGCGCGCGCCGACTTCTGCTATAATTCCGCCCGCGAAAAATCGCTCGCGCGGTGACGTAGCTCAGTCGGTAGAGCAGGGGACTCATAAGCCCTTGGTCACTGGTTCAAGTCCAGTCGTCACCACTGCCTGCCAGACCTCACCAGAGCACGGTGAGGTTTTTATATATGTGTAGAGCCATGCGACCCACAGCCATCTCGGCCGATCGCGCCAAAGCTGTCCTGACAGTCACCTGGGAAGACGGCCACCAGACCGATTATCCTTTCTTCGATCTGGCGAAAGCCTGTCCGTGCGCCGGCTGCAATGAAAAGCGCGACGCCCTGGCGGCCAAAGGCCTCGATCCGGCTGTCGGGTTCAAGCCCCAGTCCAGCGATCTGGCCGCCATCGAGCCGGTCGGCGTCTATGCCATCAACATCGTCTGGCAAGGCGGTTGCCGCTTCGGCATCTACACCTGGGAATTGCTGCTCGATCTGGAAAAGCAGCGCCCGCACTGGCGCCGGGCGTAAGCGCCGGGCGTAAGCGCCGGGCCCAGGTGTCGGACTCCTCAAATTCACCGGCACAGCTTGCTCTGGTGTTCCTCGAACGTCAGCGAGAACTGGTGCCCGCCGTCCTGATTGCAGTTGGCCACGAAGTAGAGGTACTCGGTTTGCGCCGGCGCCAGCACGGCCTGAATGGATGACAGGCCCGGACTGGCGATCGGCCCCGGCGGCAGCGCCGGGTTGACATACGTGTTGTAGCCGGCGGGGTCGGCGTAGCGCAAGTCTTCCAGCGTCAGCCCGCGCTTCCACCAGGTTTGTTGATCGGGCTGATAGCCCAATGCATATTGGGTGGTCGGGTCCGCTTGCAGCGCCATGCCGATCTTCAGCCGGTTGAGATAGACGCTGGCGATCAGGGGGCGCTCCGCCGGCAGCACCGCTTCGCGCTCCACAATCGAGGCGATGGTCAGCGCCTGGTACGGCGTTCGACCTTGCAGGTCAGCCTGCTCCATCAGCGGCGCCACGCGCTGGCCGTAGTTGTCCAGCATCTTCAACAACACGTCCAGCGCGGTGGGATTGGTTGGCAGCCGATAGGTGTCTGGAAACAGGAATCCCTCCAGCGAGGCGTCCGCGGGCAAATCCTTCAGAAACGGGTAACTGTAATTCGTTCTGCGCGCCAGTCTGGTGAACTCGTCGGCGCTGATGCCCAGTTGCTGCTCCAGCAGTTCTGCCACCTCTTCCAACCGTTTGCCTTCGGGAATGGTGATTTGCGCTTCTTCGGCCATGCCGCGCTGAAGCGCCTGGGCGATTTGGGGAATGTTCATGTTGGGCCGCAGCGCAAAGATGCCGGCGTTGATTTTCACGTCGAGGTCGTGGTAGCGCACGTACAGACGAAACAAGTCGCCGTCGTTCACCAGGCCGGCCGCTTGCAGGTTGCGCGCGATTTGGCTCACTGATTCGCCGGGGTTGACCACGAACTGCTGCGGCGTCGGGTCGTTGCTCACCGGCCGGCGCAGATCGTTGTTGCGGATCAAGTCGAGGTACGCGCCGATGACTGTCTTGTCCAGCCCGGACAGTCGGGTGTTGGTCAGGGTGGCGCTGCTGAGCTGTTGTGACAGCAACGCGCCGGCCAGCGCCACTGCGGCCAGCGCCGCGAGGAAGATTGCCAGTCTCAGAGGGGATAGTCGGTGTCGTCTCACAGTCTTTCATCTTCGTTGCGGTCCGCGTCAGTCGCGCTGTCGGCCCGCTCGATGCGTTCGTCCAGATATCGCTGCAAGATCACTGCCGCCGCGATGTCATCATCGGCGGTCGCGCGGTCTTTGCGCCGGCGCGAGGCGATGATCTCCTGCGCGTCGCTGGTGCTGAATCGCTCGTCGTAATAGCGCAGCGGCACTGCCACACGCGCGCGCAGGGCCTCGGCGAATTGCCGCACCTGCGCCGCCTGGTCGCCAACCGTGCCGTCTGCGTTGTAAGGATATCCGATGATGATCTCGTCCGCCTGAAACTCATCTATCAGCGCGGCGATGCGGGTCAGCGGATTGGCGCGCCGGCGGTCGATGATCTCGACCGGCCGCGCAATGATCTTCGCGCTGTCGCTCACCGCGACGCCGATCCTTCGCCCGCCAATGTCCAGCCCGATGCTTCGCGCCATGCTTGCCGCGCCTGAAATGCGTCAATCGCGCGCCTGAACAGCCGCGTGAAGGGCGCATTGCGCCTCTCTGTTTTCTACTCGCGTTTGACCGTGGTGGCAATCCGCAGCGTGGCGAAAGGCAGCCGGTTGACGTAGCGTGTCAGCCACTCCGGCCCGACTTCGATGATCGGGTTGCTGCGCAGGGCGAACTGCTCCAGCAGGATGGACTGCGCCTCGCCGGCGGTCTTGCCGCGCACCAGTTCTTTGACCCGGTTTTCGTCGATCTCGGCGCCGGCCACGCCCCGCGCGACCATGAAGAACACCGTGTTCGTTCCTGTGCCTTCTTCGGCCACGTCGCCGCGCTCGACCGCCACGCTCAGCAGGCTGAATCCCTGCGGCACTTTTGACAGCAGCGCCTGTCGCGCCACACTGGCCAGGTGCGCCGGCGAAACGGCCAGCCCGGCTACCTGCAAGCGCATGTTCAGCGTCACCTCGTCGGCCTGCTCGGTGATGAAACGGTCATAGGTCTCGTCCTGCACATCAGCGATGAAGAGAGTGTCCGGCACGACAAACAATCCGTTGCCCGTCACATCGGGGTCCTGCCGCATTTTGTCCAGCGCCTGCATGAGCAGCCTGTCGCGCAGGGCATTGCGCGCGCGCCGGTAATCGGCCTCGGTTACCGCGCGCACCGTTTCATTCGCGCCGCCGGTGGTCGGTTGCTGATTGATGACGCGCACCGCCAGCGCGGCCATGCCCTCGATGCGATTGATCTGGTTGGCCGGCACATTGCTGCCCGGCCCGCGCTCCAGCGCCTCGATGCGCGCCTCGGCCCTGCCGCCGCCGGGCACCTCCACGTCTTGCAGCGTCACGAAGCGCACCGCCACGCTGGCCGATGAGGTGCGCACAACGGTGTTTCTGGGCACCCGATAGGGTGTCGCCAGCAGATTGAAAAACGTCACAGCGCCAACCGATTTGGCGCGCGGCACGTCTTTGGCGCCGGTGGCCGGCGTGGTGAACTGGTCCTCGACGATCACATCCACTCGTTGCGCCGGCGCGATCCGCGCTGCAATATCCGGCGCCGTCGCGCGCGTGTCGAGGGTGACCGGCGCGATTGTAGACAGGCGCTGGCTCGATGCGGTCAGTGTGATGTGCGCGCTGGGCGCGATCAGCAAGGCAACGCCGGCGATGGCTGCCAGCGCCGCCAGCGCGATCAGGACGCGCAGGCCCACCCACGCCCAGTTCTCTTTCGGGAAGAACCGTCGCAACGAGTCGGGCGCGAAGCGGCGCGGCGGCGTCTGTCGTGTGATCGGCTCCACCTCGTCTGAAGGGATCCATGCTTTGCGCATGGCGTCTTCGACGCGGCTGAACACCGTCAGGCCGACCTGTCGCGCTGTCTGGCGTTGCTGCCGATCAGGGTGCGCTATGCCGATCTCGGCGCCGTATTGATCGCCGGCGCGTTTGATCAACGCATAGTCGATCTCGCGCAGGCGCAGGCTGGCCGGGTTGTCCGCGTCGGCCATGACAAGGAGGATGCGGACTGCATCGGCCCGATCGACCGTTGCCCATGCGATGCGGTCTCGAATGCCCGCCGCGTCGTCGTCGGGCGAGACGTGAACGATCCTGCCGATCATGGGTGTGGCGATTGCAGCGCCTGTTCGATCAAGCCGGGGGCGCTGGCCAGCGCTTCATCCAGCCGGCTGGCGTCTTTGCCGCCGGCCTGGGCCAGCGTGGGGCGACCGCCGCCGCCGCCGCCCACGATCCGCGCAATGTCGCGGATCAACTTGCTCGCGTCCAGGCCCCGTTTGGTCAGGTCCTGGGTGACTGCGACGACCAGCGCGGGCCGATCTGCAATGACCGCGCCCAACACGCATACGCCGCTGGCATACTGCTCGCGGAACCAATCGGTCATGTCGCGCAGCAGGTCGGCGTTGTCCGCTGTCACCCGCGCGCACAACACCGGGATGTCCCTGACCCGCTGGACTCCGGACAATACGGCGCTGAACCGGGCGCGCGCCAGTTCGCGCTGCGCTTTCTCCAGCGCTTTTTGCGTGTCGGCCAGTTGGGCTGCCAGTCTGGAGGCCTGCTCGGCCACGTGGTCTGGCGTTGTGCCCAGCGCCAGCGAGGCCATCGACAACTGTTGCGCCTGCTGGCGCGCGTATTCCAACGCGCCGCGCCCGGTGACGGCCTCGATGCGCCGCACGCCGGCGGCGACTGCGCTCTCGTCAACGATGATTGCGCTGCCGATGTCGCCGGTGAGTTCGACGTGCGTGCCGCCGCACAACTCGACGCTGAAGGGCGCCTCATCTGGGTTGCCCACCCGAATGACGCGCACCACGTCGCCGTACTTCTCGCTGAACAGAGCCATGGCGCCCTGCGCCACAGCTTCCTTGTACGGCTGCTCGCGCGCCGTGACCGGATAGTTGCTCAGCACGGCGTCATTCATCAGGTCGGTGATCTGTTGTATTTCATCCTGCGTCAGCGCCGAGGCGTGCGAGAAGTCAAAGCGCAGCCGGTCGGGCGCCACCAGCGAGCCTTGTTGCTGCACATGCGGCCCCAGCACGGCGCGCAGAGACTTGTGCAGCAGGTGGGTGGCTGTGTGATTGCGCATGATCGCCCAGCGGCGCGCCTCATCGACCTGCGCGATGCAACGGGCGTCAATGCGCGGCTCGCCCCATTCCACCTCGCACACGTGGACGATCAGGCCGGGCGCCGGGCGTCGCGTGTCGCGCACCGCCACGCACCATTCGGGCTGGGCCTCGTCCTGGGTCGCTGCGCAGATCATGCCGGTGTCGCTGACCTGCCCGCCGCTCTCCACATAGAAGGGCGTTTGCGCCAGCACGATCTCGACGCGCTCGCCCGGCACGGCGTGCTCGGTCATCTCGCCATCGCGCAAAATGGCGACGACGCGCGTCTCGACATTGAGTTCGCCGTATGGATTGTGGACGACGCCGCTTTCGGGCAGCCGGCCCTCTGCTTTCAGCGTTTGGAGCGCGTCTCGATAGACCTCCACGAGATCATAGTTCATGTCGAACTGCCCGCTGGCCCGGTTGCGCTCGCGGGCGGCCTGTCGTGCGGCCTGAAATCCCGCCTCATCAACGGTGAAGCCGCGCTCTCTGGCTTCATCGCGGGTGATCTCGATCGGCAATCCATAGGTGTCGTAGAGCTTGAAGGCGATATCGCCCGGAATGACTTTCGCCGGCGCGCGGACAGGATCGGAGATGATCTCGTCCAGCTTCTCCATGCCCAGGTCGAGCGTGCGGGCGAATCGTTCCTCTTCCTGGCAAATGGTGCGCAGTATGTGATCGCGCCGGTCGATCAACTCATGGTAGTGGCCGCCCATGTTTTCGACGACCGTCTCGCTGACCTTGTGCAGAAACGGCTCGTGGAAGTTCAGTTTGCGCCCGAAGCGCAGGGCGCGCCGGATGATCATGCGCAGCACGTAGTTGCGGCCCTCGTTGCCGGGCAGCACGCCGTCGGCGATCAGGAACGACGCCGCTCGCGCGTGGTCGGCGATCACGCGATAGGGGACATACTGCTCGCGCCGCTGCGCGTCGGTCTGCCCGGCCAGCCGCTGAATGGCGTCCAGGATCGGCAGGAACAGGTCGGTGTCGTAGTTCGACTGGCCGTGTTGGAGGATGCGCACCAGGCGCTCGAAGCCCAGCCCGGTGTCCACGCCGGTGCGGGGCAGGGGGGTGAGCTTGCCGCTGGCGTCGCGGTTGAATTGCATGAACACCAGGTTCCATATCTCGACGGTCGTCTGGTCGCTGGCGGCGTTGACGCGGTCGGCGGTGTTGTCTTCTTTTTTGTCGCCGGTGAAATAATGCAACTCTGAGTTGGGACCGCACGGCCCGGTGTCGCCCATCTGCCAGAAGTTGTCTTTCTCACCGAAGCGCAGGATGCGCGACGGGCTGACGCCAACCTTCTGCCAGAGCTGTTCCGATTCGTCGTCCTCGCGAAAGATGGTGAACCACAGCCGGTCCAGATCCAGGCCATACTCGGCTGTGACCAGTTCGAGGGCGAACTTCATGGCGTCGGCTTTGAAGTAGTCGCCGAAAGAGAAATTGCCCAGCATCTCGAAGAAAGTGTGATGACGCGGGCTGGGGCCGACCTCTTCCAGATCATTGTGCTTGCCGCTGACGCGCATCACCTTCTGGGCTGTCACGGCGCGGGTGTAGTCGCGCTTCTCCAGGCCGAGGAACACATTCTTGAACTGGTTCATGCCGGCGTTGGTGAACAGAATGGTTTTGTCGCCGTGGGGGATCAGCGACGACGACGGCACTTCGGTGTGGCCGTTGCGCACAAAATAATCGATGTAGGCTCTGCGGATCTGGTTGCTCAGCATAGGGCAGTCATTATATGTGTGGTTGGAAAGCAGATCATGCTCAACTGCTCAACAGGAGTTTTGACTGCGGGCAAGATCACTCCAGAAGAGTTTGCGGAGTTTGTTCAGGAACTGGACGAGTTTCTGTATCCGACGAAGCTGAGTGATGGGACGCCGCTCCCAGATGATGTGGCCGAGTGCTATCGTCGGTGGCAGGCGCTGGAGGATCGGCTGGAGCGGGAGGGGGGCCGGATGATGCGCGCAGGGCGGGAGCGCCTTGAGATGGACGCCGAGAATCTGCGGCTGACTTACCGGGCGCTGGCAGGGTTGTGCCTGTAAGCGCGCGCCGGCTGACCCTGGATGGCCGCGCGCTGCCGGGCAACCTGATTCCGCTGGCGCAGGATGGGCGCAGCCATGAGGTTGTCGTAGAGCTGGGCGCCGGGTGATAAGATCGCCGGGTGCTTCCATCAACTCAAGTCCTACAGAGCGGCGGGGTGTTCGACCCCGGCGCTCTGTGGCTTGTGATTGCCTTCGCGGAGGTGGGCTATGTGGCAAGGTCTGCGCCTGCCGGCTGAACGCGCCGACGCCGATCCCGCGTTCTCGGCTTCGTTGCGCGGCCAGGTCGAGTCGGCGCTGCGTGTTCTGATCGCGCTGTCGGGATTGGCTGTTCTGGTGTGGTACGTTGTCGCGCATCTCTCCACATGGTGGGCGTTGCTATCGACCAGCACGCTGGCGCTGTTTGGCATGGCCGGCCTGACTGTGCTGGCGCTGTGGCTGTTGCCCAAACGTTTGCCGGCGGCGGTTGGGGTGTGGCTGGCCGGCAGCGCTGGCATGGTGATGCTGATCGCGCTTGCGCTGCAACAACCCTGGGCGCTTGCGCTGTGCGCGCTGGTGCCCATGCTGGCTGTGACGTTGATCGGCGCGCGCGCCGGGGCGCTGGCGCAGGCCAGCATCACTGGCGCGTTGCTCTGGCTGGCGCAACAGCCGGCCATGCCGGAGCACACTGCGCCGTTGTGCGGCATGGTGATCGTGGCCGGGGCGATCGGGGGGCTGGCCGGCTGGGTGGTCACACGCCCGCTCGGCGCGCTGGTCGAGTGGGCGCACTGGAGCCTGTCGCAGGCGCAGAAGGAAATGGACGATGCGCGACAGCGCAAGATGGAGTTGCAGCAGGCGCAACAGGATCTGGTGCAAGCCAACCAGCAACTGGCCCGCCTGACCGACCGGCTGAAGGCGCTTTCCGGGGCGGCGGAGGAAGCGCGCCGGGCCAAAGAGGAGTTTGTCAGCAATGTCAGCCACGAACTGCGCACGCCGCTGAACATGATCATCGGCTTCAGCGAGTTGATTACCCAGGCCCCGCACGCATACCGGGTCAAATTGCCGCCGGCCCTGCTGGCCGACATCGCCGCCATTCAACGCAACAGCCAGCACCTGGCCAGGCTGGTGGACGATGTGCTGGACTTGAGCCAGATGGAAGCCGGGCGCATGACGTTGAGCCGCGAGTGGGCGTCGCTGGAGGACATTGTTGCCGAGGCTGTGACCGCCGTGGGCGCGCTCTATGCGTCGAAGGGGCTGTGCCTGGAGACTTCGTGCGCGCCCGATCTGCCGCGCGCGCATTGCGATGTCACGCGCGTGCGACAGGTGCTGCTCAATCTGTTGAGCAACGCCGGCCGCTTCACGGAGCAGGGCGGGGTGCGCGTGCGCGTCTGGCGCGAGGACGATGCGCTGATTGTGAGTGTGGCCGACACCGGGCCGGGCATTGCGCCCGAGGACCAGAAGCGCATCTTCGAGCCGTTTCAGCAACTCGACAGCTCGATCCGGCGCAAACACGGCGGCAGCGGTCTGGGCCTGACGATCAGCCGGCGCTTTGTCGAGATGCATGGCGGCCGCTTGTGGCTCGAGAGTGAAGTCGGCCGGGGCGCCACGTTCTATTTCAGTCTGCCCATCGACACGAGCCGGACGGTGGACGCGCTGGCCGAAACCAGCGATGCGCGGCGATGGTTCAGCCCGCATCAACATCACGAGCCGCGCGTGTGGCAGGCGCGCGCGCCGCTGCCGACTGCGACGCCGCGCTATGTGGTGCTGGAGAGCGGCGATGCGCTTTGCCAGACGGTGAGGCACTACATGAACGGGGCCGATGTGGCGCAGACGCGCAGCCTGTCACAGGCGCTCGACGAACTGGCGCGCGCGCCGGCCCAGGCACTGATTGTCAATACGGCTGCCTTCGAGGATGCGCAGGGGCTGGACGGCCAACTGCGCCAGTTGCCCTACGACACGCCGGCTCTGGTCTGTCATGTGCCCAGCCGCGAGGAGACCGCGCGCCGGCTGGGCGTGGTGCGCTACCTGGTCAAGCCGGTGACGCGCGACGCGCTGTTGGGCGTGCTGGCGGAACTGGGCGCTGACACGCGCACGGCGCTGCTGGTCGATGACGACGCCGAAGTCCTGCAACTGTTCGCGCGCATGTTGTCCTCGGCCGAGCGGCCCTATCGCGTGATTCAGGCGATGGATGGCCGGCGCGCCATCGATCTGATGCGCGAGCGCCGGCCTGATGTCGTATTGCTCGATCTGGTCATGCCGGGCATGGATGGGCTGCAATTGCTGCAAGCCAAAAGTGAGGACGCGGACATCGCCGGCATTCCGGTCGTCATCATCTCCTCGCGCGACCCGAGCGCCGATCCCGTGACCCATGAGCCGCTGATGGTGATGCGCGGCGGCGGGCTGTCGGTGCGGGCATTGCTCGATTGCATCCAGGCGGTCAGCGAGGCGCTGGCCCCCCGGCTTGAGCAACAGCGGCCATCTGTTGTTGCAGCGCCGACAGAAACGCCTGTCGTGTGACTGGCTTGCGCAGGAGGGCGTTGGCGCCCAGCGCGAGCGCCAGTTTCTCCTGCGGCAGGATGCTGCACACGATGATGGGGATGGTCTCGGCGGAGGGGTGCTGGCGAAGCCGGCCCAGCAGTTTCCAGCCATCGATCTGGGGCATCATCACGTCGAGCACGATGATCTGGGGCGCGTGCCGGGCCACCAGGTCCAGTGCCGTTTCGGGCGACTGGGTGGCAATCACACGGAATGGCGTGCCGGCTGCGTACCGTTGCAGCAGTTGCAGGGTGTCGGCGTTGTCGTCCACGACCAGCACCGGCGTCTGCTCCAGCGCGGGCAGCAGCACTCTGGCGCGGAATCCACCCGCGTCGTCGGTGATGAGAATGCGTCCGCCGCACAGCTCGGCCAGTTGCTGCGAAATGGTCAATGCGGCTGTGTCGTCATCGGCGGCGGGAGGCGTGGGGCAGCCGGCGCCGGCCTGGATGCGGATTTCGACGAGCCATCGCACGGCGCCGGCGCCGACCGTAACCTGCGCGCCGGCGGCGCGCGCCAGGGCCACCCCCAGCAAATTGAGCAGGATCTGACGCACCGCCACCGGATGCGCGGCCACAGGCAGCGCGCCTCCCGATCCCTCGATAGACAGGCGCGCCCGGTAGTGATCGGCCAGTGGCTGCGCCAGTTCGACGGCGGATTCGATTTCGGCGCGCGCATCGGTGGGCGATTCGATGGCCGCATCGCGCAGCCAGGCGAATTCCTGGTTGAACCGGGCTTCGGCGCGCTCGGGGTCGAGGGCGGCCGGGTGGGAGGAGGCGGTGTGGCCGGCCTGATCCATTTGCCCCTGGTTCCACAGCCGGTCGGCGATGATGTCCAGCGCGGCTTGCTGTTCACGCCGCAGTTGCCGGGCGCTGAGCGCCAGTTGATCGGCCACAGCTTGTTGATTCAGCCGTTGGACGTAGCAACAGAACAGCGCCTCGTATAGCCGCCATAACCGCTGTTGCGGCGCGGCGTCTGGCGGCGGTTTGAGCGAGGAGATCGCTTCGATGAGCAGCGAGCGCAGCGCGGTGGATGCGTCGAAGCGATCGGACAAGCCAAAATAGTGAACGAGCGGGTTCTGGCGCAGGCGATTGGCGTCGTAGAGGTGGGCAAGCGCAGCGCGCAAATGGGACACAAATTCCTGGCGCGTCATTCTGTCCACATTTTGTCCTGTTGCTGGCCGCATCCTGGCCTGTGTCAGCTGCCTGGACTTTTATTATAAGGAAAGTCGGGCAGTGGTCCTGGCCCGTAGTGACAGCAACTAAAAACAGGAAGGAGAAGAGAAATGGCGAGTTCCAGGTTGAATCGACGCGGTTTTCTCAAGATGAGCGCGATCACTGCCGCAGGGGCGGCGCTGGCGGCCTGCGCGCCGCGCGCGGCCCAGCCGGCGGCCCCGGCGGCGCCGTCGGGCGCCGAGCCAACGCCGACCCCAATCCCGACGCCGGCTGCGTTCAACACCAGCGGCGGCAAAGGCAACATCGACGTGGTGTACTGGGCTGACTCGAACGAGTCATTCCGCAAAGTGGTCGATCAGTTCACCCAAGAGACGGACATTGGCGTGACCTATGAGATTGCGCCGGCCGACTATCTGACGTGGCAGCAGTTCATGACTACCCGGCTGGCCTCTGGCGACACGACGACCGACGCTTTCCACTGCGACGACTTCCAGGCCGCCATTTACGGCGCGGCCGGATGGCTGGTCGATCTGGGGCCGACGATCCAGAAGTACAATATCGACCTGGCCGACTGGCCGACGACGCTGGTGACCGACGTGTCGGCGTGGAAGGGCAAGCTGTACCGGCTGCCGTGGGGCAACGACACCGAGATCTTCTTCTACCGCACCGACTACTTCGAGGAAGCCGGCGTCAAGCCGCCGACGACCTGGGACGAACTGGTTGAAGTCGGCACAAAGTTGACCGATGCCGACAAGGATCGCTGGGGTATTGCGCTGTGCGGCCAAAAGAACGGCATCCTGGGCAACGAAATTCAGCACTGGACCAACCAGGCCGGCGGCGCCATCAACCGGCTGGATGACCCGGGCAGCAAGGAGGCAATCGTGTTCTACAAGGACATGTTCACCAAACACAAGATTGCCCCGCCCTCTGTGCCACAGGAGGATTACGGGTCTGTGTTCCAGGGCTGGCTGGGCAACAAATACGCCATGTGGTGGTGCTGGGACGGCTTCCTGGGCGCCATGCGCACCAACCAGGACTTCTGGAAGAATCAGGTGTCGGCATTTCTGCCGCCGATGGGCCCGAAGAATGCGCAGACGATCACCGGCTGCTGGGGCTGGGCTATCAGTGGTTACTCGGAGAAGAAGGAACTGGCCGAAGAGTGGGTGGCGTTCACGGCGCGGCCCGACATCATGAAGCTGCAAATTCTGCGCGGCCGCGTGCCGGCGCGCATGTCGCTGTGGGCCGACAAGGAAGTGCAGGACCTTGCGCCTTCCTCGGTCTTCCTGAACGAACTGGCCAAGGCCGGGCCGGATTCCGTCAAAGCCCGACCGGTGACGCCAAGCATTCAGGAAATCTACGACGCCGCCGAGCAGAACATCCATGCCTACCTGACCGATCAGGTGGATATCGACACGGCCATCGACAATGCAATGAAGAAGATCAAGCCGATCCTGGACCGCGACCTGGGCGGCTGAGCGCGTTTGATAGACTGGATGGACTCCACTGTTGAAGTGGAGTCCATCATTTACTCAAACCGAGCCGAGAATGTTGTGCTGAAGTCAAATCCTGTCTCTCCGGGCGTTGCTGTGGCTGCGGCGCCTCGAACCACCTTCCTGCGCCGGATGACGACCCGGCGGTTGATGCTGGCCTATGCGCTGGTGGCGCCGGTGGTGTTGTGGCGGCTTGCCACCTCCATCTATCCATTCATCTACACCGCCTACCTGAGCTTTCACGACAACAGCCCCGTCCGGCGCACCTTCGATTTCATCGGCATCCAGAACTACATTCAGGCGTTCAACGACACCAACACGCCCATCTCGCTGGAGTTCACTGCTTTCTTCACCATCACGTCCGTCTCGCTGCAAGTTGTGTTCGCGCTGGCGGTGGCGTTGCTGCTCAATCGCAGTTTCCCGCTGCGCGGCGTGGTGCGCGCGGTGAACCTGCTGCCGTGGGCCATGTCGGCTATCGTCATCGGCACGGCGGCGCGCTGGATGTTCAACGTGGACTATGGTCTGATCAACGACATTATCTGGCGCTTGACCGGCGAGCGCCCGCTGTGGCTGGTGGATGTGACCAGCGCGCGTTTCGCCGTGGTGTTCGTGGACGTATGGAAGAACGCGGCCTTTCTGTCGGTCATTTTCCTCAGCGGGTTGCAGGGCATTCCGCAAGAGGTGTACGAGGCGGCGCGCATCGACGGCGCAGGCCGGCTGCAATCGTTCTGGCACATTACCCTGCCGCTGCTGCTGCCCCTGATCCTGTCGATGGCGATTTTCGGCGCGATATTTCGTGTGCTGACCTTCGAGATCGTGTATGCCCTGACGGAAGGCGGCCCTGGCACAACCACGGCCCTGTTTTCGTACCTGGCCTATTTGCAAGCCTTCCGCGTGTTGAACTTTGGCTACGCCGCCGCCATTTCGATGATCCTGTTCTTCATCGTGCTGGTAGTGGGCCTGGTTGGGTTTGGCTTTCTGCGCCGGGCCTGGGCGCGCTACTATTAGGAGGTCCGGCATGGCAATCGCACAAGCCCGCCCCCACATCCGTCCGCGCCTGAACTCACGAAAACTGGCCGAGTCGGCGCTGTTCTATGCCGGCGTCCTGCTGTTCCTGCTCGTCGTGTTGTTGCCCATCTGGTACATCTTCCTGACGGCCTTCGCCGCCGGCGACCAGCTCTTCACCAAGCCGCTGAACTACTTCCCGCAGACATTTGGCTTTCTCGACCGCCTGCAAATTGTGTTCAGCAATCTGCCTATTGCTCAATATCTGCTCAACACGGTTTTCCTGGCGCTGACCTCGACGCTGATTGCGCTGTTTCTGTCCTTCCTGGCCGCGTATTCCATCGCCCGGCTGCAATTTCCCGGCGCCAATCTGGTGCTCACCATCTTGCTGGCCTCGACCATGCTGCCCGGCGTGGCGACTGTGATCCCGTTGTTCCAGATGTGGCAGACGCTGAAGCTGATGAACACCTTGCAGGGCCTGCTCATCCTCTACGTCAGCCCGCTCCTGCCGATTACCGTGTGGGTATTGGTGTCGTTCGTCAAGCAGGTGCCGGTGGAGATCGAGGACGCGGCCAAGGTCGATGGCGCCGGTTTCTGGTCGATGATCTGGAACGTGGTGCTGCCCACTATCAAGCCGGGTCTGGCGGTCATGTTCATCGTGAACTTCATCGCCGGCTGGAACGAGTTCTTCACGCCGCTCATCTTCGCGCGCGGGCCGGCCTCGAAGACCATCACCATGGCCCTGAGCGAGGCTCAAACCATCGGCAGCTCCAACCAGTTCTATCAAAACTGGGGCAATATGTCGGCAGTGGCGATTCTTGTCACCGTGCCGGTGTTCATCATCACCCTCCTGTTCCAGCGCCAGATCATCGAAGGCATCACTGCCGGCGCCATCAAGTGAGCTTGCCGGTTTGGGTTGTCCGCCTGCCCTCTTGCCCCTGCAAAACTGCACGGTATGAAACAGCTCTCTTTTCAATTGTCGTGGGGTGACGTTGCCGTTCCCGTCTTGACTCAGCTGGCAGAGTCCGATCAAGCGATGGATGGTGTGTTGCCTGGCATGACTGCCGGCGAATTCATTCTGGTGAGCTTGCGCCGGCTGGCGCAACCCTGCTGGGAGATTCATCTGCGCGCGCAGCGCGCCTGGGCCGGTGACGCGCTGGCCCAGACGCGCGTCGCCTTTTCAGGCCGGCGCCCGACACATCTGCTGGCCCCGGCCTATCGCGGCGTGTTTGAACGGTGGGCAGCCGATCAAGCGCCTGAGTTTGAATATCGCGGCCCTGGCGGTTCAGCGGCCCGTTTGTCCGACGCGCAACGCCTGGCCTTGCCGCTGCTGATCGTTCAGATGGGCGGCGCGCGCGATGACGATTACTGGCTGATTGGCGCCGATCCCGAAATGGCGGCGGCCTTTCAGATCACCTTCGGCGCTGAGGAATGGCAGGTCATCCTGAACTGGCGGTATCTGGCCGCCGCCGGCGTCCATGCCGATGAAAAGCGCCGCATCATCGTCAAGCCCTGTCGCACGCTGACCGAAGCGCTGAACGCCTGGTTTGAGTGGGCTACCCCCGACGTGCCGCCCGGCCCGGCCTGGCTGCATGACATTGCCCTGAACGACTATGACTACTTCTCGAAGAACGGGCGCGGCTGGTTTGCCGATATCGACGCCGCCTGCCAGATGATCGCTCCCGCCCATCGGCATCGCGCCATTTTCTGTCTGCACGGCTGGTACGATCAGATTGGTCGCTATTGCTTTGACCCGCATCAACGCCGGTTCGATGAAAGCTGGACCGTCTTCCCGCACATTCATCATCCTGATCTGCTGAAGCTGGAAAATCGGGATGTTGTCATGGCCGGCGGGCCGATCGGCTATGCCTTCCGCAATTTGAAGCAGCATCACCCGATCACGCTCGATTGGGCCGGCATCCGCGAGCGATTGAGCTACGCCCGGCAACGTGGTTTGCGCGTGGCGTTCTACCATGCCACCGGCATGCAGATCGCCTCAGACTCAAGCGCGCATCGTTCGGCGGGGGCGCGGCTCGATCACATTCAGACGCCGCTCTGGCAGGGGCCGGACCTGATTGGCGCCACCTGTCTCGTGAATCCACTGCATCCAGAGGTGCGCGATTGGATGCTCGCGTATACGCAGGCGCTGCTGGAGCGCGTGGGAGACCTGATCGACGCGCTGGTGCTGGATGAGGCGTACTACATCCCCGGCGGCGCGTTGGGGCCTGCGTCATGCCCGGGCTACGCCGACCGCGCGCAGATGCGTCTTGTCCGCGAGATTGCCGCGCTGTGTCATGCCTGCCGGCCCGATATCGCCTATCTCACCGCCGATCACCTCGGCACACCGGCGATGGAACCACGCGCCGTGCCGTACAGCCTGTTTGCAGACGGCATTTATCACGACTCCTGGAGCAGCCCGTTTAGCTGGGGCTGCGCGTTTTTCCCCACCTGGCGCAATGTCACCTGGAGCTGCAACTGGGCGCCGGTGAGCAACTACGCAAATATCCGCTGGAGCGTGCTGGCTCACGACGCTCCTATCGCCGTGTCCAACGGCTGCTTCGGGGATGATGTGGGTCTGGCCGATATGGACGCGCCCACGCTTCAACGCTTCGTAGACTTGTGGCAGATCAAGATCAGCCGGCGTCAGCAACGCGGGTTGACGGTTGTGGATATGACGCGGCCATGAGATCACTCACCATGTCCATCTGCGACGCCATTATCCAAATCCAACTTCCCCTTTGCGCGCCTCGCTTCTTTGTGGTTCACGCTTTGCATTGCCCGGCGCTTACTGCGCCTGCCCGGTGAGCGTCGGGCGCACGGTCGGCCCAAAGGACGCATTGGCCTCGAATGTGTAGCGCACCCGCCTGCCGGTGAAGCGGAAGGTGAGCGTAGGGCGGAACGGCGTCTCGTAGAAGCACAGCTTCACCGTGTATGTGTCCTCGGCGGTCCATGCTCCGCTGGCTGCGACCTTGCGCTGCGGCGCTGCAACCAGTGGCGGCGGGGCATACTGATCGAAGCCGGTCTCGCCTTCGATCCACTGGCCGTGACCGCACGCGATGACGTGTTCCTGCCGGCCCTCTCGAATCGTCAACGCGCTGCTGTCTTTGTCAAAACTGAGTGACACACGCTGAATGCGCTGATCGTTCTTCGGGAACTCATAGACCCGGCCCGACACGCGCGCTGCAATGTCTGCTGTGCGCTTGCCCTTGATCGGTTTGAGCGCCAGACGCGCCAGCTTGTCGTTCAATGTGGTGTGCGTTGCCTCATCCGCCGGAAGCGGCTCCGGCTTCATCGCCGGCAGCAACGTCGTCCACACCAGATCGAGCGCCGCCTGCATGTCTTTGACGCCGCTGGTGATCGCGAGCACAGCATCCTGGTCGGGCATGACGATGCAGTATTGCCCGAACGCGCCGTCGCCGCGATAAGCGTTGTGCCGGCAGCGCCAGAACTGGTACCCATAGCCCTGCTGCCAGTCTGGGCCGCCGCCCGCGCTGAAGGGCGCCTGGGGCGAACTGGCTTCTGCGACCCATGCCTCGGACAAAATGCGCTGGCCATTCCACATGCCCTTGTTCAGATAAAGCTGGCCAAAGCGGGCAATGGCGTCTGTGGTGATGTTCAGGCCCCATCCACCCACATTGATGCCGCGCGGATCAGACTCCCACCAGCCCTGCGTGATGCCCAGCGGCTCGAACAGGCGCGGGGTGAGGTACTCCATCAATGTCTGGCCGGTCAGCTTTTGCAGGATGGCCGACAGCATGTAGGTTGCGCCGCTGTTGTACAGGAAGTGCGCGCCCGGCTCGAACTTCACCGGGCGCGCCAGGAACGCAGCGGCCCAGTTGCCGTCTTTGCGGCGGTGCAGGAAGCCGGTGGTGTCGTGATCGTGGCCGGTGGCCATCGACAACAGGTGCCGCACGCGCATGGCAAGCAGGTTCTTACCCGGCTTTGCCGGCGCATCTTCGGGAAAGAACGACAGCACGGGATCGTCCACGCTTAGCCGGCCCTCAGCCACCGCCAGTCCGACCGCAGTCGAGGTGAAGCTCTTGCTGAGCGAAAACAACTGATGGACGCACTCGGCGCGATAGGGCGACCACCAGCCCTGGGCCACGACGCGGCCGTGGCGCAGCAACATGAAGCTGTGTAGCGCGTCGATGCGCTTTTCGGCCGTGTTCACAAATTTAAGGATCGCGGCTGAGGAAATGCCTTCAGCCTCCGGCGCACTCTGGGGAAGTGGGTTGGGTGTTGGCATGGGCGTAGTGTACTCCCGCGCGCTGCAACGTGCGCCGGATCAGGTCGAGTGTTTGGGTCAGTGCGTCGAGTTCGACGCCCGGCCGCCAGTTCAGCGCGCGTTCGACCAGCGCGGCGTCCGTCTCGCCCAGCGCCGCCTGCGCCCAGCGCGCCGCTGTTGGCTTGCTGACCACCCGCCCATGCTCCAGCGTGTAGAGCGAGCGGCACATGGTGAGAATGGCATAGGCTTGATATTCGCTGTCCTGAAGCCGGCTTGTGTCATTGAGCATCGGCGCCCACCACTCGCCCAGGATGCCCGACGCCGCGCGGCGCAGGTCGTCGGGCTGCACGGGGTCGATCAACGCGGCTGCGGGCGGGCCGGCCAGCGCAATGCCCTTTTCGCGGATGACCCATCGCTGAATGATCCAGTCGCTGCCGTGGCCGTCGATATCAAAACTGCCATCGACGCGCAGGGCAGGGTGGTGGCAGTTGGCCGGGTCGTAGCGCCGCAACGCCGCCAGCGGGATGTACGAGACTTCCATATGGCCGGTCCATTTGAAACGGCCGGCCAGTTGCGCGTGCATGGACGCCAGTTCGGGCAACAGATGCGCCGGCAGTTTGTCGCGGGTGGCTGCCAGCAGATCGATGTCGCTGGCGCGCGGGTTGAAGTCGCCGTTCGCCAGCGAGCCGTGCAGGTACACGCCGATAAGTTGATCGCCGAGCGCGGCTTGTATGCCGGCCAGCGTGGCGCTCAGTGCGGCGTTTACATCGGGGTAGGGTGTGATGGACTGATGCGATTCGGTCATGCGCGCTTCCAGCAGAACCTGCGGTTGGTGAGTCTGTCGGACCGCCCGACCATGCGCGCGTATCAGCGCGCGCTGCGCGTTGGCATTGCCCTACCGGGCAATCTCGTCGAGGCTGTGCTCAGCCATGAGCGATTGCGCAGCCTGCCAGTGTTGCGGATACTCGCTCGCGGGAATGGTGGGATGAGGCGTGGGAGTCATAGGCCGTAACGTTCCAGCGCGGCGCTCAAGCTGCCGCGTGTTTGCATTTCAGGCATCCACTGCCAGACGCGCCGTTTGTATCAGCAACCGAAGGGCGTCATTGACCTCTTTGGAGCTGGGGAAAGCCCTGGCAACGTCTGGATCGAGCAGAATCAGATTTGTGCTCTGCTGAAATCGTTCTGCGTACTTGCCTCGGACCCCGTCCTTGAGGAGTTTCGAGAGGTCGTATTCCGGCTGAAGCTCATCCTCCGGCTCATGATTGGTTTCCAGTCTCATATTGCGCTCGTTCTGCGCGGGTCAACTCTCGCGCGCTGATTATGCGAATCCTCTCGCCCCGTTCGGCGAATGACACCATTAGCAGTCTGAATCGGAACGATGAACCAACAATAATGTAGCGATCCTCTTCGCTGGAGTGATCCGGGTCTTGCACTGTGACGCTCAACGGGTCCCCAAACACTGTGGCTGCTTCTTCGAATGTAACGTCATGTTTGGTAACGTTGCGTGCAGCTTTGCCGGGGTCCCATTCAAACTCCATGCGTCCAGTATAGATCAGGCTTCGTTCCGATCCTGGCAAGTCTCACGACTCCAGCACGGCGCCCTGGCTGCCGCTGGTCACCATCTTTGTGTAGCGGCGCAGCCAGCTCGGCAGATTCTCGCGCACGACCGGCTTCCAGTTGGCCCTGCGCCGCGCCAGCTCCGCATCGTCTACATGCAGGGTGAGCGCGCGGTTGGGAATATCGACGGTGATCAGATCGCCGGGTTCGACGAGCGCAATGGGGCCGCCGGCGGCGGCTTCGGGGCTGACGTGCCCGATGCACGCGCCGCGCGTCCCGCCGCTGAACCGGCCATCGGTGATGAGCGCCACGCTGCCGCCCAATCCGCGTCCCATGATGTACGAGGTGGGGCTGAGCATTTCCTGCATGCCGGGGCCGCCTTTCGGCCCTTCATAGCGGATGACGACCACATCGCCGGCCTTGACCTGGCCGGCCAGAATGCCGGCGCAGGCGTCTTCCTGGCTGTCGAAGATGACGGCCGGGCCGGTGTGGGTGCGCATCTCCGGCGCGACGCCGGCGGTCTTCACCACGCAGCCATCGGGGGCCAGGTTGCCGAACAACACGGCCAGCCCGCCGTCCGGGCTGTAGGCGTTGTCGAGCGGGCGGATGCACTGCGGGTCGCGGGTCACGCAGCCGGCGATATTCTCGCCCAGGGTTTTGCCGGTGACGGTGAGGCGATCGAGGGTGAGCGCGCCGGGCTTGTGGCTGAGTTCGCGCAGAATGGCGCTGATGCCGCCGGCTTTGGCCACATCCTCGATGTGATAGTGGCTGGAGGGCGAGACCTTGCAGATGTTGGGCGTGCGCCGGCTGATGGCGTCGATGCGGGCGATGGGGTAATCGAGGCCGGCTTCGCGGGCGATGGCCAGCGTGTGCAACACCGTGTTGGTGCTGCCGCCCATGGCCACGTCGAGGGCGATGGCGTTGTCGACGCTCTCAACCGTGACGATGTCGCGGGCTTTGATGTCGTGTTCGAGCAGCCACAAGATCTGCCGGGCAGCCTGGCGGGCCAGCGCCTCGCGCTCTGGGCTGAGGGCCATGGCGGTGCCGTTGCCGGGCAGGGCGATGCCCAGAGCTTCGCACAGGCAGTTCATGGAGTTGGCGGTGAACATGCCGCTGCACGAGCCACAGGTGGGGCAGGCCACCTTTTCGATCTGGGCCAGGCGCTGCTCGGTCATCTTGCCGGCCGACACGGACCCCACCGCTTCGAACACCGAGATCAGATCGACTACCTGGCCGTCTTCCGTCTTGCCGGCGTACATCGGGCCGCCGGAGACGAAGATGGTCGGGATGTTGCAGCGCATGGCGCCCATCAACATGCCGGGCACGATCTTGTCGCAGTTGGGGATGCAGATCAGCGCGTCGAACTGGTGCGCGCTGACCATTGTCTCCACGCTGTCGGCGATGATCTCGCGGCTGGGCAGGCTGTACTTCATGCCGAAGTGGCCCATGGCGATGCCGTCATCCACGCCGATGGTGTTGAAGAGGAAGGGCACGCCCCCGGCTTCGCGCACGGCATCCTTCACGATCTGTCCGAACTTGTCCAGGTGAACGTGGCCGGGGATGATGTCCACGTAGCTGTTGGCGATGGCTATGAACGGCTTGTTGAAGTCCTCATCTTTCACGCCGGTTGCCCGCAGCAAACTGCGATGCGGCGCGCGTTCGAGACCCTTTTTGATCGTGTCGGAGCGCATGGCGCGCGAAAAACCAGAGCCGTTTTTGCCGTTTGTGGACATGCTGTGCCTCTCTTGCTTTGCTGTGGATGGGCCGATTATACGCAGCGCGTCAACGCCCAATACGCAACACGCAACACGCAATATGAATCTCCGGCCTGGTGTATGCTTGCCCAACCTGTCACATGGCGCAATCACCTGTGCTGCTTCATCTGCGTCGCGCGCTGGCCGGCTTGAACGATCCGGAACAACTGGGCGCGAACCCGCTGGCCGAGCGATTGGAGACTTTCCGCGACGAGAATGCGCTGGCTCGGGCCGCTCAGTTGCGCCGTGTGATCGTCAATTTAATCGAGAGCCTGAGGCCGGCCGGCGATCCCGTCGAAACGTCGCCGCAGTGGCGGCAATACATCATCCTGTACGACCGTTACGTGGCCCGGCGCCCCTTGTGGCAGGTTGAGCAGAAGCTTCACCTGGGCGAGCGCCAGGTGCGCCGCGAGCATCGTCGCGCGGTGGCCGAGTTGGCGCTGCGCTTTCAGGCGTGGCTGGATGCCGGGGCGCAAGCAGTGTC
>DAOTYS010000489.1:0-11904 GCA_034434575.1 Thermoflexales bacterium
CCATCGTCGGGCTGTGCACGCGTGTGATTGCCAAACTCACGAGTCACGCCTTGCGACGTTTGTTGCGCCAGGTGTTTGGCATCGATGTGCAGACCTTTCGCGTCGCTGCCGCGTGATCTCATTTCACATCAGACGTAAGATATTTGTTGGCGCCCTCTGGCGACCAGTCCCAGGTTTCGTCGGGGTAGCTCAGGCCGGCCTCGTCGAACAATGTCTTGTTGTAGAACAAGGCCCACGTCACGTAGTCCTTGGGCAGCACGTACACACCGCCTTGCCAGGAGAAGTTCTCCAGGACGTTGGGCCAGAAGTCCTCCTTGTCGAATGTCGGATCAGACTGGATCAGCGGGTTCATGTCCAGCACAACTTTTGACGCAGCCCAGCGGACGGTGTACGCTTCACCAATGTTGATCAGGTCGGCGGCTGCCCCGCCGGCCGCCTCGGTTTGCAGCTTGGTGTAGTACTCAGCGAATGGGACAGCGGTCACTTCGAGGTCGATGTCGTTCTTGTCGGTGAATGCGGCGAACGCCTTCTTGTGCAGTTCCAGCTCCTCGCCGCCCGACCACGTCATCAGCCTCAGTTTGGTCTTGCCGGCAGTGGGCACCTGAGGCGCTGCCGACTCAGACCCGGAGGGGGCGGGCGCCGGCCTGGGCGCAGCGCATGCGGCCAGACCAGCCGCGCCGAGCATCCCGGCGCCGACCTTGAGGAACGCGCGCCGGCTGACTGTGTGTTTCGTTTGCATGGGTCTCTCTCCTTCCTGCCTGGATATGAAAAGCGGAATCACCTCGCGCCAATGGCTGGGCTAGAATGCTCAGGTCAGCCATGCGCAACACAATCAGTGTAACGGTCAACAGCCTTGTTGGGGCGGCCAATCAGAGGCCATCGTGTGACCAGTCATGGTGACGCCTGAGCAGATCGCCTGGACCCGTGAAGCGCTGGAAAGGCTATATGACCTGGCCTTTCTGGAGCGGCACATTGCGCTGCCACCGGCGTCTGGCCGCTATCCGTCGGCTCGCGCTGCGCAGCGCGCCATCACCGCGGCGATCAGGCAGATCAAGCCACCCCCCAACGCGCCACTCAGCTCCATGGCCTGGCGCGTCTATAACACGCTCAACGAGCGTTATCTCAGCGGGATGACCCAGACCGAGGCGGCGGCGGAACTCAACGTCAGCCTGCGCCAGTTGCGGCGCGACCAGATGCGCGGCGTTGCGGCAGTGGCGGCGCTGTTGTTCAGCCCTGCTAACTCCGAGTCGGCCAGTCTCTCTCCAGCGTCCCAGTCCGATCGGCCACAGAGCGGTCTGACGCATGTCGAGGAAGCAGTGCGCTCGGCCATCAACACCCTTGAACCGGTGCTCTCGCAGCAGGCGCTGCAAGTCTCATTGCGCGTGGATGAGCCGCTCCCTCCTGCCATCGGCGACCGGATGGTGATCCGGCAATTGCTCATCCTCTCGCTCAACTGGGTTGCCCAAAGCGCCCGGGGCGCGACTCTGGAAGCGCGCATCGAGCCGGCCAACCATGCCATCCGGGTAACCCTGTCGGTGCCGGCGGCGTTCGGGCTGCAATCTGACCTGGATGCCATTGTGCATCTGGCCGAGAGAATTGGCGCTGTGGTGAGCGCACGCCAGGACCCGCCGGCGCTACAGATCACGTTGCCTGCCAGCGTCCGGCGTTGTGTCCTGATGATCGACGACGACCCCGATGCCATCGCGTTGGTGCGGCGTTCTCTGGAGACCAGTGACGAGTTTGACCTGCTGGCGGTCACTCGCCCGGAGGACGCGCTGCGCGAGGCGCTGGAAATCCGGCCGGACTGCATCCTGTTGGACGTGATGATGCCGGTGCTCGACGGCTGGGAACTGCTGGCCCAGTTCAAATCTCATCCCGAATTGTCCGCTACGCCGATCGTCGTCAGCTCCGTGTTAGGCAGCGAGACGCTGGCCCGGGCGCTGGGGGCGTCTGCCGCGCTGCCCCGGCCTTATTCAGCAGCGTCGCTCTTGCAGACGCTGCGGACGGTGACGGCGTCGCGGCCCGCAACTGGCGAGCCATCCGGCGCTACTGCGCGCTGATCTCCACGCCGGGCGCAACCAGCCGGGTGAAATCGGCGATGGCCTGCATCAACTCGCGCACGGTGAATGGCTGGTGCCGGGTAAAGGACAGATAAGGCGTCGCCAGGTATTCGCCCCGCGCCGTCTGCCCGCTGATCAGGCATACCGGGATACGACGCCAGGCCGCGTGGCGCTCCATTTCGGCAAGCACGTCGAAGCCGCTGATGGCGCCCAGCCCCAGGTCGAGCAGCATCCCGTCAATCACCGTCGCCGGGTCATTTTGTTCGCCGGCTTCGCACAGGCGCAGCAGTTCCAGAGCCTGCTCGCCGCTGCGCGCTTTCACCACGCTCAGTCCGGAGAAACCGGCCAGCGCCGACACAGGCGCAGAGCGCGCCATGCGGCTCAGCAGCGCTGCTGTGTCTTCCTCATCCTCCACAATCAGCAAACGGGCAGACCGCATGGGTCTGGCGCCGGCCTGATTCATCTCTGCCTGCGGGCTGAGCAGAATAGAAATCGCTTCGTGAATCTGTTCGCGCGTGACCGGCTTGACCAGGTAGCGCCGGATGAAGTCGCCCGTGACGTGCGCCGTCTGCGACACCTGCCCGATCGGGCCGGGCACATAGCAGCGTATGACCGGCGCGTTGCTGATCGCGGCCGTCAGGGGGCTGACAGGCCAGCCGGGACTCGCAGGTTCGTTCAAAACAATCACCTCCGGGCAGTCCGCATCTTGCCCGGCCAGCGCCGCCAGGCTGTCGGCCCGCACGACGCGCAACCCCCGGATATGCCGCGAGAGCAGCGGCGACAAGAGCGGCATCGACTCGATCACGGCCAGGCATCCCACTTCGCGCCGGCCCGGCGCGCGCGGCATGCGATCCAATGAGATGACCGGCTCAGCCGGCTTCACCGGCAGCGTGAACGAGAATGTGCTGCCCATGCCCGGCGCGCTCTCCACCCACATCCGCCCGCCATGCAGCTCGATGAATCGTCTGCTGATCGCCAGCCCCAGCCCCGACCCTTCGCGTTTGCGGCGCCGGGCATCGCCAACTTGCACGAACGGCTCGAACAGCCGTTTCAGGTCGTCGGGCGCGATGCCCACGCCGGTGTCGGACACACTGATGACAACCTCTGTCGTCTGTCGTCTGTCATCTGTCATCTGTTGCCCAATCTCTGCTTTCTGGCTGCGCGCCGTGATGGTGATGCCCCCGGCGTCGGTGAAACGCAGCGCGTTGTTCAGCAGATTGAGCAAGACTTGATGAATGCGCGTCCGGTCGGCGTAGACCTCCGGCAGGTTGGGCTGAATCTGCACGTTGAGGTTGAGGCCGCGTTGCCGAATCAAGTCTTCGTATTCGACGACTGCTCGATCGATCAGCTCGGCTGCCGGCACGACCTCCTGCTGCACCGTCAAGTGATTGGCATCCATCTGGCTGAGGTCGAGGATGTCGTTGACCAGCTTGAGCAGATGCTGGGCGTGCCGGTGAATGAGCGCAATGTCGGCCATCAGCTTGGGAGGCAGTGCAGGCGATCCTTCACGGCCGGCGACCCCATACACCTGCGGCTCGCGCAGAATGAGGTCGCTGAATCCGATGATGAGGTTCAGTGGCGCGCGCAGTTCATGGCTGACGCTGGCGGCGAATTCCTCCTTTGAGCGCCGGGCATCCTCGGCGTGTTGCCGGGCGATCTCCAACTGCTCGTTCAAGCGGGCCAGTTGTGAGCTGGTCTGGCCCAGTGATTTGAGCGCCAGCGCCAGCTCGGCGCTCTTGTCGCGCAACAGGTGCGCCTGTGTTTGCGCTTCGGTGTAGGTGTCTTGCATCCAGCGCAGCGTGCGCAACAGCACGCGCCAGACTGTGTGCGCCAGCAGGGTGGACAGGCCGGCCCACACAACGATAGTCAGGGTGTTGCCCCAGCTCAGGATGTGAGGCGGCAGGGCGAAAGCGCCCCCCATCAGGATGAGACTGGTCACACCCCAGGTTGCCCAGCCGGCCAGCGGGCCGATCAACAGCACATTCAACGCGCAGGCGACTGCCAGGCCGATCATGGAGAAGCCATCCTGGCGCGTCAGAGCGAATGTGAACGCAATGACCCATGTCCCCCAACCGCATAAGCGCAGCGCCAATCGAGGGCGCGCGCGCGCCTGCCACAGGCTTGCGCCGGCCGCTATTAGCGCGAGCTGATAGGGCGCGATGCGCCCGGGAGCAATGCCCTCGCCTTGTGGCAACAGCGACAGCATCAGCCCGGCGATGCCGAGGGCAATCAGCGGCGCCTGCGCGGCATACGCCATGATCTCCAGCCGCAGCGCCAGCACTTCATCTGCAAAGGATTGATCGCCAGTCGAGGTTGGGGTTGAGCCTGTGAGGGTCGGGTCGCTTGCCTGCATGAGGCAAGCATACTGCTGTTTGCGGCCCGGGACATCAGGTGTCGCACTCCTTTAAGGAGTGCGACACCTGAGCTATTCGCCCTGTCCCACGCGCTCCATCACCTTGCGCCAGAAGCGCCAGCAGTCGTCCACGTCGCGTTGTGTCCTGGCGTCGAGAGGCCGGCGAAATGGCAGGCGCTCCACCCGTTCGCGGAACTCTTGCGCAATCGCCGGCGCGTCCAGCGTGGTCAGTTGCCCGTCGCGCACGACGATCTGTCCGTTGACAATGACATGCCGCACCGAGCGGCCCGTCTCGCAATAGGCCAGCGCGCCATAGCCGTCGTTCATCGGCGAGAGGGCCGGGCTGCGCAGGTCGAGCAGCGTGATGTCGGCCAGTTTGCCGACCTCCAGCGCGCCGAGCTGATCTTTCATCAACAAAGCCGCAGCGCCTCCCACAGTGGCTGCCTCGACCGCCTCGCGCGCTGAGATCCATGCAGCGGCTTCGTGATGCTTCAGGTTGTGGATCAGCGCCGCCAGTTTGATCGTGTCGAACATGTCCTGGTTGTCGTTGCTGCACGCGCCGTCCACGCCCAGCGCCACCGTGATGCCGCGATCGAGCATCTCGCGCATGGCCATCAGGCCGCTGCCCAGTTTGAGATTGGCGGCCGGGTTGTGCACGGGTATCGCGCCGGCCTCAGCCAGCCGGTCGAGGTCGGCTTCGCTCCTGATCCACACCGAATGCGGCAACGTCACATCCGGGCCGAGCACGCCGAGGTCGGCCATGCGGTGGATGATCGTTTTGCCGAAGGCGCGGCGGATGCAATAGTCCTGAACCCGTGTCTCGACGCAGTGCATGTGCATCCCGGCCCCGTGTTTGCGCGCCAGATCGAGCGACATCTGCAAACAGTCGTCGCTGACCAGTTGCCCGGCAGCCGGGCCGAGGAACGTTTGCAGCCGGCCATCGGCCTCGCCGTGCCAGTCCTCCATCCAGGCGTCAAAAAGATCGAGCGTGTCGCGCAACAAGCCGGCGCGATGCGCCTCGCGATCCGGGCGATAGCCGCCGTGCGACAGGCCGTACACGCTGCCGCGCAGGTCGATGCCCAGTGCGTCGCCAACGTCGAGCACGTAGTCGTGGTCGTCGTACAGCGGCGCCACCGTGGCGCGGATGCCGCTGTCACGGTAGGCCTGCATGGTCGCGTCGAGCGCGTCGCGGGTCCACGGGCCGCCATGCCACAGATGATCGAGCGAGCCGGTGCAGCCGCCCAGCAGCATTTCGATGGCGCTCATGGCGGCGCACAGGTAATGATCGCGCGGCGTGTATTCGCCGCACGCGCCGTACAACCACACCAGCCACGGTTCGAGCGGCATGCGCTCAGTGGCGCCGCGCATGTAGTTCTCTGGCGAGTGCGTGTGCGCGCTGATCAGGCCGGGGATAGCAAGCAGATTGCGCCCGTCGATGATCTCAAGTGCTGAGGGGTGAGTGCTGAGTGCTGAGTGCTCGGCGCTGAGTGCTGAGGGGTGAGGGGTGAGGGGTGAGTGCGAGGCGCTGTCGATGGCGACGATGCGCGCGCCGTCGATCAGGATGGAACGGTCGGCAGCGACCGAGCGCGGGGCGTTGGGGTCCAGGACATCACAGTGTTCGATCAGGATCGGCATGGGCGAATCGTAGCATACGAGCCGGCCCTGTCAGTGCGTTCTGACGGTCAGGCTGTTGCCGTCGCTGATGAACTCCACGATTCCAGCATCGCGCAGCGCAATCGACCGGATGCCCTCGCCCAGCCTGGGCGGCGCGCCGCCTGCATCGGCCCACACCACCCAGCGCGGCTGCGCTGCCGCCAGCAAGGCCGGCGATGCGCCGCGCACGCTGACGAACGCGACGCTCCCCGGCTGCACCGTGCCGCTGATCACCGTTGCGTCGCCGGCCAGTTCGAACACCGTCTCGCCGTAGCTCAAGCGCGCGCCGATCGCGTTCATGGCGCGTTGCTCGATCGTCAGTGTCACCCCCGGCTCCACGATCACCCGCGTGCCCGGCGGCGCCGCCATGACTTGCCGGGCGCTGGCCCGCGCCGCGTCTTCCCATTGCGTCAGCATCGCCGATGGCTCGTCTTCCCCTTCGGGCGCGAACACCGCGCCCACGGCGTAGCGTTGCAAAATGGGCAGGCTGTCGCCGCGCGCAAAGTCGTTGCGCTGGGGCAGGATAAGCAACTCGATGGCGCGGTCGTAGAGCGGCATGGCTCGCCCCATCACCGACAGCACTTTGCCCCCGCCGGCGAAGACGATCTGCCTGCCGGCCGGCGTCTGGATGAACGCGCCCTCGCCGCTGAAGGTGACATGCAGCTTGCCGTCGGGCCGTTGCGCCCACAGCACAAAGCCGATGGCGCCGGCGATTGCCACGGCAGTCAGGATCAACCCCGGCTTCAGCATCGCGCGCACAAAGCTGCCCAGGTCGTGGCGCGTCTGCGGCGACTGGGTGACCACGGCAGTGACGCCGAACAATGCCAGGTAGTACGCAACCGCCTCCGGCGTGCCGAAGGTGTAGACCGGCACGCAGGCGTATGGAAAGCCGCTGTTCCATTCGACAATGCGCAGCGTGGCCGTCATCAGCCCATAGGCCGGCAGGCCCGCGATGGCGCCGAGCGCAGGCGAGGCGATGCCGGTTGCGCTGCCCACGATGCCCAGGATCATGGCGGCCGGCTGCAAGGGCAGGATCATGGCGTTGGTCAGCAACGTGACCAGCGACAGTTGATGGAAATTGGCCAGGATGAGCGGCAGGGTGGTGATCTGAGCGGCCAGCGTCACCAGTGTGAGATCGGCCAGCACGCCGGTGATAGTCTGGGCGCGCTCGCGCGCCAGCCCAAAGCGGCGTTCGAGCTGTCTTTGCACCCCGAAGGTGATGCGGTCGGCGTAGAGCACCAGGCCGAGCGTGGCGGCGAAGCTGAGCTGAAATCCGCCGT
Source organism: Thermoflexales bacterium (assembly GCA_034434575.1). Taxonomy (GTDB): domain Bacteria; phylum Chloroflexota; class Anaerolineae; order J036; family Brachytrichaceae; genus Roseilinea. The sequence goes on from DAOTYS010000489.1 coordinate 7,347, forward strand.
CGTACAGGGTGTGCGGATCGGCGGCGAGCATGAAGAACGCGGCGGCGCACAGGGTGTTGAGGGTGAACCCGCGCCGCCAGAACAACTGGCCAATCAGGGCGATGATGGCCATGACCGCTGCGCGCACCACCGACGCCGACGCGCCGACCAGCAGGGTATAGACCACGATGGCGGGGATGGCGACCAGCGCGGCGCGGCGTTTGTTCAGCAGCCGGCTGAGCGCCGGCACGACCAGTGCGATGACCACGCTGACGTTGAAGCCGGAGATGGACACGATGTGCGACGTGCCGGTGCAGCGGAACGCCGCCGCAATATGTTCAGCGATCTCGTTGTCGTCGCCGATCAAAATGCCGGTGAGCAGCGCGGATTCCGGCGCGGGCATGATGCGCTGGATGGACAGACGCAGAGCCGCTCTGACATCAAGCAGAGCGGCGTAGATCGGGTTGCCTTCGCCTGCGCCGATGCGCAGCGCCTGTTCGGGGCGCGGCATCCACGACAGGATGCCCTGGCGCGCCAGATATTCGCGGTAGTCGAACTCGGCCAGCACCGGCGGCGCATCGATGGTTCCGAAGGCGCGGATCACATCGCCGTAGCGCCAGGGAATCGCGCGCGGCGTTTTGATAAGCACCAGGCCGCCTGTCTCGACGTCGAACGATTTGCCAACCAGCCGGCTGACCTGCACGCGCAATCGCACATCATCAAAGCGGACATCCGGCTCTTCGACCACCACACCCTCCAGCGCAACGAACTGGCCGTTGTAGGCTGCGACCGAGTTGGCCGGGTCGGGCAGCGCCAGGGTGTAGCGCAGGGCGCCGGCGGCCAGCAGGGCCACGAACGCAGCAGTCCAGGCTGCTGCGGGATTGCGCCGGGTAACGACACTCCCGATGAAAGCCGCGATCAGAACGCCCAGGCTTAACCAGAGGGGGACGGGAAACTGCGCGGTGAACCAGATGCCGGTGGCGAAGGCAAAGGCGACGATCGCGAAGGGCGAGGCGCGATACAGCATGTAGCCTCCGATGTGTGTTCAGTGAATGGCGCAGCGTGATCTGGCGAATCTATCATTTGCGCCGTAAGTTGGCGCGGCGGCTTGATTTTAGTGCGCTGTTTCTCAGGCGTGATCGTCTCAGGCGTGATCGTCCGGGTTTTCCACGCTCAGCCCATTTGCCTCGGCAGCCGCGTTTAACTCGCGGTCGGCGCACACGAAGACAGGCGGGCTGCCGCCGGCCTGCGCGACGATCTCGGCCAGTTGCAGCGCGGTGGCCAGTTGCACCGCATCCGCGCCGCGCACACTTCCGCTGCGGGCCAACACCATCGCTCTGTCGAGCACACTTTGCTCGATTGCCAGCACGCGAAAAGAAGCAGCGTCTTTGTCCAGGCGATCCAGCATGCGTTTTGCCTGACGTTGTGTCCGCGCGCTCGCCTTGCCGCGTCGCGCAATTGCCGCCGCCAGCTCGATCAAGGTAAACGCGCTGATATAGATCGCCGCGCCGGATGTCATTCTGGCAACCATCCACTCGGCGCCCCGATCGCGGTTGTAATACCGGCTCAGCGCGCTAGTGTCCATGAATAGCCCGCTCACGCTCCTCCCGTTCCCGGATGATCGTTTGGGACACTGTGGGGCCGCCGTCGCCGAAGTCGATGGGGGTTGCGCGGGTGAGCGGTTTGAAGCCGCCGGCAGGAATGGTCATCAGGCCGGCTTCGACCAGCGCCTGGTCGATCTGAGCCTGTGAGGGTCCCAGCGCCTTGTCACCTTTCAGCGCAAGCTCGACTGCCGACACGCGGACGACCCAGCGGTTGGGCTGCACGCGCACAGCCGGAATACGCCCCTGCCTGACCGCGTCGGCCAGCGTGGTCAGCGGGATATTCGTCGTTCGCGCGGCCTGGGCGAGTGGCACAAACCCGCCCTTGTCGATAGCCTCCTGCAGAGACTGCGCTCTTACTGCCTCCGCGTCCAGCGCGGAAATCTGTCTGCCCATCATTCGCCTCCGTAGCAAGTCCGATTATACCGTACTCACTGCGAAACTGCTGACCGGGCGATCATGCGCATCAGTCTCGTGGCCAGGCGGTCTTGATCGGCGAACTCGTGCTCCCAAATGCGCATGACATGCCATCCGCGCCGGCGCAGGGCCTGACGCAGACGGGCGTCGCGCCGGCGGTTGTTCTGCACTTTGGCGTCCCAGTAGGCGCGCCGGGAATGCGGCCGGCGGTAACAGCGCGAGCAGCCGTGCCAGAAACAGCCATCCACAAAGACGGCCAGACGCAGCGCGGGAAAGACAAAATCCGGCTTGCCCGGCAGCGGGTAGTTGCGCCGCCAGCCATGAATGCCGGCGCGGCGCATCAGCGCGATCAGCCGCAGTTCGGTGCTCTGGTTGCCGCTGGAGCGCACCCGCGCCATGATGGCGGAGCGCTGCGCGGGTGTAAACGTGTCAGACATGGAAGCGTTGTTTGCCGCGCCCGGACGCAGACTCAGGCGCGCTCTGTGACAGCCTGCGCCGGCGCGCCCTCGTGTTGCGCCTGATCCAGCAAAAACATCTGGATGGCTGGCGTTCTGTCAACGGCCAGCGGCGGCGCCGATGGCAGCGCCACCAGCGGCCCCAGAACGTTGGCCGCAATCCAGCCAATTGCCGGCGCGCACACTGCGTCCCCAAAGCCGGTCAATGCCTGCGTGCTGTCTGCGACGATCGGGTATTCATCCGGCACACCCTGCAGGCGGGCGTATTCTCTGGGTGTCATGGCGCGCATTCTGATGCTGCCGGCGCCGGCCTGAATCACAAACTGTCGCCCGCTTCCGCCGGCTGCGGTGCGCAGACAGCCGGCCAGGTCGTCGTCTCTGACTTCTGCGCGTTGCTGGCCTTCGCGGCGCCGGCGATAGAACGTCCGGTAGGCCATTCGCTCGCTGCGCGCCAGTTGCGCGACGCGCTCGCGGTGCGCCGCTTTCATCATCGCCAGGTGCCGCCTGACTTCCTCTTCCGGCCACCACCGCGCGTCATTCGCGTCGATCGGTTCAATGATGGCCGATAAGCCGTCTGTTTTGAGCGGAGGCGGCTCAGGAATAGGGGTGTAGAACCAGCGCAGATCCTTGTTAGCCACGATGCTTTTCCTGAGTCGCTCAGAGAGCAAAGATCGCGGGCGCGCGAGGATCAGCTCAGCAGTCGTGTGCGGCGTTTCCAGCTTTGTTCCAACCAGAAAGACGCGCAGCCGGCTCTGCGGCGTAAACCTCAGCGCGTCCAGAATGAAGACGTCACAGGCATAGCCAAGCCGATTCAGCGCCTGAACTGTGACTCGGAAATCTCTGCCCTCGTTGGAGTACAGCCAGCCGGGAACGTTTTCGACCAGGATCAACGGCGGCGCGGCGTCCCCCTGCGCTTCGAGGACTCTCACAAATCCCCAGAACGCGCTCGAATGGCGACCGTTCATCAGGCCGTTCATATTGCCGGCCAGCGAGAGATCGATGCACGGGAAGGAGCATGTGGCCAGCGTGGTCTGCGGGACTGACGCCGGGTCGATCTGAAAGATATCCTCGACAAGATAGTGCGCGTCGGCGTCGGGGAAAAACCCCTTGTACATTTCAAGTTTCTTTGCCGAGATGTCATTGGCGAAAACCACGCGCCATCCGTGCGGCGCCAGGCCCATTCTCACAAGGCCGATGCCGGCGAAATACTCCGCCACGGTGAGCGGCCTTGCCGGCGCGGACGCCTTCACCTCACCGGCCCCGCTGCAACAGCCCCACGCTGTAGAACTCATACGACGCAGCCCGATCCGGCACATCCACCACGTGCACCGTGAACCGGCACGGCAGCCCATGCTCCGGGCAGTGCGTCGCCCACCAGTTGCGGTAGGCTTTGGCGTAGGCTGCCCGCAGCCGCTCGATCTCCTGCTGATAGCCGGCCGGGTCCACCAGCGGGTGCGGCTGCTTCGGCTGGCAGCCGAACACGTGCATCTCGATGAAATCCACCTCGCTGATCGACTGGCAAATGCCGGCCTCGCGCAGCCACTTTTCCCAGCAGGCGAACACCAGCGGAATCTCGCGCTCCGGATCCATCGTCACCAGCTCCTCCAGGCCCAGCACGCCTTTGGCCGAGTAGCCGCCGGTCAGCCCGGCAAAATGGATGCGCAGATCGCCGTCCGGCTGCGCCTCCGTCACCAGCGCCGACAGCACCGGCGCGTCGCCCTCGTAGTAATACGTCAACTTGCCGCGCTTCTTGATATTGAAAGCCATGCTTCCTCCTCGGGTCTTTCTCACCACAAAGAAACCAGGATCACAAAGAGATCTGAATTCTTCTTCCCTGCGCGCTCTTTAATTCTAGTATGATCCAACGGGACACGGTATACCGTTTTGTATCAGGTTCAAGAGACCGTCACAAAGTGATGGGTAGCCGTGTCCCTTACTCGACAAAGCCGAACAGTTATCTGGGCTTTCAAGCCCGTATATGCTACTGAGTCTTGACAAGACAATGTCGTGTGTGTCAAAATAGGCCGCATGAGAATAAAAGGGTCAAATGCAGTTGCTGATGCACGACGCGCGCGCGGCCTGGCCTTGTTAAGCGAAGGAAAGACA
>DAOTYS010000490.1:0-3463 GCA_034434575.1 Thermoflexales bacterium
TGAAAGACCATCACGTTTTGCAACGCGCCGGCGATGTCGAGACCGCTGATGGGCAGCCCTTTGGGATACGCGCCCGGGTAACCTGGCGCGGCCATCACCACAGTCGCGCACGCGCCGGAGCGCCAGCGGATGCGCGGGGCCACTTCCGCCAGCCGGCCTTCGGCGCAGGCCAGCATGATCTCGGCCAGCGAGGCCGCGCCGGGCGATGTCTGATCCAGCAAAGGCAGAATCACCTGCGTCTCCGGGTCGCCAAACCGGCAGTTGAACTCCAACACCTTCGGCCCGTTGTCGGTCAACATGAGGCCGGCATAGAGCACGCCGGCGTATGGCGCGCCGCGCGCCGCCATGCCGTCGATGGCCGGCTGCAACACCGTCCGTGTCACCTCGGCCAGCAGGTCGTCGTCAATGCCCGGCACAGGCGAGAATGCGCCCATGCCGCCGGTGTTCGGCCCCTGATCGCGATCGAAGACGCGCTTGTGGTCACGGGCGGGCGGCATGGGCGCCACCGTGCGGCCATCGCTGAACGCCAGCACCGACAGCTCCGGCCCGCTGAGCCGCTCCTCGATGATGACGGTGTCGCCGGCTGCGCCAAACTCGCGGTCGAGCATGATCTGCTTCAACGCCGCCAGCGCCTGCTCTATGTCATCGCAGACAATCACGCCTTTGCCGGCGGCGAGGCCATCGGCCTTCACCACCATTTCAGATTTTGGATTTTGGGTTTTGGATTGAAGGTGAGCGCGGGCAGCAGCGTAGTCAGCGAAAGCAGCGTAGTGTGCGGTGGGGATGCCGCGCTCCTGCATGAAGGCTTTGGCGAAGGCTTTGGAGGCTTCGAGTTGAGCGGCCGCGCGCGTCGGGCCGAAGACGCGCAGGCCGGCCTCGTGAAATGCGTCCACGATGCCGGCGGCTAGCGGCGCTTCGGGGCCAATGACGGCCAGGCCAACGCGCTGCTCGCGCGCAAAGCGCACCAGCGCGGGAATGTCGTCGGCGGGGATGGGAACGTTTATCGTCTTGTCGCGGCCATGGGCGGCGCCGGCGGCCGTGCCGGCATTGCCGGGCGCGACGACAACGCGCTGAACGACGGGAGATTGGGCGAGCGCCCATGCCAGCGCATGTTCGCGCCCGCCCGAACCAATGACGAGAATGTGTCGAATGTGATCGGCGATGGTGGAGTTGCCCATGAGTTGGGCAATCATACAACGAGCAATCAGCGCCTCGGCCCGACGGTTGACAGATCGAACGGCGTGAAACCGATCTGCGCCGCCGGCGAATCAGGCGGCAGGGTGAAGTCGCCGCTGGCAGGGTCGCGGAAGCCGGGGTCGGCAATCAGGCTGTGCTGATCGGCCCCGCGCGCCTGCCATTCCTCGAACGACGCGCCGGCGAAGCTGAGCGGTTTGCCGGAAGCGTTCCAGTACAGGTTGCGGTCTATGGTGGCGTTCAGTTCCTTCCAGTTGCCGGCCAGCACCGCGCCGTCTGTGTCGAAGTAGAGGATGTTGTTGGTGAAGAAGAAGCTGTTGTGCGCCTCGATCCGCCCGCGCGAGAACTGCGCTTCGCCGCCCCAGGCAAAAATGTTGTTGCGGATGATGTTGTCGCGGCCATAGTGCTGGTTGTAGCCGTTGCTCTTGGTGCGATAGACCAGATTGTTCTCGACCAGAATGTATGAGGAGCCTTCGTCGTTGTAGATGCCCCATCCGCCATAGCCGCGCGACTGCACGTCGTGGATCAGGTTATAGCGCAAGCGCGTGCCCGGCTGCACACCCAGCGTGTAGATGCCGCCCATGTCGCTCAGCTTGCCCCGGCCCACGTGATGGATGTGGTTGTACTCGATGATGTTGCCGTACGCTTCGCCATCCTCGTAACCCCACGTCCAACCCACACTGACCCCGGAGTAGTCGAAGTCGTGGATGTGGTTGTGAACGAGTTGCACGCCGGTGCACTTGCCAATCAATGCGCCAACCGCCTGGTGATAGCGATAGCCGCCGTCGCTGATCTCGTTGTCGCTGATGATGATGCGCCGGCAGGTGAGCGTGTGATTCCAGTCCGGCCCCGCGCCGATCATCGGCGGCTCGCCGGTGAACGAATGCCACACCTTCACGCCGCCTCCGCCCAGGTCAGTGATGTCGCACCACTGCACCGTGACATCGTGACTGCCGTCGGTGATCTCGATGCCATAGCTGCCCACGTGGGTGATGGCGCACTTCTCGAATCGCACATCGTGCGCCCGGCCCACAATCACTGCGCCCGGCACATGACAGGCCGCCTGCGGGGTGGCCTTCATGCTCTCGGCGTCCGGCGTCCATTCAGAATGGCTGAAGGTCAAACCCTCAAACACCAGATGCTTCACCGGCCGGCCAGTCCTGCCGTCGCCCTGAACCAGCAGCACATGCGGCAAGCGCGGCGCATACGCCTCGATCGCGCGCAGGGTCTCGCCCGGCAGCGGCAGGTAGTACAACTTGCCGGCGCGCCGGTCCAGATACCACTCGCCCGGCGCTTCGAGCGCCTCGAACACATTCTCCACATAGTACGGCGCGCCGCCCTGGCTGAAGTCGTCGGTCAGCCGCATGCGCGACTTCCACTGCAAGTTTGCCGTGTTCGTCTCTGGATCGATCGACTTGAAGTTGATGCGGCTCTCGATCCAGTAATGCAACGCCACGAACTCGATGTCCTCGACGTTCTGCCAGGCGCGCAGGTCGCCCGGATGGAAGCGAAAGGCGTCCTGGCCGGTGAAGAGGTCTTTGTGAATGTCGCCCACGTTCGAGACCTCGCCCAGCAGCTCGGCGATCTGGAACAAGCCCTGTCTGGGCAGGCGCGTGCGCGTCGCCCGCCGGCCATTCACCCACAACTGCGTGAAATACCACTTGCCGCGCTTCACTTCCGGCAGGTCGGCCACCCACACCTCGCGCCCGTTGAGCTTCGACGCTTTCCAGCCGGTGATGCGCTGGCCGCCGCTGAAGATGGGCGTCTCGCCGGGGTAGGCTGCATAGGTCACGCTGCGCTCCGGGCCGGACTGGATGTTCCAGCCGCTGGTGGGGGCCGGCGACCCGGAATCTTCTGGCCCAAATCTCAGCGGTTTCTTCAGGGTGTACACGCCGCCGCGAATGATGACCCGCACCGGCTCGCTCAACTCGCCCCTGCGCTTCAGCCTGCGCACGGCCTTTTGCGCGGCCTCGATTGTCGCAAATGGGCCATCGTCGCCGGCTTTGTTCGGCGCGGCCCGGCGACCCGACCAGTGATCACTGCCTTTGGGGGATACGAAAAGTTGGATTGCCATTCGTGATTGCTCCGTTCAGACCGGGGTCTCAGATTCAGTCAAATAGTACTACCGATTCCATGACGCATCGTCCAGGCATCGTCTCACTCACGCGACGCAGGGCGTCTGGCCATGCGTATACCTGGGAAGTGACTGTGAATAAGATACACCTTGTCTGTGCTCGGGCACAACAATCACAACAGGGCTGTTTATTTT
>DAOTYS010000491.1:0-6737 GCA_034434575.1 Thermoflexales bacterium
CCCCGGCCGGCTGCCGAAGAGGCGCTGCAACGCGGCCGCGACCTGCGCAACCGCGTCCACTGCTGGTAATCCCCACATACGCAACACCCAATACGCAATACGCAATACGCAATACGCACCACGTCTCATGATCACTCCTCTTCTTCACCCGAATCGCACCCTCGGTCGCACCGGCTTGCGCGTCACTCCCATCGGCCTGGGTGGCGGATGGTTGGGACATACGGATGGGAAAGCCATCGATCAGGATGCTGGCATTGCCACCGTGCTGCGCGCGCTCGAACTCGGCGTCAACCTGATCGACACGTCGCCGGCCTACGGGCACGGCGAGAGTGAGCGCGTCATCGGCATCGCCCTGCGCGAGTGGTTTGGCCGGGGGCATCCGCGCGAAAGCGTAGTCATCTCGACCAAAACCGGCACGCGCCCCGACTGCCACGGCGACTATTCGGCTCGCGCAACCCGGCGCAGCGTCGAACTCAGCCTGGCGACGCTGGGCGTTGACCATATCGATATTCTTCACATTCACGACCCGCGCGACATCGAGCCGGCCTTGCAGCCGGGCGGCGCGCTGGACGCGCTCAAGGAACTGCGCGCGCGGGGCGTGATTCGCGCGATTGGCCTCGGTGTGCGCAACCTGGAGTTTCATCGCCGCTGCATCGAGACCGGCGACTTCGATGTGTCGCTGACCTACGGCGACTACAACCTGTTGCGGCAGGATGCCGCTGCCGAGTTGTTGCCGCTGGCCTGGTCGCGGCAGGTGGGTGTTTTGAACGGCATGGCGGTCATGTACGGGTTGCTGGGCGGCGATGACCCGCGCCAGATTGCGCGCCAGGCCAATGGCCGCTTTCCGCCCGACCTGGTGGAACGCGCCTATCAGCTCTGGCAATGGGCGGATGGGCGCGGGATTGATTTGCTCGCCCTGAACTTGCAGTTTTGCGCGCGCCGGCCCTGGGTGGCCAGCACGCTGGTGGGCGCATCCCGGCCGGCGGAGATCGAGGCCGACGCGCGCGCCTTTGCCCAGACGGTGACCCCGCAGGTCTGGCGCGAGTTCGACCGCGATTTCCCGGAGCTGATACAGGTGTCGGACGGCTGTGCGCGAGCTGATTTGTAGGGCAAGCCGCCGGCTTGCCCTACATCAACGCCCCTTGCGCGCGCAGGATCGACGCCGCCGGCATCAGCACGCGCAGGGTGCGGTCTCGCCCGTCCACCAGTTCCGGCGCCGAAAGCGCCACCCGGTCGGGCTGATCGAAGGTGTTGTGTGCGTGGATGTCGTCGGCCGCCAGGCGCACCACTTCCGCCTGTGGCAAGGCCGCGCCGGCCAACCGGATTTCCAGTTCCACCGGCTGCGTGGGATGTGTGTTGCAGGCGGTGACGCACAGCCGGCCATCCTTCACGGTTGCCGAGCCTTGCACCGCGCGCAGTCCGAAACCGCTCTTGTCGAGATACATGCGCTGGCAAAAGTCTTTCGCTTCGCCGCCATCCGACACCGTCTCCGATTGCGCGATGCAGCGCACTGCCGTTGCCCCCTTGTGCGGCTGATACAAATCCCAGACATGCCAGGTGGGCGTCTTGACGCAACGATCCTCCTGAACCAGCAGCAGCGATTGCAGCACATTGATGAGCTGAGCCATGTTGGCCATGAAGATTTTGTCGGCGTGGTTGTTGAACACGTCGAAAGACAACGCGGCCACGCAGGCGTCGCGGATGGTGTTCTGCTGATACAAACCGGAGTTGGGCTTGCCGGCTTCGACCGGATGCCATGTCCCCCACTCGTCGATGATCAGGCTGATCTTGCGCTCCGGGTCGAACTGGTCCATGATCTGGCGATGGCCGGTGACGATCCCCTCGATGGCGGCGGCCTTTGAGAGCAGCTCCAACCATTGCGCTTCGGTGTACTCGGTGGCTGTGCCGGCAGTGCCGCAGTAGTAATGCGCGGCGAGCGACTGCGCCATGTGCTGCCGGTTCCAGAAGCGATTCTTCAGCGCGTCCATGAACCGGCGCGTCCAGTCCCAGTGACAATCGGGCGCGCCGCAGGCGATGGCGTGCACTTTGGCGCCGGAATGGTCGAACATGAACGTGCGAAACTGGCTGAACAACGAGGCGTAATACTCCGGGTCCATCCAACCGCCGCAGCCCCAGCTCTCGTTGCCCACCGCCCAGAACTTCACGCCGAACGGCTGGTCTGCGCCATTAGCCCGGCGCTCTTCGGCCAGATTGGAGTTGCCGGCTGAGTTGCAGTATTCGACCCAGTCGCCCAGTTCTTTGGGCGAGCCGGACCCCACGTTGCCGGTGAAGTATGGCTCTGTGCCGATGGCCCGGCAGAACGCGATGAACTCGTGCGTGCCGAAGTGGTTTGGCTCTGGCGCCATGCCCCACCAGTAGTTGATGCGCATCGGGCGCTGCGCGCGCGGGCCAATCCCGTCGCGCCAGTGATAACCGTCTGCAAAGCATCCGCCTGGCCAGCGCAGCACCGGCAGGTGAAGCGGCTTCAGCGCCGCCACCACATCGTTGCGAATGCCGTTTGTGTTGGGAATGCCGGAATCCAGGCCGACCCAGATGCCCGGATAGACCAGTTCTCCCAGATGTTCGGCAAACTGGCCATAGAGATACGGGCTGACTGTGGCGATCGGTTCGTTGGGCAGAATTGTGAGTCGTTGGATGGTGTCCATCTTGCTTCCTTGTGTTGCTGAGCAGGTTGCGCTATCGGCCGACGAGGGCGTCTGCGCCCGGCGTCAGGTTTTGCTCGAAGCGCGGCGTCTGCCGCTCGATGAACTCGATGCAGGTGTGTTCCAGGTCAGGCGCCTGGCTCAGCAACTGTGTCAGGTCTGAATGATGCGCAATCACGCGCTGTCCCTGGACGGCCACCCATTCTTCGGCGTATTGGCCGACCAGTTCAGCGTAATGCTCGCTGATCCATTGCTGGTCGAGATCAAAGGCGGTTGCTTGGGACATCTCCATCTTTTCTTCCTTTCCTCTCATCGAGTTGGGTTGGGTTGTGCGCCGCCTGCGGCGCTTTACAGGCGTCGAACTCCTCAAAGGAGTCTGACACCTGAATGAGACAGGCTCTTATTGCCATTCACACAACGTCTCCACGTGCGCAGCGGAACCGTCGCGCAGCCAGCCGTCGAGTTGCGCCTGGTCTTTGAGTTGCTGCCCGCGCAGGCGGGGCACGGCCACGAACCGGCAATTCACTTCCGGCGCGCCGGTCATGTCGGGCCACAGCTTCTCGAACTGCGCCACGGGGAACACATCCTCCTGGCCGTAGCCCCAGCGTTTCTTAACATCCTTAAGCGTGATGTAGGTCGGCATGCGCGCCCCAAACCTGCGCACGGCGTCGGTCACTTTGACCTCGTTGGTCAGATCAGCCCGCTTCAACCCGAACGCAGCCAGCAACTGATCGATGTCGATCCACGAGGTGTTAGTGTTGTAGTAAGTCAGGTTGAACTCGGCCTCTTCGCGCGGCATGGCCAGCCCTTCGACCAGCCGCGCGCGCCCATCCACCCGCGCCAGCCCGCCGCCACGATCGTCGATCCGGCGCGTGGTGACCTCGAATGTCAGACAGCCGCCCATCTGCATGTGCAAGCCCAGCAGCGCAGGGTCGGCGTCTGTGCCGACCGTGTCGATGTTGTGCGCCATCAGGTAGCGCAGGTTGGGGCGCTCTTCGAGCAAGCCGGCCAGCGCGCCGTTGCGCAACAGATTGGGGATCTCGAACCAATGCCCGACCGGATGCAGACACTGCATGGGCGCGTTATCGGTGTAATCATTGCCTTCGCCGGCCTGTCGCGCCCATTCGATCAGCGCATGATGCAGGCTATCGCGCACTTTTTGCGCCTGTTCGTCCAGCAGTTGCTGCGGCATTTCCTCCCACATGAAGCGCAGATCGCGCGTCATCGGGATCATGCGCAGGCCGATGGCCCGGCCAGGCGACAGGCGCAGCGGAGATATCATCCGACTGCCGCCCGGCAGACATTCGGCGGTGTACCCATAGTTGTTCACGCGCGCCAGATGCTCGCGGATGCGCTCGTGTGTGAGGTAGCTGGTGGTGATGATGTGCGGAATCGCTGCGCCGCACAGCCGGCTGATGCGCCGGCTTTTGGCCAGATGCACTTCGATGAAGGAGCGATGTTTGCCGCCCAGCCGGCAAAACGGGTGCAATGCCTTGACCACGCCGGCGCCTTGCGTCCACCGTGTGCCGATGCCGGCTGCCAGTGTGACGATCGCAACCTGTCCGGCGGCCAGCGCTTCCAGCCCGGCCTCGCGGTATTCCGCCGGCAGTCCCGCTGTTGCGTCGTAGACATCGCCTTCAGTCACATCGCGGATATCGGTGTTCGCCGGCAGGCGGTTCTGCGCCAGGCCCAGCCGGCCGTTGCGCATGTCTGATCGAATCTGCTCGTGCTGGGCGCGGTCGAATCCATTCGCTTCCAGCAGGGCGTTCAATTGATTGCGGCGATCATCGCCGCTGTGAGACTGCGCCGTTGCGTCATGGGGCATCAGCCGGTCGAATAGCGTCTGCACCATGCCGCTCAATTCGGGATGAGTCCGGCAGGCGGCGGCGAATTCGCCCAGCTCGGCGCGCTGGCTGGCCGGCAGCGTTCGCCAGTCTCCCTTGAGCATATCCGGCGCCAGCAGCGCGTAATAGCCGGGCGGCATCAGGTTGTAACCATGAGCATCCGACCGGGCGTCTGCGCGCCCGGTGAGCAGGTCAGCCCATGTGCCGCGCTCATTGATGGCAAAGTCGTACACGACCGGCTGCATGGCAAAGGGCAGCGCGCTCTCCAGCTCCTGCCTGGCGCGCGCCATGATTTCACCCAGCCCATCCTGCGCGGCGCGCTTGTGTTCGGGCGCAAAGATGAACCCCATGCCTCCGCCCGACATCCCGCCCAGCATCCAGAATCCCCAGAAGGCGTCGCCAAACGCTTCGCGCACGCGCGCGATGACGGTTTCGGTGAACAGATTGGTTGTCCAGGGGATGATGGTCTGGATGGGGCCGGCGAAGTTGCGCGTCGTCAATGCCCCGACGCTGCGCACGTCCCCTGCGCGCAAAGCGGCCAGGATGTCATCCAGCAGGCGGATTGCTTCCTGCCGGCCAGCCCATTCCGCTTCCGAGCGCAACAGATACTTCTCGGTCACCATCTCCAGGATCGGCCCGACGTTCTGGGCCATGCCGCCGTGCGCCAGCACCAGGCTGTCTTGCAGTTTGCGGCGCGTCTCCAGCGACACGTCGCGGGTGTCCAGGATGTGATGGGTGGGCAGCAGCCGGCCCCGGCTGACGCCATGTTCGGGGTCGCCTTCGCCCGCCAGGACGCCGGTGATCAGCTTCATGCCGGGCCAGATGCCGCCGGAATCTTGCCAGCCGCCGCCCGACCCGCCCAGCCATTCGCCCAGGATGGCGCGCGCGGCGACAATGCGCCGCTCTTCCTCCTGCAAAGGGCCGGTCAGCGATTTGGCCTGCCCGGTGGCCCGCATGCACACCGAGATGAGCGACGCCAGCAGATTGGTGGACACGGCCAGGCGCGAGCCTTTGGGGATGCCGTTGACGTTGCTGACAATCTCCAGCCCAAGCCCCGGCCCGATCATGCGCGCAAGCAAGTCGGGCAGACTCTGCCCCGATCCTTCAACGCCGGGCGGCACAACGCCGGCGGCGATGACAGCGGCTTTTAACAATCCTAAATAGTCTTTGGCGAAGTCGAACACCTCGGCCAGCCGGGTAATGGTCGCCGACGCGCCCAGATCAACGCTGGTCAGGCGCAGCGCCGGCTCATCGATGACGCGCAGATACGTCTCGATGGGCGGCTGCGGCGCCGCGTCGCGCCCGCGCACGCCCAGGTCGATCGAGACGTTCAACACGCGCGCCCCTTCGGGAAAATCCATGCCGAGGAAGAAGATGTCGCTCCAGGCGCTGTGCGACAGGTCCATGCGCACCGGCGTGCGTTCGCGGAGGATGGGGTAGGGCGCGTTGTCGCCTGCGCCCAGCAGCTCAGGCCGGATGCGCAGGGGCTGGTCTGCCGGATGGCCGATGCGGAACATCCACTGGTTGCCCCGCACTGATCGGACGCTGCGTCGCACCTGGTCGGCCAGGGTCTGGAATCCGAGGCTGTGATACGCGGCGGCCAACGCGCTGCAAATGGCGTCGCTGGGGCCGCGCTGTTCCTGCTCGCGCAGAAAAAGATCGATGGCCTCTTCAAAGCGTCGTTCGAGCAGGTTTTGATAGCCGGCGAACGGCACTAACCCCCGCCCGGAGACGCGGGGTTTGAGCGGCAGGTGAAAGCGATGGATCGCATACAGAAAGAACAACGCCCGCACGCGCTCGTACAGGTTGTTGCTGCGCCGGCGAAACGCGTCCAGGCTGGCGCATTCTGCCATCAGTTCTGGCAGCGATGCCGCGCGGCAGATGGCATCCAGCGACTGGTTGCGGATGGCCGGGTCAGGCGAAGTGATGATCGGGATTAGCCGGGACATGTAAGGCGCTTCAGTTTCTCAGGTTGGCAGGCGCTCAACGACTGAGCAGTTCCACCATCTGGGCGAGCACTTCGGCCCGGTCGCGCCCGCTCAGCGCCAGCGCCAGTTGGGCCATCAGCAAGCCGTATTGGACGCCGATGTCATAGCGCTGCCCGTTGACATTGAGCGCCAGATAACGCTCGGTTGCTGCGAGACGGTTGAGCGCGTCGGAGAGCTGGATGTTGCCGGCCGGCTTGCTTTGCGCCAGATCGTCAAGAATGGCCATCACGCCCGGCGTTAGC
>DAOTYS010000492.1:0-1827 GCA_034434575.1 Thermoflexales bacterium
GGTCTTCAGCGGGCTGATCGACCGGATCGGTTTCCGGCGACTGGTGCTGCCGTCGTGCCTGCTGGCCTTTGCCGGCCTGGTGCTGTTCGCGCTTGCGCCGGCCCTTTTCCCATCCAACGTCTTTGGCGGCATCATCGTCGCCACGATTCTGTTCGCCGCGTCGTGCGGCCTGCTCGAAGTGCTGCTCAGCCCCATCGTCAACGCCATTCCCAATGCCGACAAGGGGCCGGCCATGAGCCTGTTGCACTCGTTCTATGCCTGGGGCCAGGTCGCCACGATCGTCGTCACCACGCTGTTCCTGTTCGTTTTTGGCGACCGGAGTTGGGTGATCATCGCGCTGATCTGGTCGGCAGTGCCGTTGGCGAACTTCTTCATGTTCCTGAAGTCGCCATTTCCGGACAGCGTGCCGGTCGAACATCGCCTGAATTTCCGCGACCTCATCCTGCAGCCGTTCTGCCTGCTGGCCTTCGCCGCCATTTTCTTCGGCGCGGCGTCGGAGGTGGTGATGAACCAGTGGGCGTCCGCGTTCATGGAGAAGGCGCTGCTGTTTCCCAAAGTCACCGGCGACCTGCTGGGCATGTGCGGCTTTGCGGTGATGCTGGGCGTGGGCCGCGCGCTCTACGGCAAGTATGGGGCGCGCTTGCAGATCAACAAAGTGCTGGTGTGGACTTCGCTGATGGCAGTCGTGTGTTACCTGGTGGTCGCTCTGGCGCCGGCCAATGGGTTGAGCCTGGCCGCGTGCATCTTATGCGGCTTTGCCGTGAGTCTGCTGTGGCCGGGCACGCTGATCACCGCCTCGGAGCGCTATCCACTGGCCGGCGCGTGGCTGTTCGCGCTGCTGGCAGCCGCCGGCGACATCGGCGCGGCCGCCGGCCCATGGATGACGGGCTGGATGGTGGACAACGCGATCGGCTCTTCGCTGGCAGCCGGTATGGCCGGCGCGCTGCAGACCACCTCCGAACAGGCTGCGTTGCGACTCGGCATTCTGGCCGCTGTGGCGTTTCCGGTTCTGGCGCTGCTGACCCACTTGATTCTGAAGGCGATGCAGCACAGACACGTTGCCATGCTGCGGGCGGCGCCGGCCCCCGCCATCGCGGTCAACCTGCCCGAGGCGTAACCAAACCGCATGCCCGATGCGCACTGGCGCGCCGGCCCACATCAGCGATTGAACCATCCATTCAGACTCCGGCAATCCTGACCCCATGCGCTTCACCACACAGATTCAGGTTCGCTCCTATGAGATCGGCGCAGATGGCTTCCTGCATCATGCCCATCTGGCGCGCTATGCGCTGCATGCCGGCAACCTCGTCACGCAGGCGCTCGGTATCGACGCTGCGTGGTACGAGGCGCATGGCACATTCTTTGTCGTGCGCGGGTTGCGCGTCGTGTTCGAGTCCGGCGCGCGGGACGAAGAGACGCTGAACATCGAGACCTGGCTCAGCGCGGCCCGGCGCGTGCGCGGTTGCCGCGAAGTCGTCATCACGTCGGCGCGCGATGGCCGGCGCATTGCCGGCGTTCAGTTGGACTGGGTGTACGTCGATCGCGCCACGCTCGGCCCGGCGCGCATGCCGGCGGAGATGGTCGATCGTTTGCAGCCGGAGGCGGAGCTGGCTTGCCCGCAGGCGTGGCAGGCCGGCGCGCCGACCGGCGCGCCGCATGCGCATTGCCGCACTGTCGAGCACCACGAACTCGACATGCTGCGCCACGTCAACACCGCCGTGTATCTGGAGTGGTGCGAGGAGGCGTGGCGCCAGGCGACCGGGCGCGCGCCGACGGATGTGCGCGGTCATCAGCTCGAGTTTCTGCATTCGGCGGTGTTGGGAGACG
>DAOTYS010000493.1:0-5769 GCA_034434575.1 Thermoflexales bacterium
CTGGCTTTGTTCCGCCGCATCGTCGAAACGGAGGGCATCACCATCTTGATGACCAGCCACGATCCGATCGTGCTGGAATATGTGGATGAGGTGCTCGAGCTGTCCGACGGCCAGCTCGTCAATCGCTGGGAAAACCAGTTCGAATAGAAAGCTCCACCGCTCAGCCGTGAATCAACGCTGCCCGCAGATTGAAGCCTGCGGGCAGCGTTTGCATTGTGGCGCGGTTGTCGCGCCGGTCAGTCCCAGGCGACGGCCTGGAAGCTGCGGGTCTGCGCGGATTGTTTGGCCTTCAGGCACATCAGAACGCTCAGCAGGCCGGCCTCGAGCGGCGCCACAGACTCGCTCGCGCCGCGCATTACATCGATGAAGCTCTGGGCCAGAGCGGTGTCGCCGCCGCCGTGAGACAGCGCCTTGCTGTCGACACGATGCGTCTCGACGCGCGGGGTGTGGTGCATGTGCACCTTCACCTCGTCGGTGTACCAGTCGAACTGAAGCGCGCCTCTGTAGCCAAGCAGCGTTGCGCCCCGCGTCGCTGCGCCCCGGCGGGCAAAGAAGTTCTGCGAATAGGAGACGTGCATGCCGGTCTCGTATTCGATCAAAGCGCTGCCGGAATCTTCGTTGCCGGTGTCTACGGCGAATGAACAGAGGTACGGTTCCCAGGGCGGATTGTCGGGGCTATTGATCTCGCCGGCCAGCCACAGGGTGTATGGGCTTTCGGGGCACACGCGCTCCTCCGGGCAGTCTTTGCACGCCAGGCCGGCCGGGTGGTCGCCCTTGAACACCTGCTTGGACATCATCGCGCTGATCCAGCGCGGCTGGATGCCCAGCAGGTAGTTGATGTAGTCAAAGTCGTGGGTGGCTTTTTGCAGCCACAGGCCGCCGGTCTCACTCTCGTCGCGGTACCAGTAGTGGTAGTACACCCCGCCATACGGCACGTTGTTATAGGCTTGAACGTGCTCGACGGTTCCGATCTGCCCTGAGTCGATGATCTGCTTGGCCAGTTGCGCCAGCGGCGTGACGCGCAGCGGGAACGACACCACGACCCTGCCGGCACTATCCTCGCCGGCCTGCTTGAGCGCCAGCAAGTCGGTCATCGTCGTCGCCACCGGCTTTTCGAGGAACAGTGGCAGGTTGCGCCGCAACACCTTCTGCGCCATTGCGCTGTGCAGCGAACAGCGCGTGCCGACCAGCGCGCCATCGAGCGCCATTTGATCCAGCATCTCGTCGGCTTCGGTGAAGAAGGCGATGTCATCGGGGTTTCTGCCGCGCGCGCGCATTTGCCGGCGGATTTCGTCGTTGCGCACATCGGTGATGGCGACGAGTTGCGCGCCGGCTCGCAAGCTCTCGATGATGTTCACCATGCCCTGAATGCGTCCGCCGTAGCCAATGACCCCAAGCTTGAGCATGTGTCTCCCTCGTATTGCGTATTGCGTACTGCGTATTGCGCGCTGTGCTTTCTGACTTCTGACTCCTGACTTCTGACCCCTGACCCCTGACCCCTAGAAGTCGTAATCGACCCGCCAGTGCGCTTCTTCGCCCGGCCCCACGCTCTGCTCGAAATACGGCTCGAACGAGAAGGTGTTCTTGTTGCCCCAGATCGGCATCCACGCCAGCCGGTAATGGCACATCGCGCTGACCAGCCCCAGTTTGGGATGCTTTTGCAGAATGGTCAGTTTGTCGGCTGCGTCGTGCTCCAGCGCGAGGAAGTGGCCGCGCCGGTCCCACGGCAGTTTCTTCTGGCCGATGAAGCCATTCAGCAGCAGCTCGTAGCCGGGGTTGTCCGGCACGCGGACGCCGATGTCGAACTTGCAGCACTCGCCGGTGTCGTAGAGTGGAAAGAAGGGGTGGGGGAACCAGCGCAAAGGAATGACGCCTGAGCCGATGTTCTTGAGCCAGCTCTCGCTTTTCAAGGTGCGACGGCGCAGCGTCAGTTCGCGCGTCAGTTGCAGCGACCAGTTGCGCCAGGTCTGCGTTGTTTGGAAGCGCAACGTCTCCGGCGTCTCTGTGACCGTCCACGCGCAGAACTCGCGCACGGTGTTGCTGGCGGTGTCAATGACGCCGATGCCGATGGCGAGTTGAATGGGATTGTTCGGGTCTGCCGGATCGCCCAACCGATTGGTGAATGCGTCGGGGATGCCTTGCCCGTCGAACCAGTTGAAGTCGTGCGGGTAGGTGGGGCCAGAGAGCAGATCGCCAGCGCGCTGATCGGCAATCTGGTATATGTAGCCGCCGGTGCAATAGCGCGCGCCGAAACGCGCCTGGTCGGCCACAGGGTCGAGCACGGTCACGGTCAGGTGGGCATTGTTCAGGGTTAACATGGTTGTCTCTCCGTCATGGTCACACGCCGCGCTCAAGGCAACAGCGCCTTTAGCAGGGGTTCGCGCCATTGCCGCGCTGTATAGTCATACACGCCAAAGCCGGCTCGAAACTCCCAGTACGCCCAACTGATGCCGCGCTGTTCGGCCTGCCGGGCGACGAAAGCAGTCCACAGGGCGCGCGAGTCCATATCTGCTTTGCTGTATGCGCCGAACTCTCCCAGGTAGATGGGCCGGGTATTGTCTTTGCCCCATTTGGCCGCCCGGTCCAGATCGAACAACACGCTTTGCCGTTCCGATGTGTTGGCGGTCCACTTTCGTCCCACCCACTTGTCTGTGCCGGCCACCCACTCCGCGCCCTGGTGGGTGAACTCGAACGGCAGGTAATAGTGGAACGTGACGATCAGCCGCTGATCGTCGGCCGGCAGCGCCAGGTCTTGCAGCCGGCGATGGCTCGACCAATCGACCGGCGTGACAATCAGCCAGCGCGTCGGGTTCGACTCGCGGATCACGCCGATGGCTTTGGCCTGCAAAGCGTTCCATCTCGAAGCGCTGATGTCGTGCGGCTCATTGGCGACCTCGAAGTACAGCGTGTCTGGCCGGTCGGCGTACCGTTCGGCGATCTGCCGCCAGATGGCAAGAAAGCGCGCCTCCTGCCCTGACGGGTCTTTGAACAACTCGTCGTAGTGATGGATGTTCAGCACGACGTTCAACCCGCGCGACAACGCCTGATCGATGGCCCAATCGACTCGCGCGAAGAAGGCCGGATCAATTGCGTAGGGCGCGTCGTCGGCTGTGTGCGCTGACCACCGGGTGGGCAGGCGAATGGAATCGAAGCCGGCCTCGGCGATCAGCCGGAAGTCGTTCTCTTCGAGCGTCACGCCCCATTCGCCTTCGCGGGGCGCTTCCAGCGCGTTGCCGAGATTGACACCCCGGCCCAAACGCGCGTTGGCGGCGAATACGTCGGCGGCAGGCGCCCGCGTGGGTTGACTTGAGGGAGATGAAAGGATTGGATTGCTCATGGCAGTTGGGGGCGGCGCCGGCGGCGCGATCTGACAGGCGCTCAGAACCAGGGCGAACAGTGTCATGCCGGGTGTGATGAGTTTGGCTCGCATCATTCCTCCAGTTTGGCTGCACTATACCTGCTGCCCCACGGCACAGGGGATAAGCCTGCCGGCTTGTGTGCCAGGCAAGGGACAAGCCTGGCGGCTTGTCCTACAGCGTCTGGGCTTCGCCGGCTGAGTGTCGGCGGCTGAGCCTGTCGAAGCCGTCGAAGCCGTCGAAGCCGTCGAAGCCGTCGAAGCCGTTGCCTGAGCCTGTCGAAGGCAACAACCTATCGCGATTACAAGAGGGCTTGCAGCGCCCGATAGCCGATCACGTGCGCGCCGATCTGTTTCAGGTAGCGCGGGATTTCGGGGCGCATGAACGTCTCGAAGTTGGCGACCCGGCTGGGCCAGTCCGGCGCGATGGCGCGCAATTCGGGCGTGTCTTCGGCGGGATGCAGGATGAACACAGTGACGCCGGGCAGCAGGGCATCGAACGCGCGTTGGGCGTAGTCGAGCTGGTCGCGCGGGTCGCTGAGCGGCATGCCGGTGATGTGGTCGATCAACGGCACGCCGGCTGATTGCAGGTCTTGAAAGAAGCGCGCGGTGGCGCGGGCGTCGTCAACAGACATGCCTCTTTGTCGCAGGCGCGCTTCATCCAGGCGGGGAATCATTGGCACAAGGTGGTGTTGCAGAGCCAGTTGCGCGTAACCCTGAATCAAGCTGGCGTGCATGACAGCGCCCATGTGGGTGTCGATGTGGGTGAGTGGGATGCCGGCGGCGCGGGCGCGCTCAACTTGCGCGGCCAGCTCGCGTTGAACGGCTGTTGGGGTGGCGTGTTGTTGCGCCTCGGGCGTGGCGCGGTGAAAGCAGCCTTCGTCGTCCATCAGACCGGAGGCCGGGTCGCGGGTAGAGAGAGGCCCCCAGCGATAGCTGTCCCACTCGCAGGTAAGGGTGGTGTGCACGCCCATGTCCACATCGGGATGGGCGCGGCAGAAAGCGGCGGCTGCGGGGAACCAGGAGCAGGGGGGCATGAGCGCAGCCGAGGAGATGCCGCCGGCTTCGATGAGTTTCGCATAGGCAGTAATTGAGGCATGGCACATGCCGATGTCGTCGGCGTGAATAATCACAGCGCGATCGCTGTCGCTCAACCCAAGCCGGCGCAACACGGGGTTCGGTTCGTTCATCTCAACCCTCAACCCATCATCCCTTCGGCTCAAACCTCACGATGTCGAACGACTGGCGCACCACCTCGCGCAATTCAGCGAGCGAGCTGATCTCACCCGCGCCCATGGCCTGGGTCAGCACGTTGCCAATAGCAGTCCCTTCCACCGGGCCGGCAATAACCGGGCGCTGACACACGTTGGCGGTGAGTTGGTTCAAGATATGGCTGCGCGAACCGCCGCCGACGACATGAATTGCCTCGATGCGCTGGCCGATCAACCCTTCGATCTGTTCGATTACGGCGCGATAGGCCTGCGCCAGGCTGGCATAGATGAGGCGGGCAAACTCGCCCGGTGTGCTCGGCACGGGCTGCCGCGTCTCCTGGCACTTTTGCGCGATCGCTTTGCGCATGTCCGCCGGGTGCAGGAAGGCGTCGTCATTGGGGTCGATGATGGACGGGAAGCCGGAGGCTTCGTGAGCCATCTGGGTGATCTGATCGTAGGAGTAGTCGTGTCCTTCGGCTTTCCACTCGGCCCGGCAACGCTGGATCAGCCATAGACCCATCACATTTTTCAGCAGGCGGATTTTGTTGTCGACGCCGCCCTCATTGGTGATGTTGGCGGCCAGCGCCTGGGCATTGATGACCGGCTGGTCCACCTCCACACCCACCAGCGACCATGTGCCCGACGAAATATAGGCGCGCGCGCCGCCGCCTGGCGCAAACGGCACAGCCGCTACCGCCGAAGCGGTGTCGTGTGAGCCGACCAGCACGACGGTCGCATCACTGATTCCGGCTTCGTCGCGCACGCCGGGCAGCAGGGGGCCAAGTTTGGTCCCCGGCATCAGCGCGTCGCCGAACAGAGAAGCCGGCATTCCCACACCTTCGAGCAGTTCCGACGACCATGTCCGCGCGCGGGCGTCGAAGGCCTGCGAGGTGCTGGCGATGGTGTACTCGTTGGCCATCACGCCGGTCATCCAGTAGTGCAGCAGATCGGGAATCATGAGGCAGCGCCGGGCCAGCGCGACCTTGCCGGGGTTGCGCTCGCGCTCCACCGCCCACTGGTACAGCGTGTTGATGGGCATAAACTGGATGCCGGTGATCTCGAAGATGCGTTCGCGGCCCAGTTTGGCGCACACGCGCTCCAGCGCGCCATCGGTGCGCGCATCGCGGTAGCAATAAGGATTGCCGAGCAGATCGCCGTTCTGGTCGAGCAGCGCGTAATCTACGCCCCACGTGTCCACGCCCA
>DAOTYS010000494.1:0-8168 GCA_034434575.1 Thermoflexales bacterium
GGCATCCTGACCAGCGATAGGGTTGCCAAAGACAACCCCGATCTGGTGCGCGGCTTTGTTCGCGCGCTGCTGCGGGGCGTCGAGGATACCATTCGAGATCCCGACGCAGCGATGGCGATCTCTGTCAAATACGTCGAGGGCCTGAAGGCCGACGATCCGATCCAACGCCAGGTGCTGCTCGAGACCGTCGAGTTGATGAACCCCGGCCCCAAGAAGCCGGGCGCGTCCACGGCTGAAGCGTGGCAAAACACCCAGAACACCTTGCTCGCCATGGGACAGGTGAAGCAAGCTGCCGACATCAACACCTTTTTCACCAATGAGTTTCTGCCATAGAATGAGCGTGGCCAATCGCCGGCTCTGACGTTGCCATGAATGCCTATCTCATCGCCGACGCGATTAGCGTGACCTACGCAAACGGTGTGGAAGCGTTGCGCCGCTTCACGCTCGAAGTCAGCCGGGGCGAGTTCGTGGCCGTGGTCGGCCCCAGCGGCTGCGGCAAGAGCACGCTGTTGCGCGCGCTGGCCGGTCTGATCCCGCCAACCGCCGGCGAGGTGCGTCTCGACGGGCAGCCTGTCACGCGGCCCTCACATCAGGTTGGCATGTTGTTCCAGGAGCCGGCGCTGTTGCCGTGGCGCACGGTGGAGAAAAACATCGGTCTGCCGTTTGAACTGGGCGGCAGAAAATCAAGCATCGAGATGCGCGATCCGGCCATCCTTCAGGCGCGCATCGCCACCCTGATCGAACTGGTGGGGCTGACCGGCTTCGAACGCGCCTATCCGCGCGAACTGAGCGGCGGCATGGCGCAGCGGGCCGCGCTGGCCCGCGCGCTGGTCACCGAGCCGCCCATTCTGTTGCTCGACGAGCCGTTTGGGGCGCTCGACGCCCTCACCCGCGAAACGTTGACTGCCGCGCTCGAAGGCATCTGGCGCGCGTCTCACACCACCGGCGTGCTGGTGACCCACTCCATCCCGGAAGCGGTGTTTCTGGCCGATCGCATCGTGGTCAGCACGCCACGGCCGGGGCAGGTGGCGGGGGTGGTCGAGGTGCCGCTCCCCCGGCCGCGCTCCTGGGAGATGGAGCGCATGCCCGAATTCGTCGAGGCCATGCAGACTGCGCGCAGCCTCCTGCGCGACGATAGCGGCTGAGACAGCGGCTGAAAAGGGAGGGGCATCACCGCCCGCGCGACCGAAACCGCGCAGAGGGCCACATGCCGGCCCGGCGCAACCCCAGGCCGGGCTGCAGAAACTCGATCAAGGCGCCCTCCAAACGATCTGTTTCAACCGCGAAGATCAGCCGGCCTTCGTGCGCAATGCTCGTCGTGCCGCGCTCTTCGGACACGATGATAGCCACCGCGTCGGCGCCCTCGGTCACGCCGATGCCGGCGCGGTGGCGCAGGCCCATGTGGTAATCGTCGATGTGCAATGTCGTCAGCGGCAGCACGCATGCCGCCGCCGCAATGCGCCCCTGCCGCACAATCACGCCGCCATCGTGCAGGGGCGTGTTGGGATGAAAGATGGTCAACAGCAGTTCGGCCGAGAGCCGGGCGTCGAGTTTGACGCCGGTGTCGATCAACCCCTGCAGGCCGGTGTCGCGCTCCAACACAATCAGCGCGCCGTAACGGTGCGCCGCCAGCCGTTGCACCGCGTCACTGATGACGCGCACCTGAGCCTCGATCTCGTTTCTGCGCGGCTGAACCAGCACTTCGTTGAAGCGGCCCAGACGCTCCAGCGCGCGGCGCAGTTCCGGCTGAAAGATGACCGGAATGGCGACGAGCAGCGCCGGGATGGCCGAACGCACCACCAGGCCGAAGGTCGGCAACTGTGACAGGCTGCCCAACAACAGGCCTACGGTGATCAGCACGAACACGCCGCGCAACAGCGGGATGGCCTGGGTCGCGCGCATCAGCAACAGCACAAGAAAGAAGACGATCGACACCAGCAGGATGTCGAGAATCGCCAGGCCATCGAGCCGCTGCAAGATCCAACCAAGATCAGACATTTTTCGACCGGGCGCGGGCGTTGTGCGCCGCGTTCATCCTGTGCTCAGCGCGCGGCTTCAGCCCATCAGGGTTCATCCCATCAGCGTCGCCAGCACAGCCTTCTGCGCATGCATGCGGTTTTCGGCCTGGTCCCACAATGCCGATTGCGGGCCGTCGGCCACATCATCGGTGATCTCCTGGCCGCGATGGGCCGGCAGACAGTGCAGCACCATGGCGTCCCTGCGGGCCAGCGCGACCAGTGCCTGGTTGACCTGATAGGGCGGGAAGACCTTCGCGCGCTGGGCGGCTTCGGCCTCCTGGCCCATGCTGGTCCACACATCGGTGTAGATTGCATCGGCGTCCTGCACAGCCTCTTTCGGATCCGTTGTCTGGGTCAGGCTTCCGCCGCTGGCCCGGGCAAATGTCGCTGCGCGTTCGGCGACATCAGGGCGCAGTTGATACCCCTCCGGTGCGCCAACGCGAACGTGCGCGCCCAGCAGCGTCGCCCCGAAGACGAGCGAGTTCGCCACATTGTTGGCGTCGCCGACATAGGCGATCGTCAGACCCTTGATCGCGCCTTTGCGCTCAAGGATCGTCAGCAGGTCGGCCAGCCCCTGGCACGGGTGCGTGTAATCCGACAGGCCGTTGATAACTGGCACGCGCGAGTATTGCGCCAGGGTGACCACATCGGCGTGCGCGAACACGCGCGCCATGATGCCATCGACATAGCGCGACAGCACGCGCGCCACATCGGGGACGCTTTCGCGCCTGCCCAGTTGAATCTCATCCGGCGCAATGTACATGGCATGTCCGCCCAGATGACGCATCGCCATCTCAAACGAAACGCGCGTGCGCAAAGAGGGCTTGGTGAACACCATGGCCAGCGTCTTGTTTTTCAACACCGGGGCGTTCCCGCCGGTTTTCCATTCGCGCTTCAGTTCGACTGCCAGATCGAGATACTTCGACAGGTCGGCAGGGGTCAGGTCGGCGAGTGAGAGAAAATGGTTGTGTGCCTGCATGACTGAGATTCTATACTACACCTCATCCTCAGCATTCAGAACTGCTGAGACAATAGGCCCATGCCGCGCATCATCGGCCTGATTCTCATTGTCGCCCTGACGATCGCAGCCTCGCTGGCGAGCAACTTTCGAGACACGCTGTGGGCCGGCTATCGCGACTACATCAGCCCCTACATGACCGAGTTGCCCGCCGGCCCGCCGCGCCCGGCGCTATCGCCGCGCATCGTGGTTGTGCTGGCGCGCGGCTTGCGTCTGGATGCCTCGCGTCAGATGAGCGCGCTGAACGAGCTGCGCCGGCGCGGCGCCGATGTGACGGTGATGCTCGACACGCCCACCTATCGCCTGCCGCGCTGGCTGACGCTGATCTCTGGCGCCTCTGCCCAGATGCACGGCGTCACCACCAACTACCCGGCGCGGCTCGGCAGCGCCGACACCCTCATCCGGCAGGCGCAGGCGAACGGGCGCAACACAGCGTTCATCGGGTCGCAGCCGTTCGATGAGATTCTGGGGGCCGGGGCCGGCCGGTTCGAACTGACCGAGGGGCTTGACATGAACGACCGGGACGACCTTGCCATCACCGCCACGCTGGCCGTGTTAAGCGACGCCGTCAGCCCGGCGTCGCTGGTGTTCACCGAACTGGCCTTGCTGGAAGAGTCCGCGCGCTTCGGGCAGCGCGGCTATGACATCGCCGTCAACGCAACTGACCGGCGTTTGCGCGTCCTGATGGACGCCATAGACCTCAACACGACAACGCTGATCGTCATCTCCGATCGCGGGGTGATCTTCGGCCCAGGCGACGCGTTGGACGGTGGCGACGAGACTGAAGTGGCGCGCGCGCCGATGGTGATGGCTGGCGCGGGCATCCAACCCAATTCGCAGGCGCTGATCAACGCCACCGACGTTGCGCCGACGCTGGCGGCGCTGGTCGGCGCGCCCATGCCGGTTCACGCGCAGGGGCAGATTGCGTTGTCCGTGCTGGACATCAGCGGCGCGCCGGCAGCAGACGCTGAAACACCGCCGATTGTGAACCAATTGATGTGGGCGTCTGCCGCGCAGTTGGCCACGTTCTACGAGCGGTGGAGTGAGATTGCCAACACGCCCCGCTTTGCGGCCGAAACGCTGCGATTGCACGAAAACCGCATCAAGAATGGCGAGGTCGCCGCTTACCAGAGTTTCGTGATGAGCGTGACCGCGCAAGCGCAGGCTGCGCGAGACGGGCGGCTGGCGGCCGAACGCGCGCGGCGCCTGCCGGCGCTGATCGGCGCCGGCCTGTTGCTGCTCGCCATCGCGCTGGTGGCGATTGGCTGGCGGATGTGGCAACCCCTGGCCGGCGCTGCGCTGTATCTGCCGGCCTGGTATGCGTTCGTGTTCTTCGTCCAGGGAAATCGGCTGTCGCTGTCCATGTTACCCGACAGCAACCCGGCAGCATTTTTCGCCGCCTTCGAGCGCGATGCTGCCCTCTCGCTTGGCCTGCTATGCCTGCTGGTGGCGGCCACAACCGGCGAGCAGGAGGACGGCCTGGAGGCGATCAGCGCGGTCATGAACACGTTGGCGCTTGTGATGTGCGCCCATCTGGCAGCGGTGGTGTGGTTCTACTGGCAATGGAGCGTCGATTTCACCTGGAGCCTGCCGGCGCCCTCCGCGCTGATCGCATCGCTGATGGCGCTATCCCACATCAGCGCGTTGTCAGTTCAGGTGTCGCCCACCCTGCCCAATCTGCCTGTGCCGCTGATTGCGGCCATTGCCACACTGGTTGTGTATGGCTTCGCGCGGCAGCGGGCCGAGCGCAACCGCCGGCGCTGGTGGCACTAGCAGGCAAAAGGCGCCGCCGCCATTCCGGCGCATTGGGCGATACTACGCCCTGAATCCAGACACACCAGGAGTGTTGACCATGCCTATCAAGATCGCCATGATCGGAGCCGGCTCGATCGGCTTCACCCGTCGCCTGATGCGCGACATTCTCGCCGTTCCCGAATTGCAGGACACGATCTTCGCTTTCACCGACATCTCGGAGCGCAACCTGGACATGGTGGCGCAACTGTGCCGGCGCGACATCGAGGCCAACCGTCTGCCGGCGCAGATCGTCAGCACGACCGACCGCCGCGCAGCCATCGCCGACAGCGACTACATCATCTGTATGATTCGCCAGGGCGGGCTGGAGGCGTTCCAGCTCGACATCGACATCCCGCTCAAGTACGGCGTCGATCAATGCGTGGGTGACACGTTGTGCGCCGGCGGCATCATGTACGGCCAGCGCACCATCCCCGCGCTGCTCGACTTCTGCAAAGACATCCGCGAGGTGGCGAAGCCGGGCGCGTTGTTCCTTAACTACTCCAACCCGATGGCGATGAACACCTGGGCCTGCAACAAATACGGCGGCGTCAGAACCATCGGCCTGTGCCACGGCGTGCAGGGCGCGCACTGGCAGATTGCCAGAGTGATCGCGTTGTGGGCGAAGAAAGAGGGCTTGCTCAAGCCGGACGAGGAACTGCACCGCAAAGAAGTGGACGTGATCGCCGCCGGCCTGAACCACCAGACCTGGTTCATCAAGGTCGAATGGCGCGGCATGGACATGATCCCCATGCTGCCGGCGCTGTTCGAGGCCCATCCCGAATACCGCCAGACCGAAAAGGTGCGCATCGACGTGCTCAAGCGATTTGGCTACTACAGCACCGAGTCCAACGGCCACCTGAGCGAGTATCTGCCGTGGTATCGCAAGCGCCCCGCTGAGATCATGAAGTGGATCGACCTGTCGAGCTGGATCAACGGCGAAACAGGCGGCTATCTGCGCGTGTGCACCGAGGGCCGCAACTGGTTCGAGACCGACTTTCCCAACTGGCTGAAAGAGCCGGCCTGGGACATGACCAAAGACAAGCGCAGCGAAGAGCATGGCTCGTACATCATCGAAGGGCTGGAGACCGGGCGCGTGTATCGCGGGCATTTCAACGTGGTCAACCAGGGCCACATCACCAACCTGCCCGATGGCTGCGTGGTGGAGATTCCCGGCTATGTGGACCGCACCGGCGTCAACATGCCGGTGGTCGGCCCGCTGCCCCTGGCGTGCGCAGCAACCTGCTCGGCCACCGTGCGTGTGCAGGAGATGAGCGTCGAGGCCGCCGTGCGCGGCGACGTGACCCTGCTCAAGCAGGCCATGCTGCACGACCCGCTGACCGGCGCCGTGTGCGACCCCGAAGAGGTCTGGCAATTGACCGACGAGATGCTGGTCGCGCAGGCGCAATGGCTGCCGCAGTACGTCGCT
This sequence comes from Thermoflexales bacterium, assembly GCA_034434575.1. Lineage (GTDB taxonomy): Bacteria > Chloroflexota > Anaerolineae > J036 > Brachytrichaceae > Roseilinea. The sequence continues at coordinate 6,257 of DAOTYS010000494.1, forward strand.
GAAATCCCCAAAGCCCGACAGCGCCTGGAGGAGGCTGTCAGGAACGGCGTGCGCGTCCAACTGCGCGCAACGCAGGGGGCGGCGCGCCTGCATACCAGGACCGTTGAGGAGATGGCCGCCGAAGCCGAAGCCGCGCGCGCCAACGCGCAGGCCGCCGACAAGGGCAAAATGACGAAGCATTGAGCGCGTTTGGAAGGTCTTTAAGGTTGGTCAGGTTGGAAGGTTAGCAGGGTTTCCCTGCCATACGCCTTGCCGAAGCGGCAAAGCCAGACCATCCGACCAACCTTCAGAACCTTCAGAACCTTAGCAACCTTAAAAACTCCAAGCCCCTGATCTACATGAGGAGCCAATCCATGAAACCATTCCCGATCTCCGTTCAGCTCTATTCCGTGCGCGAGGCGGCCGCCAAAGACTTCCCAGCCGTGCTGAAGCGCATCGCCGGCATGGGCTACGCCGGCGTCGAATTCGCCGGCTTCCACGGCCACACGCCCCGGGAACTGCGCCGGATCGTCGATGACCTGGGCCTGAAGGTGTCGTCGAACCACGGCCCGATGCCGACGAAGGAGAACGTCAACGAAATCATCGACACGGCCAGGACGCTGGGCTACACCCGTCACGTGGCCGGCTTTGGCCCCAACCAGTTCACCACCAAAGCCGACACGCTCAAGTGCGCTGAAATCGCACAGACGGCGGCGGAGTTGCTCAAAGGCAGCGGCGTCACCTTCGGGCTGCACAACCACTGGTGGGAATTCGACAAGCAGTTCGATGGCCAGTACCCGCACGAGATCATGATGGCCGCCGCGCCGGATTGTTTCGCCCAGATCGACACCTACTGGGTGAAAGTCGGCGGCGCAGATCCGGCGCAGATCGTCCGGCAGTACGGCGCGCGCGCCCCGCTGCTGCACATCAAGGACGGGCCGGGCGTAAAAGAGCAAAGCATGACCGCCGTGGGCGCCGGCATCATGGACTGGCAGGCCGTCATCGGCGCCGCCGCCGACACGACCGAATGGCTGATCGTCGAGCTGGATCGCTGCGACACCGACATGTTCGAGGCCGTGGCCGAGAGCTGCCGCTATCTGGTGAGCAACGGCTTCGCCAGAGGCCGGTAGTTGCGACGCTGACCTCCGGGGTTCTGAAAACCCCGGAGGTTTTGTCTTAAGGACAACAGCATCGGTATAATCCAGGAAAGCACTTGTAAGAATACTCCGGGTAATACCGATGGCAAACGTAAAGACAGCGGTCTCCATCTACAAGGCGCTCTTCGAGCAGGCCAATGCTCTGGCGCGTGAAATGAAAATCTCGCGCAGCCGGGTGTTTGCGCTGGCGCTGGAAGAGTACATCCAGCGACACGAGAATCAGAAACTCCTCGATCAGATCAATCGGGCGTATGCTGACGCGCCCGACGAGTCCGAGCGCAAGCAACAACGGGCCATGCGCCGCAAACAACGCAAGCTGGCCGAGGGCGAATGGTAATCAATCAGGGCGATATTTACTGGATCGACCTGAGGGAACTGCGTGGCTCCGGCCCCGGTTATCTTCGTCCGTATGTCGTGATCCAGAACAATGTCTTTAACCGTAGCCGGATTGCGACAGTGATTGTTTGCGCGCTCAGCTCAAATCTCGCCCGTGGCGCGGCGCCCGGCAACGTCATACTGGAGGCAAAAGAATCCAATCTGCCCAAACAAAGCGTCGTGGTCGTCTCTCAGATTTACACTGTCGATAAAGGCGACCTGGGTGGATACATCGGCACGCTTTCAGCCAGGCGCATGCGCCAGATTCTTGACGGCATCCGTCTGGCCACCGAACCCCGCGACGTGAGTTGAGGCAGCGGTCGGCGACGGAATAAAACAGGCGCGAGCAGTTCACGACACAAGACCAGAGAAAACACAACCATGCAATGGGAAAATCTGAC
>DAOTYS010000495.1:0-1530 GCA_034434575.1 Thermoflexales bacterium
AGACCGGGTCGGTCGGCGGCGCCTCGGTGAAGCAGAAGTTGCCGGTGCGCCGGTTGTCGTGCCGATGCATCGGCCACGGCATGGCCGACGCTGTGGCCGGCCCAGGTTCGTCCCAGATGTAGAGCGCCGCGCTGCCATTGGCTTCGCCCACGGTGATCGTCTCCAGCAAGCCGTCGTTGTCCACGTCGGCGACCATCGGCGGCGCATATAAGCCATCCTGGGGCAAGTGTTGATTGCGCGTCAAGTCGGGTTGAAGCTGGCCATCGGCGCGGATCACAGTGATGCCCGGCGAGTTGTGGCCGGCCATCAGGATATCCAGTTGCCCGTTGCCATCCACATCCGCCACAATCGGCGATAGCATCGTGGAGAGGGGCTGCGAAGTTGGATGAGTGGTTGAGGGAGTAGTAGGAAAGCCGCTTATCGTCGCGCCGTTGCCGCGCCAGGCATACAGGCTGTAACAACTGGCGTCATCCATGTGGCCGCAGCCGACGATCACATCTAGCCCGCCGTTGCCGTCCAGGTCGGCCAGGGCGGGCGAGCCTTGCGTCCAGGTAATGACCGGCTGCGGCCAGCCGGGCAGGGGATTCCCATTTCCGCGCCAGGCGTAGACGAACCGGCCGTCGTCGTTGGCAATTTGCTTGCGTCCGGTGCCCACGATGATGTCAAGCTGCCCGTCGCCGTCGAGGTCGCCCAGCGCTGGCGAGGAATCCACCAGTTGCGGCAGGTATTTTGGCCAGCCGGGAACCAGCGTGCTGTTGCCCTTGATCGCCCAGACCGGCGCGACGGTGTAGTCCACAGTCCCGCAGGGGTCGCCGTTCACCGGAGTGCAGCGCGGGCTGGTGCCGCCGACCACGATCTCCAGCAGGCCGTCGCCGTCAATGTCGCCCAGCGCCGGCGAGGAGATGCCGCCGCGCGCCAGCGGGTCGCCATTCCAGCGGTAAAAAGGCCAGCCGGCCACCACTGTGCCGTTGTGATGATAGGCGTGAATGCGCCGGTCTTCGCCCTCCCACACGACCTCCAGATCGCCATCGCCGTCAATATCGCCCACGGCTGCGCCGGAGAAGATGCCATCCCAGTAGCCGTCTGGGCTGCCCCAGGTCGGCCCGCCGCCCACTTCGTCCAGCCGGGGCTGCGGCCAGTTGCCGAGCAGCGTGAACTGCCAGGGAAACTGGTAGCTATATACCAGCGTCCCGCCGTTGATGCCATGAGCCGGCAGGCCGCCTGTCGTCACCACAATCTCCAGCCACCCGTCCTGGTTCAGATCGGCGATGACAATCGGCGACTCGATGCGCGAATGAGACTGTTGCACCGGCGGGTTAGCGGCGTTGATATCCACGGCCACCTGGCGTTCCCAGATTTTCTGCCACTGTCCCCCCGACCATCCCACTACCACCAGCCGGCCATCGTAGGTGCCCACGACGATCTCCTTCATGCCGTCGCCGTTGAAGTCGGCAGCAGCCGGCGCGGAGCGCATCACGCGCGGCCCGCCGATCCACACCACTGTGCCGGGGACATGGGGAGCTGCAACTG
>DAOTYS010000496.1:0-2542 GCA_034434575.1 Thermoflexales bacterium
CACGAAGCTGATGAGGGTCATCAAGATCGCCTGGCGCTTTGCTCGTTTTGGAATCATAGCTAGTTGCCTCACAACACGGCGCGATCCACCATCATCATCGCAAACAGGGCGAACAGGTAGAGCAGAGAGTATACATACAGCTTGAGGGCGGCCTGGGGCGTGCGGTCGCGATTCACGCGCCACGCCAGCCACAGGAACCAGACCCCCAGCGCGATCGCGCCCATCAGATAGACGCTACCCATCGCCTGCACCGGCACCAACATCAGCGTAAGTGCAAACATACCGAACGAATAAACCAGGATCTGCCGCGCGGTCTCGCTGTCGCCAGCCACTACCGGTAGCATCGGCACGCCCGCTGCGGCGTAATCCTTGCGCTTGAGCAGCGCCAGCGCCCAGAAATGCGGCGGCGTCCAGTAAAACACGATGGCAAACAGCAACAGCGCCGCCAGCGAGAGTCGGCCGCTGGCGGCTGCCCAGCCGATCATCGGCGGGATGGCGCCAGCGCCGCCCCCGATCACGATGTTCTGCCAGGTGCTGCGCTTCAGAAGCCGCGTGTAGATCACGGTGTAGTAGAGAAAGCCGATCACGGCCAGAACGGCCGCCAGCCAGTTGACGAACAGCAAAAAGATCGAGAAGGACAGACCTGCTAGGGCGAGGCCAAAGGCGAAAGCCCGGCGAGGCGCGATGCGGCCGCTAGGCACGGGGCGTTTGCTGGTGCGTCCCATCAGATGGTCAATGTCGCTGTCGAGCGCCATGTTTACCGCGTTGGCGCCTCCGGCCATCAGGTAACCACCGATCAGCGTCCAGGCAACCAGATACCAAGGCGGAGCGCCCGCCGGCGTAATGAACATCGCCGCCAGGGTGGTGAACAGCAACAGCGAGACCACGCGCGGCTTGGTCAGCGCAACGTAGTCATAGACCGTCTGCCGCCAGCCCGGCAGGGGCGCGTCAGCCGGATCGGGGATTGCCACTGGCAGCCGATCGGCCAGCATCGAGAGGGCGACGGCGCACACCCACATCGTCGCTGCCGTCGCATTGTGCAGCGCGGCCAGGACAGCCGGGCGATTGAGCGACACCATTAACCACCCCAGCGCGCCAACGACAAAGAAGGCGACGACAAACGCCCAACCCGTGCGCCGGATTCGCGGGTCTATGTCGGCGCGCCTGCCCCACCGCGCCCAGCGCGCCGCCAGCAGAAGCAGTAAGCCGGCCACGGCAAACACCGCAGCGCGGTGCAACCACTGCAGGAAAACCAGGATGCCGCCGTTGGGGGCCAACCCACCATTGCAGACCGGGAAGGTCTGGCCACACGCCATGGCCGCGCCGCTGCCGGAGACGAACGCGCCTGTGGCCAGCAGGACAAAAGTCGCGCCGGCCAGCGCGCGCAGCGAGCGTCGCAAGCGCTGGGCCAGCCGACCCGCTGAATGGTCATCGCGACCTGCCGATGGATGGCGCGACTCAACGTAAGCGGCGGTGACGCATCCCAGCATGCCCAGGCCGACGATCAGATGAAGGGCAGTGACTGCCGGCTCCCCGGCTGGCCAGAGGCGCAGCGCACTCATCGCGCCAAGCACGACCTGAACGAGCAGCAGGGCGAATGAGGTCAGGCTGTACCAGATCAGCGGGCGGCTCAATCGCCATCGCACACACACTGCTGCGATGACGAACAGAATCAATCCAGCTGCTGCGGCCAGGGCGCGATGGACAACTTCGGCGATGGCCCTGGCGTTGTCCACCGGCAGCACGGACCCGAAGCACAGCGGCCAATCCGGGCAACTGGCGCCTTCGCCGGAAACGCGCACCATGCTGCCTGCCGCCGTCAGCAGCGCGCTGGCGGCCACCGCTGCCAGGGTCAGGCGCTGCAACGACTGGAGCTTGCTGGCTGACATCGTGGAACTACCTGGCGCCCGGAGCTACCCCACGTTCACCCCACGGTGAACCGACAAGGGAGGATCCCAGTGCGCCAGGTCGCAGGGCAACGTCAATTAGAGGGGACCCTCATCCGCGCGTCGAACAGCGGGCGATCGCTCTCCACGGTCGGGATTTCGCGGAAGTTGTACTCCGGCGGCGGCGATGTCGTGCTCCACTCCAGCGTATTGCCTTCCCACGGATCGTTGCCGGCCGGCTCACCGTTGCGCAGCTTGATGCAATTAATGATGAAGATGAGCACAGAAATGGCCAGCAGAAACGCCCCGATCGTCGCGATCAGGTTGCCAGTCTCCCAGCCGCGGCCGGCGTCGTAAGTGGCAATGCGGCGCGGCATACCCAACAGGCCGAGGAAGTGCATGGGGAAGAAGGTGACATTGAACCCGATCATCGTGGTCCAGAAGTGCAGCTTGCCCAGCTTCTCATCGAACATGCGGCCGGTGATCTTGGGCACCCAGAAATACAGGCCGGCAAAGATGCCGAAGACGCTCCCGCCAAACAGCACGTAATGGAAATGCGCCACAACCCAGTAGGAATTGTGCACGTATTGGTCAACAGGGATCGAACCCTGCATCACACCGCTGATGCCGCCGATCACAAACGTAGCCAGGAAACC
>DAOTYS010000497.1:0-5689 GCA_034434575.1 Thermoflexales bacterium
GGGGCAGCGGTGTATGCCCGCCTGCAGGCAGTGATCTCTACTTGTCGCAAACAGGGGCGCAACGTCTTCGCCACGCTGCGCGACCTCTTCGCCCGCCAGCCAGTCTCCCTACTTGCAGGCGGCTAGGCAGTTACCAAGCAGGTGATAATGGTTTGGCAGCAGGCAATACGCGAGAACACAAACGGCGCCTGCGCTCAAGTGTTCACGTAGCCGGCGCAGAAAGAAAACGTAGTTCTCCTGCTCGAAAAAGATGGGCTGCCGGTTCACTCCGCGATTGTAAACGTGGTAGCACTGTTCAGCCTCGAATTCAAGGGTGCGGCGCGGCATGTTTTTTTACGGAAGAGCGCAGATTGCGCAGATTCCCGGAGTCTTCAAGACTCCGGGAATCTGCGGGAATCTACCGGGAATCTACGTGCGCTATTCTTCTTCCGTCTTGCCGGCCATTTCGGCTTTATGGGCGGCAATGATGGCCTGCGCCAGGTTGGGCGGCACCTGGGCATACCGCTGGAACTCCATCTCGTAGAAGCCGCGACCCTGGGTCAGACTGCGCAGATCGGTGGAGTAGCGCTGCATTTCGGCCAGCGGCGCGTCGGCGGTGATGACCATCTTGTTGCCGCGCGGGTCCATGCCAATGACCTGGGCGCGTTTGGTGTTCAGGTTGCCCATCACGTCGCCGGCGTTGGCTTCGGGGACGACGATGGTGAAGCGGTAGATCGGCTCCAACAGGATGGGGTTAGCCTGACTGAACGCCTCGCGGAATACGTGACGGGCGGCGATTTCAAAGGCGATCGGCTTTGAGTCAACCGGGTGTTCTTTGCCGTCGAGCACCTGGCATTTGACATCGTGCACAGGGTAGCCGGCGATGACGCCTGTTTCCATGACCTGCTTGATGCCTTTCTCAATCGAGCTTTGGAACGAGCTGCTGATGGCGCCGCCGAACACCTTCCACTCAAAGACGTAGCCTTCGCCGGGCTGGGACGGCTCAACGGCCATCTCGATTTCGGCGAACTGGCCGGCGCCGCCGGTTTGCTTCTTGTGGCGATAGCGCGCCTGCCCGCGTTTGGTGATGGTCTCCTGATAGGCGACGCGCGGCACGCTGGTGTCTACATCGACGGCGAACTTGTTGCGCAGCTTGGCAATGGCGACCTCAATGTGAGTCTGGCCCATCCCTGACAGGATGAACTCTTTGGTCACGCTGTCTGTGCGAATGGTCAGGCTGGGGTCTTCTTCACAGATGCGCGCCAGCGCAGGGCTGAGCTTGGCAGTGTCATTCTTGCTCTTGGGGTTCAGCGCCACATTGAACAGCGGATTGGGGAACTGGATGCCTGGCAGCGCGGTTGCATGCGCCTTGTCCGCGAGCGTGTCGCCGGTCTGTGTGTGCGCCAGCTTGGCAGCCATGCCAATGTCGCCGACATGCAGTTCGGTGATGGGGATTTGCTCCTTGCCGCGCAGGATGTACAGGGTGGAGAGGCGCTCTTCGGCATTGGCGCGCACGCAGGTCAGCCGCGTGTCGCCGCCGCGCACAGGGCCTTCGATGACGCGGAACAACGACAGCTTGCCGACGAATGGATCGGCCAGGGTCTTGAAGACGAAGAGCACCGTGCCATGCTGGCCGTCGTCGGGGTCGCCGCCGCGATCCAGCGGGGCCGGCGCATAGTTGATCAGTGAGAAGAGCGCTGCATGCACGCCAACGCCTGTGGCGGCGGCAACGCACATGACCGGCACAAAAGTCTTCTTGCGGATGGCCGCGCGCAGGCCGCGCTTCAGGTCTTCATCGTCGAGCGTGCCCTGATCGAAGAACTTCTCCATCAGGTCGTCCTCGCCCTCGGCCGCCGCTTCGATCAGCTTCTCGCGGGCTGCTTCAACCTCGTCTTTCATCTCGGCGGGAATCTCGGCCACCTCGCCTTTGGGGCCTTTGATGTACTTGCGCGACAGCAGGTCGATCACGCCGGAGAATTGCGCGTGCGCGCCAACCGGAATAATCAGAGGCACGACCGTCTGGTGGAATGCTTCCTGGAGCGCGTTGAGTATGTTGTTGTAGTTGGCATTCTCTCGATCCATGCCGGAAATCATGACGGCGCGCGGGATGTCGGCCTCCTCGACGGCCTGCATCGCCAGTTCAGTGCCTACGGCGATGCCGGCAACTGCATCGACGAAGATAAGGCCGAGATCGGCCACGCGCACGGCGCTTTTCACTTCGCCGATGAAGTCAGGATAGCCGGGTGTGTCGATCAGGTTGATTTTGTGATCTTTCCACTCGATGGGCACGAGGGCCAGGCTCAGCGACTGCTGCCGGCGCTTCTCTTCATCGTCGTAGTCCGAGGCGGTCGTGCCGTCTTCCACTCTGCCCATGCGGGTGGTTGCGCCGCTGGCATACAACATGGCTTCGGAGAAAGTGGTCTTGCCGCTGCCGTTGTGGCCAAGCAGGGCGACATTGCGCAGTTTGTCAGTGGGGTACTCTTTCATGCTCACTACCTCTGGAAATTAGGATGAGACGGCGATGGTCGGCGCGGAGTGTGTCCGCCGGGTAAAGCGCATCGCCGGGAATTTCGCGCGCGGGGCCCACACAGCCGGCCAAGTTAAAAGGGCGCGCAGAGATGGGTGAATACCGGGGGCAAGGAGGGAATGTTCCGGTTCGCTGCGCGCCTCACACGCGCGCGCAGCGCCTGGCGCAAAAGGGGGCCGCAGACCTCTGGTGTAACACAGATGGCGCGTGCAAACAATTACCATCCATCTGCCGGCAGAGCGCCCCCGGGGCGGCTCGTCATTGTGGCGGTTGCGTTTAGCCTGACGTGTGGGCATGTGTGCCTTCTTGCTCGCCAGGATTGGCTGTGCGCCGGCTCGACGCAACATCAATCCCTGAAGCCTGAATTGTAGGCGGAATGCGCCTTCTGACAAGTGCAGTTGTGCGCATTGCGCATGTGCGCATCTTTCATCCTGTCCGGCCTGGCCCGATCGTGAGGCCGGATGGAGTGCCTGCAGGTGTTACACTTTTCCTTGTTTGCCGGCATGGATGTGGTTTGCGCCGGCGCGAAAAAAGTAGAGACGCGCTGCGGCGCGTCTCTACATTAACCTGAACCTGACATGATGAATCTGGAACATTTTTGGGAGCGTATGTTGAGTGAAGAGGCTGAGTCAGTGCGCAAGGCATGGCAGGGCCTGGACAGAGAAGAGCGGCTGGCAGTCCGAGACTTCCTGGCGAACGCTATGTCCGACGAAGGCCGGCTCGACGCTCAGCGCCGGGCGGCTGCATTTGCGCTCGCTGTCGTTGAAACACCCCCCGCAGGGGCGCTGGATTTTGCCAGATCGCTGGCAGGCCAGGTGGGCAGACGTCTCATGGTTTCCAGCGGCAACTTCAGCGTATCGACCAAAATGGATGGAACACTGGTCACGACACTCGATATCGAAACCAGTTTGGAGTTATGTAAAAATCTGCTGGAGCGATTTCCCGACCACGGCGTGCTTTCTGAAGAGCACAACACGGTTTTTCAGGGGGATGAGTGGTGCTGGGTGATCGACCCGATTGATGGGACGACCAACTTTGCGGCGGGTTTCCCGATCTGGGGCATCCTGATCGGCCTGTTGCACTTTGGGAAGCCGGTGATGGGGGTGGCGGAGTTTCCGTGGCTTGGCTACCAGTTTCATGCGGTCACGGGGCGTGGCGCCTGCATGAACGATGCCGGCATCCACGCGGCGCGCGCTGTGGACTTTACGGCTACCGATCTGTTTGCCATCTGTTCGCGCACAGCAAAGCTGGGTGTCTTGCCAATCCCCTGCAAGATTCGAGCGCCGGGATCCATGGGCTTCGAGATAGCGTCTGTGGCCTGTGGATACTGTGTGGGCAATCTGGGCAGGTCAGTGCATGTGTGGGATGTGGCGGCAGTCTGGCCGATGCTGCATGAAGCCGGCGCGATTGCGGTCACCACTGTTTCGGAGGGCCTGTTTCCGTTGCGCGCCGGCGTAGACTACGCCAAAGTTGAGTTCGCGGTGATGAGCGCCTGCACGCCAGAACTGATGCGCCAGGCACAGAGCCGGCTGGGTGATTTTTTTGGCGGGTGAGGAGACAACGCCGGTTCGCGTCAGGTGCGGTGATCGCTGTCGCCGCTGTGCGCCTGGCGTTGTGAGTCGTAGTGGGTTGCGAGGGTAATCCACTCGTCAATCCCCAATGTCTCTGCCCGTCGGGCAGGGTCGATCCTGCTTGCCAACAGGATTTCCTCAGCTTGTTCGCGGGTTATCCGCAAACCGCTGGCCAGTGTGTTGCGGAGCTGTTTGCGCCGCTGGCCGAAGCCGGCCCGCGCCAAAGCGAAGACGCTGTTGGGGGATGGGTACAAAGGATTACGGTGGGGTGTGATGGCCACAACAGCCGAATCCACCTCCGGCTGCGGGTAGAAGGCGGATGGACTGACGCGCATCACCAGCCTGGGTTGACCGTAGAATTGGACGCTGACTGCCAACAGGCTCATCTCATCAGGCCCGGCGATCATGCGCTGAGCGACCTCCATCTGCACCGTCAGGACGATCAGTGCCGGCTTCAATTGCGACTCCAGCAACCTCCGAATCAGCGCTGAAGTGATGTAGTACGGCAGATTGCCGACGACTCGAACGGGGGCGTCTGGGGGGCAGGCATCTGCGCCGCTGGTTTGACGGATAGCTTTGTAATCCACCTCCAGCGCGTCAGCGTGAATGATGGTCAAGTTGGCCGGATGGCCCAACTCCGCTTGCAGCGCTGGTATGAGATGCTGGTCCAGCTCGATGGCGATGACATGGCCAGCCTGCCGCACCAGAAACTGCGTGAGTGCGCCGATGCCCGGCCCGATCTCAATCACCAGATCGCCGGGATCGATTTGGGCAGTGGCGACTATGGCGCGCGCGGTGCTGGGATCGGTCAGAAAGTTCTGGCCCAGCGATTTGCGCGGCGCAATGCCGAGGGCGTTCAGGCGTTGGCGGGTGGACATTGGATGAAGGGTATGTCACAGCCCAGGCATACCCGGCTGTGCTTGTTTCACGTGAAACAGGGCGCTGTTGCTGGCCGTGACACGCAGCCCGATCGTTTCAGTCCAGAATGTACTTCACGTTGTCGGGGACGGGGGTCAGCAGGTAGACGTTGGTCCAGCGGTACCACAACACGAGATTGTTGTCGTCGTAACCCAGGTCAATGCGCTTGCCGAGGATGGCGCTGCCGGTGTCGCAGGCATAGCCCGGCCCATAGCCTTCAACATAGACATTGGTGCCCAGCGGAACGACGCGGGGATCAACAGCCACGATGCCGTGACGCATGGCCATGCCGCAACGCGCCTTGCCATACCAGGGCCGGCTGGTTGCTACGCCGGCGGTGCTGGCTGAATAGGACGTGGCCAACATGCGCAGCACGCGCCAGTATTGAACCGGCCCATTCGGGGTGTCCAGCGTGCGGACAACGATCTTGGTGCCGTAGTTGTAAATCCTGGGTTGCGGCTCGCGCGCCACGAAGTCGGCGATGACTTCACGCTTCACTTCCGCGCCGTCTTCGTAGGTGATGAGGGTGCGCCGTTCCCGCACACCAGGCGCGCCTTCCTGAGCCAGTGCTTGGGTGTCCAGCTCCATGTCTGAATTTCCAGTCCAGCGCGTATCAAACGGAATCACGTCCTGGTTGATCACAATGTCATGGCTCACCCGGGTGACGCGAATTTCCATATTTGGCTCGACCAGC
>DAOTYS010000498.1:0-3400 GCA_034434575.1 Thermoflexales bacterium
AACGGCTTTTTGCTGGACGGCTGGGGGCGCGAGGGGATGCGCAACAAGAACGACGTGACGCTGGAGCACGTCACGCGCGCCATCGACTATGTGTGCCAGCTCACCGGCAGCCATGCTCACGCCGGCATCGGCAGTGACTTCGACGGTGGATTCGGCGTGGAAGCCATCCCGGCCGAGTTCGACTCGTCGCGCGACCTGTGCAAGATCGGCGACGCCTTGCTGGGCAAGGGTTACACCGAAGCGCAGGTGGCCGACATCATGGGCGGCAACTGGCTGCGCATCCTGCGCGCGGCGCTAAAATGACAGAGCACAGATTACAGAGCACAGACGACAGAGCGCAGACGACGGAACACGGACAAACGGCGCTGAGAATCGTCAATCAGGAGAGACAGGAGAGACTATGAAAATCAACAAAAAGCCAACCCTCGGTGTGATCGTCGGCAGTCGTGGATTCTTCCCCAAGCATCTGGCCGATTCGGGCCGCAAGACCATTCTGGCGCTGCTGGAACAGGAGGGCATCAATGCCGTCTGTCTGACGCCGGAAGACACGCTGCACGGCGCGGTGCAAACGATGAACGACGCGCAGAAATGCGCTGACTTGTTCAAAGCGCACCGCGATGAGATCGACGGCGTGCTGCTCACGCTGCCGAACTTCGGCGAAGAGCGCCCGATCGCCGACACGCTGCGCTGGGCCGGCCTGAACGTGCCGGTGCTGGTGCACGCCTTTCCCGACACCGCCGACCGCATGACGATCAAGGATCGCCGCGACTCATTCTGCGGCAAGATGTCGGCCTGCAACAACCTCAGCCAGTACGGCATCAAATACACGCTGACCACGCTGCACACGGTGGACCCGAACAGCCCCAGCTTCAAGAAAGACCTGCACAACTTCGTCGCCACCTGTCGCGTGGTCAAAGGTCTGAAGAATGCGCGCGTGGGGATGCTGGGCGCGCGGCCCGCTGCCTTCAACACCGTGCGCTACAGCGAGAAGCTGTTCGAGCTGAGCGGCATCAGCGTCGAGACGCTCGACCTGAGCGAAGCCTTCGGGCGCATCGCGCGCATGAAGGACGACGAGCCGGCGGTCAAAGAGCAGCGCGAGATGATCCGGGCCTATGCCAACGTCGGCGCGAATGTGCCGGCCGAAGCCTTGAACAAGATGGCCAAGCTGGGCGTGGTCATTCGCCGCTGGATGGAAGACGCCCGGCTGGATATGACGGCCATCCAGTGCTGGACCTCGATGGAAGAGTTCTTCGGCATCGTGCCCTGCACAATCATGAGCATGTTGAGCAACGACCTGGCCTCATCTGCCTGCGAGACCGACGTGGCCGGCGTGGTCGGCATGTACGCCATGGCCCTGGCGTCGGGCAAGCCCAGCGCGCTGGTCGACTGGAACAACAACTACGGCGACGACCCGAACAAGGCTGTGGTGTTCCACTGCTCCAACCTGCCCAAGCAGGTGTTCACCGACATCCCGATCATGGACTACCAGGAGATCATCGCCGGCACCGTCGGGGCCGAGAACACCTATGGCACGATGTACGGCCGCGTCAAGGCCGACCCCGTCACCTTCTGCCGGGTCAGCACCGACGACGCATTGGGCGAGATCACGGCCTACGTGGGCGAGGGCCAGATGACCAACGACCCCATGCTGACCTTTGGCGGCTACGGCGTGATCGAGATCGCCAACATGCAGGACCTGCTGCGCTTCATTTGCGAGAACGGCTACGAGCACCACGTGGCGATCAACCTGTCGAACGTGGCCGACCCGGTCGAGGAAGCGCTCGACAAGTACCTGGGCTGGAGCGTGTATCACCATCGCTGATGGTGATGTCAGATTCCCTCAGATTCCCGGAGTCTTGAAGACTCCGGGAATCTGGTGGCCTGGATTCATGCGCTCGCTGCGCGCCATTGCCCGCGACGCCTGGTTGTATGCGCTGTTGCTCGTTGCAGCGGCGGCGCTGTTCTTTCTGGCCTTCAACCTCAGCAACGCCAACATTCTGGTCATCATGGCGGCCGGCATCGTGTTCGGCTGCCTGGTGGCGCTGTTCATCGCCGCGCGGGTGAAGCCGGCGCCCAAAGCCGGGTCGAAGCCCGGCATCCTCACCACGCGCGTCACGCCGGCGGTTCTGGTCAATGAGATTCGCGCAGCCGCGCTGGTCAGCTACGCGCAGATCGGCGCGGTGTCGGTGCGCAAGGAGCGCAACCGCGCCGCCGACGACAACCCGATCAAGCCATTGCACGACCGGCTGCGCGGCGAAGAGCTGGTGATGGACGTCGGCGTGCGCGTGGTGGCCGGGGTGAACCTGAAGCATCTGCGCGAAGCAGATGTGCGCATGGACGCGGCGCGCAAGGCGGTCGAGATCACCCTGCCGCCGGCCAAAGTGCTGATGGTGTACGTCGACGAATCGCTGACGCATGTCGTCTCGCACAAGACCGGCTGGTTCAGCGCCCGCGACATCCGGCTGATGGAGTCGGCGCGGCGCGAGGCTATGGAAGCGATGGTCAACGCCGCGCTGGAGAAAGGCCTGTTGGAGAAAGCCGGCCAGCAGGCTGCCGCCACCGTCGCGGCCATCGCGCGCGGCCTGGGGTTCGAGCACGTGACGGTTGCGCCGACCCTGCCGCCGATCGGCCAGCATTTTGAAGAGCTGCATGACCCGGCGGCGCTGGCGAAGATCGTCGCCCCGCAAGCCGGCCTGCAGGCGCGCGAAGATCAGGCCGGGGATTGAGTCGCCGCATACGCCGCGCATCACATCGCCAGCCGGTAGAATCCGGGCGATGGAAGATCACAACGGCATCCAGTCGCTCGCGTTGCCCGACGCCGAACCGCCAGAAGGGCTTTGGCCTGAGCTGGTCATCAATGGCTGGGAGCGCGCCCACAATCACGCCGTCTCTCCCGATGGCACACGCGTGGCGTTCTACTGGGATCGCAACGGCTATAGCGATCTATGGCTGGTGAGCGCAGACGGGTGCGGTTTCCCACAGCGACTGACGTTCAACCGGCCTTTTGTGAACTGGTGGGAGGACGAGCCGCCGGTGTGGTCGCCGGATGGCCGGTGGTTGTTGTATGGCTGCTATGACAATGAGGTGAGCAACCTGTACATCGTCTCGGCAGAGGGCAGTCTGCCGCGCGCCCTGACCGATCTGCACGCCGACGCCGCCGAGCCGGCCTTTTCGCCCGACGGCAACACCATCGCCTTCTGCACCTACAAGAACGGGGCCACGCAGATCGCCACTGTGCCGTTCGAGGGCGGATGGGTGTATGGCCTGACGCAGGGCAATATGGAGTGCAGTTCGCCGTGCTGGTCGCCCGATGGCAGCCGCATCGTGTATCACGCCTCGCCGCAACACACGGTGAAGCAAGCCGGCGTGTTCGCCATTGCGCCGGGCGGCGGCGAGCCGG
>DAOTYS010000499.1:0-1998 GCA_034434575.1 Thermoflexales bacterium
GGATCACGGTGCAGACCTATCTGCCCACCTGGGTGATCACGTCGGTGTCCATGTTCCCGCGCATTGTTGTCAGTGATGTTTTGACCGGCGTGCCCGGCCGGGAAATCTTCGGCGTCTGGACTTCGGGAGGGGCAAACCGTGCCCAGGTGGCGCTGCACAGCGTGGGGCCTGCGCCGACTTACACCGTGACAGCGCACTGGTGGCGCACCATAACCAATGCTGTTAATTATCAGGCCGGTTGGAACCGGGCAGTGCTCGATCTGGACGGGGCGGGGGATCGTGAGCTGGCCTGGTCGTACCTGGGCGCGCTGGACAACGAGTGGCGCACCGAGGTGATCAGCGCGAATGGGACGGTGCTGGCCACGCTGGTCGGCCGTAACCTCTGCCTGGGTGGGGGATCGGGGGCCAACCTGACCGCCGCATCGCCGGGCGATGAGCTGATCCTGTGCGGCACGCAGGGTAATCAGACGACCTCGGTGCAGGTGTACGACCATGCGCTGAGCCTGCTGTGGACGCAGCCGGTGAGCGGTGTGGCCAGTGCGGCGGGTGACTTCAACATGGACGGGTTCCGGGATGTGCTGGTCGTCATCGGAGAAGCGCCCAGCCAGACACTGCGCGTGTTGGACGGGACGAACGGCAACACGCTCTACACCTACACCCCTCCGGCGGGTGTTGGCGTGGCGGTGCGGCGTGTGGGTGACATGGACGGCAACCCCGCCACGCCCGAGGTGCTCTATGGCGGGGATGACGGCTACCTGTATTATCTCGACCGCACGCTGGCCCTCCAGCGCCGCGTCTATGCCGGCGCCGGCGCCACCGCCCCATACGTGGTGGACACCAACAGCGATAACAAGAACGAGGTGATCTTCCAGGACGGCAGCGGACGGCTGGTCAACCTGGACCCTTACACGGCCACGCAGCAGTTGCCGCCGCTGGTGAACTGGCGCTGGGGAGTCCGGCTGCCGGTTCAATGGCATCCGGTGAACCTGGACGGGGACAGCGCCTGGGAGTACCCAGTGGTCGACGTTGCGCAGGCACCGACCTACACGCTGCGGCTGGTGCGCAAGAATCCGCTGACCGGAGTCGAGCAGGCGCTGGGTGACTACACTTTCCCAAATGCGGTGGACTATCCCTGGTTGCAAGCTGTGGGCCAATTCAACGTCAACACCGGTCCGGATGAGATGCTGGTCAGCCTGGGGAGGTGGCCCTCAAGGCCAGGGTATGCGTTGGCATGGAATGGGAGTGCCTTGTCGCTTTTATGGTTGCGGCCAGTTTTGCTAAACGCCTCACGGCCTCCGGTGGTTGGGGGCGATATAAACGGGGATGGCGCGGATGACATGGTTTTGGTGGTCGGAGCAAGCGCATTAATAATATTCAGTGGCGCGAATGGCAATACGATTGTCTCGGCCGCGCGGCCGATGCATGCATTGGCTCAAACCATCCTGGCTGATCTGGACGGTGATTCGGCGCTGGAAGTTTTCGCTGTGGGGAGCAGTGAAGGCACCTTTTCCGTCGCGGAATACAATATCAGCGCTACGCTCGCGTTTACGCGGCAGATTGTTGATAGTGTGGTGAGCATGGGCGCTGTAGCTGAGGTTAGCACCGCAGAGGGCGGGCTGGAGGGCGTATACGCCACGACTTTGGGCGTGCTCGGCGCGATGAGCGGGGTGAACGGCAGCGACATCTACACGCGCGGGCTGGGCGTGGCCTTCAACACCGGCACGTGCGCGTCGGATATCAGGCTGCCCGTGTCCTACAGCGGCCCGCAGGTGCCGCTTGTGGAGCAGCTCTGCCCCGGCGCGGCGCGGCTGGCCGCCATCAACGAGGTGGTTGTCGCGGACATCGACAACGACAACCAGGACGAGATCCTGGCCGCCTCGGACAACGGCTACCTGTATGCGCTGAACGCCGAGGACGGCAGCCTGCTGTGGGCCTACAACTTCCACTACCCGGTCTTCAGCGTGCGCGCCGCCAACCTGGACGCCGATGCCCAGCTCG
>DAOTYS010000500.1:0-2425 GCA_034434575.1 Thermoflexales bacterium
GCGACTGGATGTGGCGATCGATGCGGCGACGCAGTTCAGTCCGGGAGAGACCGTGCAATTTTCCGGCACGATCCTCAGCGCGCGCAGCGAGCCGGGCACGGACCTGCTGGTGGAAATCGCAAACACCGTGGTGGAGAAAGCACCATAAAGCCGGCGGCCCCCCATCAGCTAAAAGGCCGGCATCCCTGAAAGCGCGTCAGGTTTGATCCGACTGCGCCTGGCGCGGATCCTCGGCGTAGAAGTAACGAATGCGCCCGCTCAGTGTCTCCAGTTTCAACGGCAAGGTCAGGCCGTTGCGCGCCTCGTTGGGCACATAGACCCATCGGCCCGGCAGATTCTCGATGGCTTGCCGGATGTCAGCCGGGATGCGGGGGTCAAGCGCCGGCGCCGGCCCTTTCAGCCGGATCAGCCAGCGGTCTTTGTCTGCCTGATACGCCACGACCTCAGCCGCAAAAGTCACTTTCAGCCGGGCATCGCCGGGCAAGCGCCATCCGAAGGAGATGGACATGCTGTCGCTCATAGGGTCACACCATGCCCATCTTTATAATCGCGGAGCGATGGATAGACAAGATCAGGCGCAAATGGGCAATCGGACGCGGGTCGTCGCGGCATCTCTGGCGGCGACGCTGCTTGCCGTGTCCTGCAGCCCGGCCACCCCGGCGCCGACGGTGGACGCCGCCGCCATGCGGGCGCTGGCCGCCACAACGATTGCGTCGATTCCTACTGCGGCGCCACTCACACCCCGCGCGCCGACCCGCGCGCCAGATAGCGATGCAACTCTGACGCCGACACCGCCGGTTACGCCGATGGCGTCGGCCACGCCACAGCCGACGCCGGCCGCCGTCCAATACACCGTGCAGGCAGGCGACACGCTGCTCGCCATTGCCTACCGGCACAACGTCTCCATGGCGGCGATTCAACTGGCAAACGGCATGGGCGAATCGCAGATTGTCCGGCTGGGCGATACCCTCACTATTCCGGCGGAGAAAATGGACCCGGACGAGAGCGCCTTCTGGATGGTGCACATCGTGCAGGCGGGACAGACTCTGTCGGGCATCGGGCAGTTGTATGGCGTGAGCGCCGGCGTCATGGCGCGCGTCAACCAGATCGCCGACGTGGACGCCATTCACATCGGCCAGAAGCTGGTGGTGCCCATGACGACGCTGTTCGTGGCGGCGGAGCCAACAGCGAAGCCGGGGCAGGCAGTCGCGGCAGCGCCAGCCCGATCGAACCAGGCGACGGCAGAACCGGCTGCCAGAGCTGCTGCGCCGCCGCCCCCTCAGATCAGTTATTCAGACATTGGCGGGGCCGATGCGTTCCGGGCGCGTCTGCTCGAACTGCACAACGCCGAACGCGCGGCAGCCGGCGTTCCGCTGCTGGTCATGTCGCCGCTGCTGCAACAAGCCGCCCAACTCCACGCCCAGGACTGCGCAACGCGCGGCTTTGGCAGCCATACCGCCTCGGACGGCTCGACCTCGCGGGTTCGCATCGCGCGGGCCGGGTTCACAGGCCGCATCACCGGCGAGAACTGGGCGTTCGGGCGCTCGCCCGACCGGGTATTCGACATGTGGTTTCACCAGGAATACCCTGATGGCCCGCACCGGCTGAATATCCTGTCGGCACGCTACGCCGAAGTCGGGTTCGGGATTGCCGACGCCGGGAACGGCGGGTTTTACTTCATTGCCAATTTCGGGGCGCCTTAACCGCGCTTGACCAGCTAATGACAGGGTGTTAAACTCGCGGCGTCACCGCAAGGTCGCCGGCTCGCATGACGATCTGGCGTGTGACTACCTGCTCACACAAGCGCCTCGATTGCGCTTGGTCCACGTGAGACCGTAAAGGAGGTGATCTCCAGGCAGGCAAGTTCAGGGAATTCGAGTCCTGTTTTTCATGCAGGTCTCAGTCAGAGGTCGTTAATTCATGTTGCTCAGTTGGTCGTTTCATATTCGGGTTCAATCTGGAGGAGATCGAGACTATGCTTAGGACAAGAGAAGTCAAACATCGCAGTCTGGCGCTGTTGAGCGGGGTGTTGACCGCAGCCGTGCTGACCGCCTGCGCCGGAGCGCCCGCGCCGACCCAGGCGCCGGCGGCCGAAGCCACCACCGCGCCGACCCAGGCGCCGGCGGCAACCGAGGCGCCGGCGGCAACTGAAGCGCCGGCGGAAGGCGGCGAATCCACATTTGTCACCTGGTACCAATACGACGAAACCAACACCGACGAAAAGTCCGATGAGCGCGTGGGCAACGAATACCTGCGCAAGACCATTCCGCTGTTCAATGAAGAATTCAAGGGCAAATTCAAGTGGGTCAACCAGCCGCAGGCGTGGGACAAGATGGTGTTGAACCTGGTGGCGGCTGTGCAGGGCGGGGGCGAAGTGCCGGATCTGATGCAGGTCAGCGCCGACGCGGTGGCCACCACGCTGTAC
>DAOTYS010000501.1:0-3930 GCA_034434575.1 Thermoflexales bacterium
CGCGGCAGGGCCAGCGTGCGCGCGTTGCCCTTGCGCGAGGTTTCGATCACGCCGGGAATAGGCGGAAGCTCGCCTTTGGCCACCACGCGCACGGCGCGATCCGCATGGCTGCGGCGGATTTCGTCCACGCCGCCGTACAGCACGGTCTTGCCGTGGTCGATGAGCACCAGCCGGTCGCACATCTCCTCCACCTGGTACATCAGGTGAGTGGACATGACGATCGTGGCGCCCTGCGCGCGCTGATCGAGCAGCAAGTCCTGCACCAGCCGCGTGTTGACCGGGTCCAGCCCGCTGAATGGCTCGTCGATGATGACGAGCGCCGGCTTGTGGATCAGGGTGCTGATGATCTGCACTTTCTGCTGCATGCCTTTGCTCAGCTCGTTGACTTTCTTGCGCCGGTGCTCGGTCAGGTCGAATTGCTCGAAGAATCGCGCTGCCCGAGTTTTGATGTCGGGCCGCGAGACGCCCTTCAGTTCGGCCAGGTACGTCACGCATTGCTCGACAGTCAAGTCCTTGTACAGACCGCGCTCCTCCGGCAGATAGCCGATGCGCGCTTTCTTTTCCTCGCTCATCGGTCCGCCCAGCACGCTGATCGCGCCCTTGTCCGGCTTGAAGATATCCAGGATCATGCGGATGGTGGTGGTCTTGCCGGCGCCGTTCGGGCCGAGCAGGCCAAATATCTCGCCGGCGCGCACGTCGAAACTCACGTCCTGAACGGCCTTCGCAGCGCCGAATGACTTGGCCAGATTGGCCACCGAAATGACCGTATTGTTTGAGGATAAGGCGGTGTTCATTGACATCGTTTTCCCGTTGAAAATGCTCAGCGCGAACTCACACATAAGCCGGCGTCACAGCCACCGCGTCGCAATCCAGCCGGCCGCTTTCGATCACCAGCCCTGCCGCGCCGCACAGGAATGGCCGGATGGTGTCGCGCATATCCACCACCGTCTGCCCGTTCACCTTGCCGATCAGCCGGTCGCCCTGCGTGGTCAGGCTCAGTTCATATTCCTCGTCGAGTTGCCAGGTGAAAGGCGTTTCGCTCAGCAGGTGCAGCCCCTCCAGCCGCTTCACCAGGCGGATCTTCTGGTCGTCGCACAACACCAGCGCATAGTAGCGTTGCAACCCTTGCACGCACGCGGCGACGCCGGCGGACGCCGCCAGATGCGGGGTGATGCGCGCTTGCACGGTGTAGCCGGCCCATTCTCGCTCGCCCTGAATCAGCAGACCCATGCCGGCCCCGGCATCCTGGCACAGCCGGATGGCGCTGTCCCATCCAAACAGGGCATCGTTGCACGCCTTCACCCAGGCGCGCTGCCACATCGTGCCATTGTGCGGCGGGCGGGTGAACGTCACATCCGGCGCGCCGCTCCAGGTCAGATTGTCCAGGTAGACGGCGCCGGCGTTGGCCGATCGGATGCGCAGCCCCACCTCAGCAATCGGCGATCCACCAGGAATCTCGCGCAAGTGCCAGTCGAGCGAGGTCGATTCGTAGGCGCGCAATTCCACCTCCTGACTGTCGATCGTCTCCAGCGCGTCGCCGGCCCCATACACGCGCACAAACAAGTTGACCGACGCGGCAATGTCCGAAGAGACACTGGCCTGCACTATCTGGCCCGGGTACAGCGTGGGACAGGCGATCAGACGGTAGCTGGGCATATTCAGCGCGTCAGGGGGGATGAACGTGGCTGTGTGAACGGCCACGCCTGCGGGTGGGGTGGCTGCGGCCAGCTGGATCGCCAGGCTGCGCTGGCCGGTGGCGCTGGGCCGCGCGACATTCTGAAGCGTTGTGTGGTTCCCTTCGACCTGGAAGCCCTGCACTGAGCCGGGAAATTCAAAGCAGAACCGCTGGGCGGGGTTGATGTAGGCTGGACCCGCAGTCTGTCCCGCCAGCGCGCGGCCCAGCCGGCTGATCCGCAGTGCTTCCTGAACTGCGTCTGTGATAGTGCGTCCGCCGTCGGCAGTGGGCAGGTACAGGCGGTCGGCCACCGGCCCGCGCCAATCGACCGGGCTATTGTCGATGCCGGCCAGGCCGAGCTTGATGCCCATCAGACATCCGACGTTGCCGGCGTTGCAGTCGGTGTCCCAGCCGGATGTGTTGGCGATCAGCAGGGCCTGCTGAAAATCGTCCGGGGCATAGGCCAGCGCCAGCGCAATTACAGCATGGTTGGGCACCATGTGACAGTTGCCGCCGTATTTGTCATACCCGTAATGATCTTCGATGCGCTGGCGCGTGGCGCGCCAGTCGTTGTCTTTGGCGCGCCAGTTGCGGATGTCGGCGAGCAGCCGATATATGACCGAATCGTGGGGGATGAAGGACATGCCGGCGTCGAACAATCTGTCCATGTCCGGCTCGACGAACGCCAGCGCCTCCATCGCCGCCAGAACCTGCGCCCCGTAGATGGCCTCGCCGTCGTGGCTGACACTGGCCGCTTTGCGCGCCAGGTCCACCGCCAGGCCGGGGTCGCCCGGCGCGACCATGGCCCAGCCGTCGATGAAAATCTGCGCGCCGATCTGCTCGGCGACGACTTTGCCGTTCATCTCTATCGAGCCGCTGCGCGGGGCCGGTATGCCCTGTTTCAAGCGCATATAGGCCGTGTGTTCGGTGGAATTGCCCATGCCGCCCCACCATAGAATGGTCTGCCGCTCGATGAGGTAGTTCAACCAGGTCTGGCCGATCATGGCCGGCGTGATGTCGCGCAGGTTGCCGCGCAACACGTCGGCGTAGTCAGCCAGCGCGCGCACGAACGTGAACGTGCCGCTGATGTCGTCGTCGGTGACGACGAGCGGCGGGTGATGCGCGATGCGGTCATTCACGTAGTAGTCCACGTCGCCGAGTTCGCGCATGATGCGCTGGTAGCTCCAGCCCTCGAAAGGCCGGCCCAGGTACACGCCGATAATCTTGCCCAGGACGCCGGCGTACACGCGCGCTTCGTAGTCGGGGGGAATCACCATTTTTGCTCCTCACAGGGTGTTGGGTATCTCGTATTGCGTATTGCCGCGCGGCCTCGGTGCGCGCTGTCTTGCGCGTTGTTCAGCCAAAGCCCGCGTGCGGCTACAATCTGCACACCGAATTGTAGGGGATTACTCGCACAAGGAGACACGCATGAAACTGGTGACGTATGAGCAGAACGGCAACTTGCGCGCCGGCGCGGTGGTGAATGGCGACGCCGTGGTAGACGTGAGCGGGGCCGGCGATGTGTTGCGCATCATGAGTGAGCCGACCGCTCGCCAGCACGCGGCCGGCATTGCGGCCAATCCCGGCGCCAAACGGATGCCGCTCAGCGGCCTGCGCCTGCGCGCGCCGATCACCCCGCGCAGCCTGATCTGCATCGGTCTGAACTACATGGATCACTGCCGCGAGACCGGCGCCGCTGTGCCCACGCGGCCGGTCATCTTCGCCAAGTTTGCCAACGCCCTGGCCAACCCCGGCGACACCATCGCCTGGCACGCCGACGCCAGCCGCGAAGTGGACTATGAGGCCGAGCTGGGCGTCATCATCGGCAAGCCCTGCTACCGTGTGAGCGAGGCTGAGGCGCTGCAATACGTCGGCGGCTACACCTGTGTCAACGATATCAGCGCGCGCGACGTGCAGTTGACCGATGGCGGCAAACAGTGGACGCTGGGCAAGACGCTCGATGGCTTCTGCCCAATTGGCCCGGCTCTGGTCACCGCCGACGACATTCCCGATCCACAGACGCTGGCGATTCGTTGCATCCTCAACGGGCAGTCGGTGCAGGACTCGAACACCAAAGAAATGATCTTCAGTTGCGCCACGTTGATCGCCCATCTCAGCCGCTTCATGACCTTGCAGCCCGGCGACTTGATCAGCACCGGCACGCCCTTCGGCGTTGGCATGAGCCGCGAGCCGAAGCTGTGGTTGAAGGATGGCGATGTGGTGGTGGTGGAAATCGAGAAGATTGGGGCGTTGGA
>DAOTYS010000502.1:0-1964 GCA_034434575.1 Thermoflexales bacterium
GGTCGTGCCCTGGTGCGGCATGCAGAACGTCGCGCCGCGCCGGGCCTGCTGAACCAGAATCTGCTCGACCGCGCCTTCATCGAAGCCCTTCGCCGGCGTGTCGGGGCTGATCGGGAAGTGCGGCGTGGAGACGATGATGCAGCCCACGCCGGTGCGGTCTTCGGCCTCGGCGATCGCGTCGGCCAGCGGCGGGTGCTGGATCTGGCCCATGATGGTGTCCACGCCGGCGCGGAAGAACACCTCCAGAATGTCGGCGATTTTCTTGCGGTCGGCGATGTTCTCTTTGATGAAATCGTCCCTGGCCGAGGTGGTGTGGCTCCAGCCGAGGAACCAGTTGGTGCCAATAATCATGCGCGAGAGCGAAACGCCCCCGACTTCGGTGCGCGGGAACTTATCCATGTCGCCTCCGGTTGTTGGGTGAACGTCGAACGGAATCCAGTGCGCGAATTGTAGTCCGTATTGCTATCCGCCGGCGACTTCCATCGCAATCTCGGCCCACTTGAACAGCCGCTGCGGCTCATAGCGCACTGTGCTGATGTCCTTCAGGATGAATTCGAGCGGGCAGCCGTGCTTTTCGCAGATCTGCCGGGTGGCGATCAGGTCATCGCGCACCATCTCTGTGTCGAAGCGATCCCAGGCCAGGAACGCCGGGTTTGGCTTGCGCGAGAAGACGTAATCGTCGCCGATCTCGGCAGCGCCGCGCGCCTGGTCGGCCCATGGACTCATCGACACCTTGCGCACGCCGGGGATCAGGCGCACTTCGTTCATCTTGCCGTCCAGCGGGTCGCAGCAGCCGTAATACACCAGCCCGAATCGGGCGCAAATCTTGCTGGCGTAGTCCACCTCGAATTCCTTGAACATTTTGGGCGACACGGTGGCGAACATCTGTGCCAGGCCGAACATCCACATGTCTTTGGTTCGCGGGCGGGCCGGGTCGTAGCCGGGCGCCGGCAGCTCGTCTGTCCACGCGCCGGTGCAGTGGATCAAACTTTGCGGGCCGCACAGCAAGCCCTGGCTTTCCAACTGGTCGAGCATGGACAGATACCCGTCTGTCATCCGGCCCACCAGCGCGTGCATGTATTCGGGTCGGTCAATCAGTGCAAACAGCGCGTTCTCTACGCCCATCCAGGTGCTGATGGGATCCCACAGCGAGAGGTATGGGTCGGCGCCCCATGCGCGCACCTCCAGCAGGCCGTCGAACAGCTCGTGGGCCACGGCCAGCCGGCGGGCGGTCTCGGCTTCGTCGTGGCAGATGACAGGCCGGCGAATTTTCTCCAGGTCTTTGTCGGTCTGAAACTGATTGATGTAGGCATGCCCGACCACTGAGTTGGTCGGATCGGTGACGGCGGTGTTTTCTTCGACCTGAATGCCGAAGCCGGAGTTGTGGATGGCTTTGTTTACGCGCACGAATGGCTCGACCACCATATCGACCGGGAAGTGCCGCCACTGGTAGAGCGTGCGCCGCAGCTCGTCTTCGTACTGCCGGCATTCAGGGTCTTCACAACGCAGGGTTAGCTCGCCGTTGAAGTCCATCTCGTTCCAGCAGACCTGGTCGATCATCACCATCGGGCGCTCGGGGCGCAGGCCGTTTAATTTGCGCCACAGGGCGCGCTTTTCCTCCTGCGCCGGCAGGGCGGCAATCTCAGCAACCTGGGCGGCCAGCTCACGTATGATGGCCCTGTCCTGTTTGTTCAGCATGGGTGAGTTCTCCTGTCAGCGTGGTGTATATGAGCGCACTGTATCACTCACCCGCGCGAGAGACAAATGCAGGCAACGGCGTTTTCAGAAAAATGTGGCGATCTCCGCGTAGACCTTGTTGATATTGGCGGGATTGCCGTCGTAGTGCTTGCCGCCGGTTGACTCCGCCAGCCGTTTCAACACATCCTTGTCGGCGTCGTCGCCGAAGCCGATCGTGAACAATTTGATGGCCGCACCGCCTTCTTCGCCTATGTCGCTGATGGCGG
>DAOTYS010000503.1:0-12781 GCA_034434575.1 Thermoflexales bacterium
GCGGATTCTTGCGCCGGACGGTTTGCCTTTCCCGCTCAACTATGCCGTCATCTTCACCTGCGCCTGGACGGGGTTCATGTTGTCGCTCATCATCGTGTTCTTTCTGTGCGAGAACCCGGTCACCGAAGAGGCCGTCCAGCAGTCTCAGCAATCCAGCTTCTTTGCCGACCTGCGGGGAATTCTGGCCTCGGACGGCTTGTTCCGGCGCACTCTGCTGGCGCGCCTGTTGACCTCGGTCGAGGCCATGGCCGCGCCGTTCTATGTTGTGTTCAGCCGCGAGCAACTGAATCTGCCGGATTCATCCATCGGTGTGTTCAGCCTGGCCTATATCCTCGGCAGCATTGCGGGCATTGTGTTATTTGGCTGGCAGCACGATCGTTTTGGCACGCGCCGCGTGTTGCAGGCGTCTTCGACTATGCAATTTGCGGCGCCGGCGCTGTGCCTGGCGCTGGCGCTGCTGCCTTTTGTGTCCGCGCAGGCGCCCGACGCGGCCTATTTTCTGACACTGTTGGCTGTGGGGTTGAATGGGGCGGTGGCGCATTCGCTGGTGCTGGGGTATCTGGGATACGTGATGGACAACGCCCCGGAGCGGCATCGCGCGACCTATGTCGGCGTGTTCAACACGGTCAGCGGCGTGGCGTCGCTCACGCCGGTGCTGGGCGGCGCCATGATTGATGCGCTGGCCGGCTCGCTGTCCGGCGCATTGCCCTACGCGGTCGTGTTTGGCCTCGTGGTCGTTATGGTTGGCGCCGGCTTGCTGCTTGCCTATCGGCTGCCCGGCGTTGCCTGCCGCTGAACCCGAACGACAGGCCGGCGAACGTTGCGATCTGCAAACGCCTGCAAAGGCTGCAATATAATCAGCGCGGAGCAAATTCTTGAGCACGGCATCCTCACCTTCCACGTCGCGTTCGCCCCTGTCTCGTCCAGCGCCTGGCGAAGCGGCGGGCGCAGCGCCGGCCACCACAGTTGATGTCATCATCCCGGTATACAACGAAGAGCGAGATCTGGAACCCAGTGTGACCAAACTGCGGGCGTTTTTGCAGACCAGTTGCCCCTATCGCTGGCGCATCATGATCGCGGACAACGCCTCGAAGGATCGCACCCTGGAGATTGCCCGGTCGTTGTCCGAACGATATCCGCAAGAGGTGACCTGGATTCACCTGGACGCCAAAGGGCGCGGACGGGCGCTGAAAGCCGCCTGGACCGCGTCGCAGGCCGATATCGTCTCATACATGGACGTTGACCTGTCCACCAATCTCAGACATTTTATGCCCATGATCGAGCCGCTGGCGCGCGGCGAGTACCACGTGGCAACCGGCTCGCGCCTGATGCGCGGCGCCCGCGTGACCCGCCAGCTCAAGCGCGAAGTCATCTCGCGGTGCTACAACCTCATCGTCAAACTCATGTTTCCGCGCCGGCGCTTCTCCGACGCGCAATGCGGCTTCAAGGCGCTCACCCGGCAGGCCGTGCGCGACCTGATCCCCCACATTGTCGACAACAACTGGTTCTTCGATTCAGAATTGCTGATCCGCGCCGAGCAGCGCGGCTATCGCATCTGGGAAGTGCCTGTTGAGTGGATCGAAGACCTGGATACGCGCGTCAAAATTCTCTCGACCGCCATCGAGGACCTGAAAGGGCTGTGGCGCGTGCGAACGACCAAACCCGGTTGGTAAAACACAGAGGAGCTTTTGCATGAACGAACGACGAGTGGTCATCACCGGCATGGGCGCTGTGACGCCTTTGGGCAACGACCTGGACACCACGTGGCAGGCGCTGTTGGAAGGCAGGTCAGGCGTTGCGCCCATCACCCGTTTCGATGCCAGCGGCCTGCCGGTGCGGGTGGCCTGCGAGATCAAGAACTTCGAGCCTACGGTTGCCATCGACGCCAAAGAACTCCGGCGCATGGATTTGTACGAGCAATACGCGATCGTGGCGGCCAAACAAGCCATCGCCAATGCCGGCCTGTCGATCACGCCGGAGTTGTCAGAGGATACGGCGATTGTCATCGGCACGGCTATCGGCGGTCTGCAAACCCTGCTCGATCAGTACGAAATTCTGAAACAGCAGGGGCCGCGCCGCATCAGTCCGTTCTGCATTCCGATGGTGATCAACAACGGCGCGTCGGGCATGTTGGCGATTGAGATCGGCGCCAGAGGGCCGTCGAATTCGCCGGTGAGCGCATGCGCGACCAGCAACGACGCGCTCGGCCAGGCCTATCTGATGGTGCGCCGGGGCGACGCTACGGTGGCCATTGCCGGCGGCGCGGACGCCACGGTGACCTTCATCGGCGTAGCCAGCTTCGACCGGCTTGGCGCCCTCAGTCACGACAACGAACTGCCTTCGCAGTCGCCCAAGCCGTTCGACAAGAACCGTGATGGCGTCATCATTGGCGAAGGGGCGGTGGTCATGACGCTGGAGAGTCTCGAATTTGCGCGGGCGCGCGGCGCCAATATTCTGGCCGAGATCGTCGGCTATGGGCAAACCACAGACGCCTTCCACGTCATCGCGCCGGCAGAAGGCGGCGCCGGCGCCGCGCGGGCCATTCAGCGCGCGCTGAACAGCGCCGGCATCGGCCCGCAGGACATCGACTACATCAACGCGCACGGCACCGCCACGCCGTTGAATGACGTGGCCGAAGCGCAGGCCATCAAAACAGTTTTCGGCGAACACGCCGGACGGGTTGCCGTCAGCGGGACCAAGAGCATGACCGGCCACATGATGGGCGCCGCCGGCGCGATGGAAGCCGCTATTTGCGTGCGCGCCATTCAGACCGGTTTCGTCCCCGGCACCCGCAACCTGACCGAAGTCGATCCGCAATGCGCCGGACTTGACTTGATGCCGAACGAGACGCGCCCCCTGCGCATCAACCATGCCATGAACAACTCGTTCGGCTTCGGCGGACACAACAGCGTGCTGATCCTCAAGCGATTCGAGTCGCTTTAGTATTGACGATTTGCGATTGACGATTGACGATTGACGCCGCGCTGGAAATCGTCAATCGCAAATCACGCAATCGTCAATGAATATGTTGCCCGAATTCCGCGACCCAGACAAGCTGCTGCGCGCGCTCACCCATGCTTCCTATGCCAACGAACATGCGACAGAGGGCGGCAAGCCGGTGCAGGATAACGAACGCATGGAGTTTCTGGGCGACGCCATCCTGGACTTCATCGCTGCGGCCTGGCTGTATCAGCGCTTTCCCGATTTTGACGAAGGCCGGCTGACGGCGCTGCGCGCCGCTCTGGTGCGGGCCGGCACGCTGGCCCAGTTTGCCGAAGAAGTTGGTTTGCCCGACCGACTTCGTCTGGGCAAGGGTGAAATTGAAAGCGGCGGCCGGCATCGCGCCAACATTCTCGGCGATGCCTTCGAGGCGTTGTTGGGCGCTCTGTATCTCGACCAGGGCTATCAGGCTGCTTATGACTTTTTCGTGCCGATCATCGAGCGCGCCATGCCGGCCATTCTGCTGGAAAATCTGGACCGCGACGCCAAAAGCCAGCTTCAGGAATGGAGCCAGGCGAACCGATCGGTCACGCCGCGCTACAAGCTGGTGTCTGCAGAAGGGCCGGATCACGCCAAAGTTTTCACTGTGCAGGTCTGGATCGGCAACGAGGTGGTTGCCACAGGCAACGGCACCAGCAAGCAAATGGCCGAGCAGGACGCCGCGCGAAACGCTTTGCTGAGCCACGTCATGCGTCTGCCCGACGAGCAGGTTGACGCCATACCCTCTGAGGCCCAATCGGTGGGGGAGCAGCCGGCCCCTGAGCCGTGATCCCCGTCTTGCAGCCGTAGTTGCATATTGCGCCAATGCGCCATTGCGCGCTGCGCTTGTGCGAAGCCTCATTCTGCGATATGATTGCCAGCCGCGTCCAGGCGCGCCGGTCGGTCATGTTGGCGTCTGGCCGCTGAGCATCAGGACGCGCGAGGACG
The DNA here is from genome assembly GCA_034434575.1 of Thermoflexales bacterium. Lineage (GTDB taxonomy): Bacteria > Chloroflexota > Anaerolineae > J036 > Brachytrichaceae > Roseilinea. The sequence continues at coordinate 3,928 of DAOTYS010000503.1, forward strand.
CGCGAGGGCGCGCGCGCGACGCCCGCAACTCACAAGCATCAGAGGATCGCTATGAAGGTTTTGTTGACTCAAGATGTGTACAACCTGGGCCAGGCCGGCGAAGTGAAGACAGTCGCCGATGGCTATGGCCGGAATTATCTGCTGCCACGCGGCATGGCTGTTCTGGCAACCGCCGGCGCCATCAAGCGCGCCGACACCATCAAGGCCGCCGCATTGCGCCGCCGCGCGCAGGAACAGTCGGACATGCAGGCCGTCGCCCAGGTCATCAACGGCGTGACGCTCACGTTCACCGCGCGCACGGGGGAAAAGGGCAAGCTGTACGGCTCTATCACTACGGCCCAGATCGCTGACAAAATCAGCGCCTTGCTGGGCAAGGAGTTCGACCGACGCAAGATCGCGTTGCGCGAGCCGATTCGCATGGTGGGCAACTACCCGGTTCAGGTGCGTCTCACTGCGGATATTGCGCCGGTGGTGAATGTCGTTGTGGCACCGGAGGGCGCAGCGGCAACTACCCTGGCCACGCCGGCCCAGGCAGCCGCCGAAACAGAGCCGACAGCCGACGCTACTCCCGATACAGCGGCCTGAGCGCAACCTGATTGCATTGAGATGCCCGGCTCCAGCGTGAAGCCGGGCGTTCACTGCACAGCCAGTCCTCTTGAAATCTGAAGCCCGGCGCTATAGCACGCCGGGCTTTTTGCGTCACCCCGCGCGGCCGGCGGCCGGCCCAAGCGCGTCAACCACCGCCTGAATGTCTTCCTCCGAGTTGAAAGCGTGAACGCCAAGCCTGACGTTGCCGGCGCGAATGGTGTGAATCACGTTGGCGGCTGTCAGGCGCTGAGACGCTTCCGCCACGCCGGCGGGGTCGGGGGTGTTGAAGGACACGATGGCTGAGCGATGTGTCGAGTCGCGGCCGACAAACGGCCGGTAGCCGAGCCGGTCTAGTTGTTCCAGCAGCAGGCCGGAGAGGCGCAGTGTCCACGCTTCGATCGCGCGGATGTCCAGCGAGAGGAGAAGATCGAGGCTGGCGCTCAGGCCGGCGACCCCGATGGTGTTCGGCACGCCCAACTCGAATCGCCGGGCGTCGGGCTGGAAGGTGAGGTTGTAGTCAAGATAGTTTTCGGCGTCCACCACGCTGAGGGCGCCGGCGAAGGGAGGCGCCAGTTCATCGAGCCGCTCTCGATTGACGTACAGGAAGCCGGCGCCCATCGGCCCCAGCATCCATTTGTGCCCGCCCGAGGCCAGCGCGTCGATATGAGCCGCCTTGACGTCGAGCGGCGCGGCGCCCAGCGATTGAATCCCATCCACAATCAACCACAAGCCGCGCGCTTTGCACCATTCGCCGATGCCAACCAGGTCGTTGCGGAAGCCGCTCACAAACTCGACGCTGCTGACAGCCACGACGCGCGTGCGCGCATCGGCGTAGCGTTCGAGCAGGTCGACGGTCAGGCCGCCGCCGTCGTGGGGCGCGATACGCGCTTCGATGCCGCGCAGCCGGGCCAGATTCATGAACGGATACACCACGGCGGGATATTCCTGGTCGCACATGAGAACGTTGTCGCCGGGGCGGAGCGGCAGCGCATGGGCGATCACGTTCATGCCTTCGGCGGTGTTTTGCATGAGCGCGATTTCGTCGGCGCGGGCGTTGATCAGCCGGGCGATGTTGTCTCGCGCCGCGCTGAAAATGCCCCAGAACTCTCTGGACATTCGATTCGGCTCGGCCAGCATGTCGGCGGCGCGGGAGACGGCCTGGCGCGTGACATTGGGCCAGGGGCCGATGGCGCAGGTGTTGAGATAAACGCAGGATTGCAGCGCGGGAATCTGTTGGCGCAGTGCTTTGAGGTCGTATTGAGGATGCATGGAACTCCTTTGCTGGCGATTATAGGATCGCCACAGCGGCGATTCGCGCTACACTTCGGCGCATGGCCAAGATCAACCCTGTGTCGGGATATGAGACCTGTCTGGAGCGCGTGCTGATTTCTGAAGCGCAATTGAAAAGCCGGATCGCCGAACTGGGCGCCGAGATCTCGCGTGACTACGCCGGCCTGTGCCCGCTCTTGCTGTGCATTCTGCGCGGGGGGGTGGTGTTTCTGACCGACCTGATGCGCAGCCTCACGGTGCCGCATCACATCGACTTCATGGCGGTGTCGTCCTATGGTGTGGGGGCGCGCGTGTCGAGCGGGTCGCCGCGCATTGTGCTGGATGTCAACACGGATATCGCCGGCCGGCACGTGCTGCTGGTCGAAGACATCGTGGACAGCGGGCACACGCTGGACCATGTGCTGCGGCTGCTGGAAACGCGCGAGCCGGCCAGCCTGAAGGTGTGCGTGCTGCTCGACAAGGCTGAGCGCCGGATGGTCGATATTCCGATCGCCTATCGCGGCTTTGTCATTCCCGATGAATTTGTCTTTGGATATGGGTTGGATGTGGACGAGGTGTACCGCAACCTGCCGTTTATCGGCGTGCTGAAGAAGGAATACCAGTAGGCGCGCGAAACCCCGGCTGCGGTCGCGCCGACAGAGCGCGCCGACAGAGCGCGCCGACAGCCGGGGGTGTGTGAAGGGGCGGGGCGCCGGGCCGGCGCTACACGTCCAGGTTGCGCACGTCTTTGGCGTGGGTGGTGATGAACTTGCGCCGGGGCGGCACGGCGTTGCCCATCAGCATGTCAAAGGTGCGATCTGCCTCGGCGGCGTCCTCCACCGTGACCTTGAGCATGGTGCGTCTCTGCGGGTCCATCGTGGTTTCCCACAATTGCTCCGGGTTCATCTCGCCCAGGCCCTTGTAGCGTTGCAGCACCACCTGGCTGGTGTTCGACGTGTCCAGTCCCTTTTTGCGCAATTCGTCCAGAATCTGGTCGCGCTCGGCGTCGCTATAGGCATAGCGCACTTCTTTGGTTTTCTTCACTTCGATGCGATACAACGGCGGCTGCGCGATGTACAGATGCCCATTCTCGATCAATGGCTGCATGTAGCGGAAGAAGAAGGTGAGCAGCAGCGTGCGGATGTGCGATCCGTCCACATCCGCGTCCGTCATAACGACGCAGCGATCGTAGCGCCGGTTGTCTAAGTTGAACTGCTCGCCGATGCCGGTGCCCATGGCCGAGATGAGCGCCTTGATTTCCTCGGACGACAGCACTTTGTCGAGCCGGGCGCGCTCGGTGTTCATGATCTTGCCGCGCAGGGGCAGGATGGCCTGAAAGTGCCGGTCGCGGCCCTGTTTGGCGCTGCCGCCGGCGCTGTCGCCCTCGACGATGAACAACTCGCATTTGAGCGGGTCGCGCTCGGAGCAGTCGGCCAGTTTGCCGGGCAGCGTGCCGCTCTCCAGTGCGCTCTTGCGGCGCACCAGTTCGCTGGCGGCTTTGGCGGCTTCGCGCGCGCGGCGCGACACCAGACACTTCTCGATGATCTGTTTGGCCTCGCGCGGGTTTTCCTCCAGGAATTGCGAGAGCGCCTCGCGCGTGACCTGTTCGACGGCCGTGCGCGCGTCGGTGTTCATCAGCTTGACTTTGGTCTGCGACTCGAACTGCGGCTCGGGATGTTTGATGCTGACGATGCCGGTCAGCCCTTCGAGCGTGTCTGTGCTGTCGAGGTTGCTGTCCTTTTCCTTCAGGATGCCGGCCTTGCGCGCGTAGTCGTTCAGCGTGCGGGTGAGCGCGCTGCGGAAACCGCTCTGGTGCGTGCCGCCGTCGGGCGTGTGGATGGTGTTGGCGAAGTAGAACTCGCTCGACGCAGTGGCGTCGGTGTATTGCAGCGCCACCTCGACGCCGATCGCGCCGACCTTCTTATCGGCCCACACAACCGGATGTAGCACGTCGCGGTTGCGGTTGAGGTATCCCACAAACGCGCTGATGCCGTCCTCGAAGTAGAAGGTCATCTCCCGATCGTCGCGCTCATCCTTGAACACGATGGTCACGCCGCGGGTGATGAAGGCCATCTCGCGGAAACGCTGCACCAGCAGGTCGAACTTGTAGCTGTTATCTTCGCGGAAGATGGTGTCGTCGCGCAGGAAGGTGGTTGTGGTGCCGGTGTCGTTGGCTTTGGTCTTGCCGACCATTTCGACTTTCGAGGTGGCTACGCCTTCCTTGTAGGTCTGCTTGAAGATCTTGCCGTCCTGACGCACCTCGACTTCGCACCAGGTGGACAGGGCGTTCACAGCTTTGACGCCGACGCCGTGCAGGCCGCCGGACACGGTGTACGCGCCGCTGCCGAACTTGCCGCCGGCGTGCAGGTGGGTCATGACCACTTCGAGCGCGGACACTGGCTCGCCTTTCTTATTGCGGAAGGTGGGGTGGATGCCGGTGGGGATGCCGCGCCCGTTGTCTTTGACGGTCACGCTCTCGTCGGCATGGATGATGATCTCGATGCGGTCGCAGAAGCCGGCCAGCACTTCGTCGATGCTGTTGTCCACCACTTCGTAGACCAGGTGGTGCATGGCCTTGCTGTCGGTGCCGCCGACGTACATGCCGGGGCGCCGGCGCACGGCCTCCAGCCCTTCGAGCACCTGAATCTGCCCCGCGCCGTAGTCGGCTGGGGGCGCTAGCGGTGTTGTTGCTGTTGCGTCTGCCATAGTTGTGCCGTTCAACTCTCTTTTGTGAATGTCTGTTGTTTCGGGCGAGGGGGAGCGATGCCCGTCACGGTTCGCCAAGCGGTGTTGCGCGCTCCCGCACGGTGTGATTTGCAGCCCGAAAAGCTCTGGAACAGATGTTCAATTCTACCATTTCCGCGTCGCCGGGACGCGCAGTTATGACTCTGGATTCGTAACTGCTCCTCCGATGCGCGTGCGCTTGACGCGCTGCGCGATCTCGCGCAGTTTGTCCTCGAAGCCGGCCTGCACCTTGAACGCGTGGCCGCTGATGACCAGCGGCGCGCCGAACACCACGATCTGCGCGCCCATCTCCAAAGTCTGAACGGCCTGGTCGATGCTCAGGCCGCCTACGGCCTGCACGGGGATGGTGACGGCCTGTAGCACCGCCGGCAGGTCGTCGAGCGGACTGAGGATGCGGCCAAAGCGCTCGCGCGCGTGGTTGCGCTCGTCGAAGCCGGTGTGCACGATGATGTAATCGACGCCCATCTCTTGCGCCTGGCGCGCGCGGGCCGGCTTGTCGGGGCACAACATCACGTCGCACATGACCTTGCCGTTGTAGTGTTTGGCCATCTTCACCTGCTCGATGATGCTGGCGTCGGCGGCCTGGCCCATGATCACAACCATGTTTGCGCCAGCCTTGAACATCACCTCCGCCTCCAGGCCGGCGCCGTCCATGGTCTTCAAGTCGGCCACGATGGGCACGCCGGGGAACTCGCGGCGGAAGGCCTGCACGCCGCGCATGCCTTCGGCCAGAATGAGCGGGGTGCCGGCTTCCAGCCAGTCCACGCCGGCGCGCACGGCGGCGCGCGCCAGTTGCATCGCTTCGTCCAAATCGGTCACGTCGATCGAGATCTGGATGATCGGGGTTATGCAGTGATTCATTGGGTGTCTCCGCGACAACGCGCCTGATTGTGTCATGACCTGCCGGGCGTTCCGAAGTGCTTCTCGCGCATGCGCTTGAGGAACGCGATGGACTCGCGCATTTCGTCCATGCCGTTCATGCCATCTTCGATGCTGACCCAGCCGGCATATCCGACCTCGCGCAGGATGCTGAAGATGGCGTCGTAGTTGTTCAACCCTTTGCCGGTCACGCCGTGCCGCAGATTGGGCGAGTAGCCCAGCGTGCCGTCGCTCTGACGCAATTCATCGAGTGTTGCGCCCTCGGCCAGATAGCGGTCGCTGGCGTGCATAGTCACCACGCGATCCTTGACGGCGCGCAACAGGTCGAGCGGGTCATCGCCGGCGACGATGGCGTTTGAAGGATCGTACTGCACGCCAAAGTAGACGCGCTCCGGGATGGCATGGATGATGCGCAGGAACACCTCTTTCTTCTGCGCGAACTCCGGATACTTCCAGAAGCCGTCTTTGTAGTGATTCTCCATGGCCAGCGTCACGTCGTACTCGCGCGCCACGGGGATCAGCCGGGTGATGGCATCGACGACCCAGGCAATGCCTTGTTCGACGGGCACTTCAGGGAAACGTTGGCCGCTGAGGACCCGGCAGGCCGGGCGCGGCTCGCCCTGCCGTTGAGGGCCGGCCAGCCGGCGCGTGATGCGGATCAACTCGCATTCGCGCTCCCAGGCGCGCTGGCGTGCGTCAGGATCGGGGTTGGCGAAGTCCGGCGAGCAGCACAGCATGGGCATGGCGAAGCCGGCGTTGTGTATGGCGTCGCCGACCCGATCGATGTAGGCGTCGTCGAGGCTGGTGAAGAAGCCGTCATACATCTCCAGCCCCTCGGCGTCGAGTTCGCGCGCCATTTCGATCCACTGAAAGACGGTCATCGTGCGGCGGCCGGCGATGTCGTCGATGTAGCACTTGGGAAAGGCGGATATTTTCATGCGCTGCCTCCGATGCTGATCGATGCGCTGAGCGGAACTGTATCATGGGGCTGCTGATTCGCGCACAGCAGTTTGACTTTTGGAAAGGAGCCTGAGCATGACCCGAAAAATCAAAGTGGGCGTCTTCGGCGCCCGGCGCGGCGCGACCATGATCGGCGTGATGGCGCGCCATCCCGATGCGGAGCTGGTGGCCGTGTGCGACTATGACCCGCGCGTACAGGCGCACGTTCAGAAGCTGGCCGGGGAGTGCGGCGTCAACATTGCCTGCTACGCCGATTTCGACCAGTTCATGAATCACGACATGGACGCGGTGGTGCTGGCCAACTATGCGACCGAGCACGCGCCGTATGCGGTGCGGCTGCTCGACTCGGGCCGGCACGTGACCAGCGAAGTGCTGGCCGTGCAGACGATGGCCGAGGCAGTTGCGCTGGTCGAAGCCGTGGAGCGCAACCCCAAACAGGTGTACGCCTACGCGGAGAACTATTGTTACTTTCGCGGCACGATGGAGATGCAGCGTCTGTACCGCGCCGGCGTCATCGGCGAGTTCCTGCACGGTGAAGGCGAGTACGTCCACGATTGCGAGAGCATCTGGGTCGACATCACGCGCGGCGAGAAGGATCACTGGCGCAACTGGGTCCCTTCCACGTTCTATTGCACGCATGCCATCGGCCCGATCGTCACCATCACCGGCGCGCGCCCCACGAAGGTCGTGGCGTTCGAGACGCCCAACCTCAACAAGCGCCGCTTTGGCTGTCGCAGCGGCGACGGCGCGGTGATGGTGTGCCAGATGAGCAACGGCGCGACGGCCAAGTTTCTGCCGTGGGCCAACTTCAAGCGTTTGCCCGAGGCGATCTGGTACGCCGTGTATGGCACGAAAGGCATGATGGAGACCGATCGCTGGGGCGAGGTGTTCAACCGCGTCAATGTGTATGTGGAGGGGGACGAACATGCCGCCACGAACACCAGTTACACCGCCCGGCCTCACCTGGAGACCGAACTATCGCGGCGGATCGGCGGGCACGGCGGCTCGGACTTCTTCACCATGCATTTCTTCCTGGAGGCCATTCTGGGCCGGCCCGGCGGCGCCAACATCATCGACGTGTATCAGGCGCTCGACATGACCCTGCCCGGCACGCTGGGCTATCGCTCGATCTGGGAGGGCAACGTCCCGCTGACCGTGCCGGATTTGCGAGACAAGCGCCTGCGCGAGCAGTATCGCAACGACCACTGGTGCTGCGATCCGAAGCTGGCCGGGCCGGGGCAGCCGGCGCGCAGTTGCTCGTGGGAGGATGTGCGCGTCCCCGATGATGTGTACGCGCAACAGCAGGCCGCCGCTGCCGCGCGTTGACGCGCAGCCGGAGCATAGGGCAGACCCGTGCCGTAGAATACAGTCATGCCTGCGCTGGCTGTGCCGCATCCCATTCAATACCAGGGAAGCAAGCGCCTGCTTGCGCCGATGATCCTGCGTTTCCTGCCGGATCACACACCGCGCCTGGTGGAACCGTTTGCCGGCACAGCCGCTGTGTCAGTTGCCTGCGCCGCCGCCCGGCGCGCAGAACGCTACTGGCTAAACGACTTGAATAAGCCGCTGGCAGACCTGCTATCCCTCATCATCAACCATCCTGGCGAGATTGCCGACCGCTATCAGCAGATTTGGATGGCGCAGACGCCGGACTCGCTGCAACACTACTACCGCGCGCGCGACGAGTTCAATCGCGCTGGCGATCCAGCTTTGTTCCTCTATTTGCTTGCGCGATGCGTGAAAGGCTCGGTTCGGTATAACGCCGACGGCCTGTTCAATCAAAGCCCGGATAAGCGCCGGCGCGGCGCGCATCCTGACACCATGCGCCGGAACATTATGGGCGTCTCTGCGCTCCTGCGCGGAAGAACTGTTGTCACCGCGCTGGACTATAAAGAAGTGCTTGCGAGGGTGGATGACAACGACGTGATCTACATGGATCCGCCCTATCAAGGTGTGTGCGGTGACCGTGACTCTCGATATCTGGCAGGCATAGACCATGATGAATTCGCGGAGTCGCTGGCTGCTCTGAACAGACGCAATGCGCGCTACATGGTGAGTTACGACGGGAGATTGGGAGAGCGCGCCTATGGCCGATTTCTGCCGGCCGGGTTGAACCTGAAGCGCATCGAGCTGGAAGTCGGTCGATCTTCTCAGGCGACTCTTCTGGGACGGGATGAGGTCACGATCGAATCGCTTTACCTTTCACCTGCGCTGGTGAAGCAGTTGCCTCCAACCCGCATTACGCTTGCCGGCTATCACCAGTCCCCGCAGCAATTGCATCTGTTTGCCATGCGGCAGGTTCGCCGTGTTGATCTCATCTGGCAGGGTGATGAGGTCAAGAGCTATGACCGGCTTGAAGCAGATGCTCGAGAGGCGCGCCAACCCGTCCCCGCATTCGTGAAGAGGTTGATCG
>DAOTYS010000504.1:0-6235 GCA_034434575.1 Thermoflexales bacterium
ATGGAGGCGCGTATCGCCGCCGTGTTCGTCGAAAACGCCGATGGGACGATCGAGATTGGCTTCCGTTCCGCCCCCGGCTATGATGTCTCGCAGGTGGCCTTTGAGTTCGGCGGGGGCGGGCATCCAGCCGCCGCCGGGTGCACCATCCCAGGCCCCATGCGCGACGCCGTCAACCGGGTGTTGCCTCGCCTGCGGCAGGTCATCCGCGAAGCATGATTTCAGGAAACCGACAAACCTATTGACGATTGACGATTGACAATCGCTCAATCGCTCAATCACTCAATCGTCAATTCATGGACGGCCTTCTCCTCATCGACAAGCCCGGCGGGATGACCTCGCACGATGTGGTGGCGCGCGCCCGACGGCTGCTGCGCATCCGCCAGATCGGCCACGCCGGCACGTTGGATCCCATGGCCACCGGCCTGCTGACGCTGTGCGTCGGTCGCGCCGTCCGACTGAGTGAATACCTGCTCGGCAAGGACAAAACCTACACGGGCCGCGTCAAACTGGGCGAACGCACCAGCACCGACGATGCCGAAGGCGAGATCATTGAGCGACGGGATGCGCGAGTCACTCCCGAAGACCTGGCGCGCGTGACGCCGGCGTTTGTCGGCGACATTCTGCAAACACCGCCTCAGTATTCGGCCATTCAGGTGCAGGGCCGGCGCGCTTACAGACTGGCCCGCCAGGGAGAACAGGTCGATCTGCCGCCTCGGCCCGTCACCATCCATGAGCTGACACTGACGCCAGTCATCAAGCAACCGGCATCCCCTTTTGTTCATGAGATCGAGTTGCGCGTCACCTGCTCGGCCGGCGCCTACATCCGCGCGCTGGCGCGGGACATTGGCGAGGCGCTTGGATGCGGCGCCCACCTCACCGCATTGCGCCGGGTGCGCAGCGGATCGTTCACGCTGGCCGATGCGCTGACGCTGGACGAAGTCGAGCAGGCCGCCCGCGCCGGCATCCTGGCGGAGCACCTGTTGCCAGCCGATCGCGCCGTGGACGACATGCCGCGTTGCGATCTGGATGACGACGCCGCGCGCCGGCTCCAAATGGGCCAGTTTGTGACAGGCGCGCTGCCCATTGCCTCCACCGGCGCCAGCAGCGTGACGTGCCGCGTGTACGATGGTCAGGGCCGGTTTGTGGCCCTGGGCCTCTATGACACCGAACGCGCGTTGCTCAAGCCGGCCAAAGTGTTCGAGCAACCCAGGCCGGCGGCGAATGCAAGCCGCGCGGCTTGCATTCGCAAGGGCGGCGCACCTCTGCCCTGATTGCGCGCAGGCATCTTGGATTGCGCGATGCACATCCTGCACTCCCTGTTTCAGCCCGATCCGCCGGGCGCATCCATCTGCACCGTCGGGGCGTTTGACGGCGTCCATCTTGGCCACCAGCAATTGATCCACGCAGTGGTCAACCAGGCCCACGCGCAACGCGCGCAGTCTGTGGTCGTCACCTTCTATCCACACCCGCGCATCTTTCTGGGGCGCGCTCCTGAAATCTATCTCACCACGCCCGAAGAGAAAGCAGAGCAAATGGCGGCGCTGGGCGTCGACACGCTGGTGATCTTTCCTTTCAATGAGCGCACCCGGCAGATCAGCGCCGGCGATTTCATTCAGAACATGATCGACGGGCTGCGCATGGTCAGCCTGTGGATCGGGCCGGATTTTGCGCTGGGCAAACAACGCCAGGGCAACGCGCAGTACCTGGCCGAACTGGGCCGCAACCGGGGTTTTGAGTTGAATGTGCTGCCGCCGGTCAATGTCGGCCCGGAGCGCATCTCCAGCACGCGCATCCGGCAATCGCTGGCGCGCGGCGATCTGCGCGATGTGAATCTCTGCCTGGGCAGGCCTTTCCGCGTGATCGGGAAGTGGCTCGACGCGCGCCACGCGCAAGTCCCGCCGCACCATGCCCTGCCGCCGCCCGGCATCTACCCGGTCTGGATCTGCGACGCGCCGAACGAAGCAGACCTGACGATGATCCGGCAGCGCGGATGGCATCCGCCAGATCACGCTGCCAGCGGCATCGCCGATGGTATCCACGCGGCTGACGCCCATGTGATCCGGCTGGCCGAGCCAATCAATTCCTGCGAGCGCGTCGAGATTGACTTTGTGGGTTGAATGCTGAGTGCTGGGTGATGAGTGCTGGGTGCTGAGGGTTGAGGGTTCAAGGCAAAGCGCAAGTTGCGCATCAGAGGAGGAGATGGACGTGGTTGCTCGTGTGCGAGAAGCGATCCGGCGCGGACGGATCGGTCTGGCGAATGCGTTGCGGCGCCGCCGGCCAATGGCGCGCTTTGTCGTGGTCAATCTGGACGGCGTGATTCGTGAATTGCCTCCCTATCGGACGCGCATCCCGTTCGCTGATGTTTTCCTGCCGCCCCCGCCCGCGAGCGTGAGCAGCCTGCGCCGGCTGTTCGAGCAGATCGCTTTCGACCCGCGCATCGAGGGTGTCGTGCTGCGCATCGGATGCGCAGCCAGCGCGGCGGTGTATCAGAACCTGCGCCAGCTCCTGCTGGATTTTCGCGCCAAAGGCAAGCGCATCGTCGCCTATGCCACCGGCTTCGGGCCGTTTCAGTACTACCTGGCCAGCGCGTGCGACCAGATCGTCATGCCTCCCAGCGCAGAATGGTCCGTGCTGGGCCTGCGGCGGGAATACGTGTTCTTGAAGGACGCGCTGGCGCAACTGGGCCTGAGCGTGGATGTGTTCAACGTCTCGCCGTTCAAGTCGGCCGGCGATCAATTCACGCGCGCCGACTTCTCTGAGGAATCGCGCGCCCAGGCCGAATGGCTGATCGAGGAGACATGGCGCGAGCTGTTGCGCGGCATCGCCGAAGGTCGCCGCATGGACGAAGGGCGCGTGCAAGCCTTGATCGACGCCGCGCCCATGAGCGCGCGCGCTGCGGTGGAGAAGGGCCTGCTCGACGCCGCGCTGTATGAGGATGAACTGGAGCGTTTTCTGACGCCGGCTGCTGAGTCACAGCCGCACGGACACAATCCGCAGTCGCCTGACCGGCGGCGTGGAAAAGGCCGCCAGGCCGGGCCGCCCACGCTGGCACTGCACAACGACGCGCGCAGGTCGATGCTCATCCCCTACCGGCGCTACGGCCAAAAAGCAATCGCCGTCATCAGCGTGGAAGGCATGATCGTTGAAGGCAGCAGCCAGTCGCTGCCCCTGCCGCTGCCCATCCCCATCCCATTTATCGGCGAGCAGCTGGCCGGCGCCGACACCATCGCCCAGGCGCTGCGGCGCGCCGAAGACGATGACACCATTGCGGCTGTCATCCTGCACGTGGATTCCGGCGGCGGGTCCGCGCTGGCATCGGACTTGATCGCGCGCGAGGTCAGACGGGTGCGGGCAAAAAAGCCGGTGGTGGCCTACATGGGCGGCGCGGCGGCTTCGGGCGGGTACTATGTTTCTGCGCCGGCCAGCGCCATCATCGCTCAGTCGCTGACCATCACCGGCAGCATCGGCGTGATCGTGCTTCGCCCAAACGCTTCGGGCGTGGACGAGCGGCTGAGCCTGCATCGCGCCGTGTTGCAGCGCGGCGGTCGAACCGGCCTGTTGAGCGCATCCACGCCGCTCAGTGATGACGAGCGCAACGCCATTCTGGAGTCGCTCGGCCGCGCCTACGACGATTTCAAACAGACCGTGGCCGCGGGCCGCGCGATCGACGCCGGCGAGATCGAACCACTGGCCGGCGGGCGAGTGTGGACCGGCAGGCAGGCGCTGGAACGGAAACTGGTGGATGGGTTGGGCGACTTCAGCCGGGCCGTGGAGCGGGCGCGCGAACTGGCCGGATTGCCGGAAGAACCGCGCCCGCCAATCATGCTTGTCGCCCCGCCGCGCAAGCCGACGCTGCCGCCTCTTTTTCCGGTTTCAGCGCCGGCATACTGGCTGGCGGATGTGTATGGCTGGCTGCGCGGGCTGACATCGCGTTATCGCGCGTGGGCGGTTCTGCCCTGGCATTTCGGGCAGATGGATTGATCCGGCTAACGCACCCGGCGCCAATCGCCATCCACGATATCATCGGGATTGCGGCGCGCGCGCGTGTGTCCGCCGCCAGCGTTGCCGGCCTCCAGCTCGGCCTGATGCTCCTGGACGACCTGCCGGGGCGCCAGCGCGATGAATGCTTCCATCCCCACGATGAACATGCCCAGATCATCGAGCTGGCCGAGGAAAGGAAAGAGATCCGGCAGGAGATCGATCGGCCACAGCAGGTAGGCGATGGGCGCAAACGGAATCACTTTCAGCCAAAGCGGCACGCGACCATCGAGCATCAGCCGCCACGTCAATCGCAAACGATTGACCAGCGACATGAAGATGTTCATGTTTGGCCGGGCCGATTGATTCGGATCCGAGTTCTGGTTGAACGCCATTCGATCACCTCACACCCCTGACACGCCTGCGCCATCGACACGGCAGCGCCCGTCGAACCTCCTGAGCAATGTCAGGCTACGCAAACTGCGGATACAATCTGCGGGGTCAATCTTACCCCAGCTGACTGCGCGCAGCGTGCGCGCCCGCTGACAACCAGCCCATAAATGCCCGACACGCCCGCGCAGCCAGGCCGGCGCGGCGCTACCATGCGCGCGGCAGGCTGAGGCGAAAGCTTTGCGCCACCTGATCGCGCGCCGCGCCCGGCTCCCAGGCAGGATTCAGGCGCGCGAAACGCGCCGCGCGCGACAGCACCCGCCAACCATCGCACAGGCGCATCAAGCCGGGGTCAGCGGTCTTGCGGCGCTGGCGCAGCGCAACGCGCAACGGAACGCCGCCGGCCACATCGGCGCGCAGGCCGGAGATGAACTGCGACGCATCGGGCGGCAACACGCGCGCGAATGCGGCGAGCGCCGCCTCATCCCCCGACAGCGGCAACGGAGCGCCAGCATGGGCCGGGTCGATCAACGCGACGCCGGACACGCGCAGCCAGCGCGCCGGCTGGCCCGCGCGCAGCCAGGCTTCCGGGGGCCGGTCCAGGTCCAGGTCGCGCAGGAACAACACCGGCTGCTCGCCCAGCGGCGTAAGGCCGATGATTTCCGCGCGCGGCTCCAGGATGGCGTTGTCTTCAATCCAGCCAAACAGCGACAACTGGCTCAACTGTGTGTTGCGCTCGGTCATCAGCGCGTGAACCAGAATGGGAAACGGGGCCGTGAGAATCGGCAGGCCAAAGTAGAGCGCAGCCGGAGACGGCACAGGAACGAGCAGCGGCGCCGGTGAAGCGTCGCCGGCCTGACACAGCGCGCCGGCCAGGTCGCCTGCGCCGTCTCCCAACAGCAATAGCGCCGCTGTGTCCGAGGCGACAATCTCGCAGTCCACTTCCAGCGAGAGCAGATCGTCAAATGTCATGTCGATGTGCGCAATCCGCGCGAATACGCGCGTCAATACTCCACCCGGCGGCCGGTCGCGCGCGCCACCACCAGGGCAACACACCACAACAAGGCGACCACGACCAGATCAATGAACGCAGTGATGGCGAGCGCAGCCGCCAGCCAGCGCAATGTCATCTCGACTGCCGGCGCAAGCGCGCGCGCAAGATCAACGGCAAACAAAGCAATCGCCGCCGCCAGAAGGCTCAGACAGCCTATCACCGGCGGCCAGGACTGCGTGTCGGAAGCCGAGGGCATCATGCTGTTGGCAATAGCGAACACGATGTAGAACCACAACAACGAGTCGGGCGTTTGCAGCGTGGCCAGAATGCTGCCTGCGATGGCGCCAGGGTCGCCGGCAACGAGCGCGCCGGCCACCGCCGATCCGTCAAAGACGAGAAGTCCGATCAGGCTCAGGGCCAGCAGGCCGGCGAACAACGGCGCGGCGCCGATGAGCGCGCTGCGCACGTTGTCCGAGCGCAGCACTTCCACCGACCCCAGGCGCACGGCGCCGCCGCGCTGCCGCTGAGGGAAAAGCGTCATATTGCGCACCGGCACGCCCAACAGTCTGGCCATCACCGCGTGACTGAGTTCGTGCAACGCCACACCCGGCAGGAGCGGGATCGAGTACAGATAGATGGCTGCATCCACATGGCCGGTGAGCAGCAACGCAATCTCCTGCAACTTGCGGTGCGCCATGCGCTCCAGCGCCAGCAGCGCCGCGAACGCAATCAGAAAAGCGAGCAGGCTGGCCAGCATGTGGGGCTTCGGCGATGGGGACGTGGGCGAGACAGCCCCTGCCCCGGCGCCGCGTTTCACTTCACGGCTGCTTTCACAATCGCCGCAAAGTCGGCGGCTTTCAGGCTGGCCCCGCC
>DAOTYS010000505.1:0-9523 GCA_034434575.1 Thermoflexales bacterium
AAGACGCTGGCCGACCCCAGCGTGTAGGTCAGGTTGGTCAGGCTCTCGGTGAAGATCAGGCCGGACCAGGTGGGCGTGACGAGGAAGCTCGCGCCGAAGGTGTAGATGTTCGTCAGGGTGATCGAGGACGCGGCGCAGACCCCGGCCGGCCCGGAGGTGAGCTTCGTCCCGCGCACCTCCGGCTCGTCACACTGGATGTATGTGGTTGCCTGCGCCGTGGCGGTGCGCTGGCAATTTCGGCAGTCCGTGGCCGTGGCCGTGACGATGTTCGTCACGGCCAGGCCGCACAGCGCGCAGCCCGCCGGTGCAGTCGGCACGGCGAATACCGGCGTCAGGGTCGTCGTGCCGGTCACGCTCCAGGTGATGTAGGTGATCCCGCCCAGCGTGAAGGTCACCCCGCCCGACGGATTGACCACGATCAGGCCCGACGGCACCCGGTCGGTCACCACGACGCTGCCGACGTTGCCGACCGCGCTCACGGTGACTGTGGCGGTGATCAGGTCGCCGCGATAAACCTGACCCGGCATGGTCTTGTCCACGCTCAACTGGCCGGGGGCGTTGGTGAGCTGCCAGTTCACGATCTGTGGCGCTTCGGCGTAGAGAAAGTTGCAGGTATCCCGGTAGTTCAAGTCGAAGCTGAAGCTGCCACTGAGCGGCGCGGCGCACACGTTGGCCGGCGTGGTCAGGGTGAAGACCAGGCTGTAGCTCCCGCCGGGCGGGATGGGCGGCAGGTTGAACGCGCCGCCCGAGTACGTCGCCGGCGGCGCGACGCTGACGCCGAACGGCGAGAGGTTCACCGGCAGCGTCACTGTATACGCCGTGCCATCGCCGGTGTTGGTGATCGGGATTGTGAACACGGTGCTGCCGCCGCAGTAGTTCACGTTGAACGCCGGCAGGGCGTAGTTCAGGTCTGGGAACCTGGGCAACAGATCAATAGAGGCCTTGGCCACCTGCGGCGCCAGGCAGGTCTGCCCGGGACACCCGAAGGTGGCCACAGCCTGATTCTGCAAACCGCCGCACGCGGCCACCTGCGCCGAGACGGTGAACGAGACGCTCTGACCAACCGGAATAGAAATGTAGGAGGTGCTGGTGAGGCCGGCAACATACTGCAGCCCGGCGCCGAGCGTGTCGGTAACCTGGACATTGTATACCGTGCCGTAGCCGGTGTTATCCACGAACACCGTCCACGTCACCACGTCGCCGATCGCAGCCTGGACCACCGCCGGCTCTTTGCGCACCGTGATCGCGCCAGGATTCACCACATACTCGCCGAACTTGACGATGGGCGGATAGCTGTCCTGGGTGAGCGTGACGACGATCTGCCCAGAGACGGCGCTGCACCCCGAAGAGAACACCGCTGTAGCCGAGAGGACGGCGTTGGGGGCCACACTGCCCCAGTTGAACGTTTGCGGATTGGGCGACAGGCCGGCCGGCGCGGCCACCACCACACTGACGCCGGTGGTGGTCACCGCGTCATTGGCCGCCACGACCGTCACGGTCAACGGGTCGCACTGGTTGATCGTTTGCGGCGCGACGGTGACTGTGATCTGGTTGGGGTAGATGGTGTGATGGTCGCTTGCATCGTCGGATGGGCCTGATGGCGTGATGCGCCGATCGCCCGACGGCGGAGCGGCGAAGGGGCCGGCAGCTTTGCTGATGACATCAGCCTTATCTCCCGTCTCGTTCGTGTTCGTAGCCTGCGCAGGCGTGAACCAGGCCGGCAGCGCGCCTGTGCTTGCATCCGCGCGCGCCGCCTCTGATTGGGGCAGCGCAAACCAATCCGGCAATGCCGATTGCTGTTGGGCTTGCGCATCGAGATGGCGCAGGGGCCGGGAGATGGCCGGCTCTGCCGACGGGGCAATCGGCAGCGTGGCCAGCGCGGGCCGCAGCCCTGAGCCGAGCGGGCCTGACAACAGACCGACGATCAGCAATGCGCGAAGCGCGGCGGCATGTGTGGAAGAAGATGGGGGGCGATTGGTGAGCATGATGACCTGGCCTCTTGATTCAATGAGCGGCAACATCCATTGAATGAACAACAACAAAACGAACCAGCGCAAAAAGGCGTTTGGAAAAGGAACTTGCGTCAAAGACTGCCTGTTGTTCAACTTTCAGGGAATCTGTTCCAGGATGGCTTCGGGAGAGGGATAGTCGCTTGCCGATTGGCCGAAGTAAGACCAGGCGATGTTGCCCTCACGATCGAGGACAAACACTGCCGGCGCAGCCAGTCCGTCACCCAGCCGGTTATACACGCCAAACGCTGCGCTGGCCTGATGCTGATCGTCGGCCAGCACCGGGAAAGCCAGATGTCCCAGTTGCTGCGTGACGCCGGCCTGAGCCACGCTCTGGACGGCGATGGCCAGCACTTCAGCCTGTCTGGCCTGGAAGCGTTGATAGACCGCCTGAAGGCCGGCCAGTTGTTGCTGGCACGAGCCGCAGCCGGCGCTGCGGTAAAACAGCAGCACGACTGGCCGGCCGCGATAGTCGGCCAGCGACACCGACTGGCCGTTCTCGCGCGGCAGTGTGAAAGCCGGGGCTGGGGCGCGGGCGGGAAGCCAGGCCGCCACGTACTCAGCCAGTTGGGCCTGCGTCAACACGCCCACATGCCGGCCGCGCACGCTGCCGGCTGCATCGACGATCACGGTGGTCGGAATGCCCACTACCTGGTACTGCGCTGCCACTGCGCCCTGGCTGTCGAGCAACAGGGGATAGTCGATGCCGTTGGCCTCGGCAAAGGCGCGCACTGTGGCGGCGTCTTCACGCAGATTCACGCCCAGCACCGTGACGCCCTGCCGGCGATACTGCCGGGCGAACTCGGCGACATCCTGCGTTTCGGCGCGGCACGACGGGCACCACGAGGCCCAGATGTTCAGCACCACCACCTGGCCGCGAAACTGGCTGAGTGAAATGGCCTGGCCATTCACGTCCGGCAGGATGAAGTCGGGCGCGGCATTGTCGGGCGGCGGCGCCTGGGGCGGCGCTGTTGGTATTGAGGGTGTGGATGAGGGCGGAGTGGGTGAGGATGGGATTGCGGTGGGAGTAGCCGGCATGAGCACGAGCGGCGTGGCCGGCAGGGCTGCCGCGAGCAGCGGCGGAGGTCGTAGTTGCGCAGCCAGATCCACATAGATGCCTACTCTGGCTTGCCGGCGTTGCTCGGCCAGCCAGCGCGAGGCCGATTCACTTGAATCGAAGCGCGCCAGGTACGCCTCGACCATCAACAGCCGGCGGATGGCTTCCACCGCTTGCGCGCGGGTCAGGCCGGCCCCGGTCAACGCTGCGCCCAGTTGCGCTTCGCTCGCTCCCCAGCGCGCCAGCAATGCTTTCAGGCGCGCCTCGGCCTGGCCAACGGTGGCCGAAACGCCTTCCTGCCGCGCCAGGCGCAACACCAGGCGCTCGTTCACCAGGCGTTGCAGGGCGTCCTCGACGCCAGGGGCGGGTTGGCCGGCCAGCGCGCTCATGGCGCGATCGAGCGCCAGTGCGCGCTGCCAGTCCAACCGCGACACTGGCTCGCCATCGACGCTGGCGACAATGTCACTGCCGACGGGTTCAGCGCTTGTCTGGGCGGTGGGCGAAAGGGCAGGCGTCGTTGTGCGCACTGGAGCGGAAGCGGGGACAACGCCACTGCAAGCGGTCAGGCCGGCCAACAGCAACAGGCCGGTCACGATTCCAGCCGACCTGATCCTTCTCTCGTCGGTGCAGGGGCGTGTTTGCATGAGATACGATGTTGGCCTCAATAATTTAGCAACAGTGCCAGGTATACACAAACGCTACTGAACCCGCCTTGGCATTATCGTGCATTGTATCACCATCAGTGAATACACTATTTCGACCTTTCGACCCGCGCGAGCGGCGCCGTGATGATGATGGCTGATGGTGGCGACCATGTGTGGTTCATCGAGATGGCCGGCAATCCGATCGGGCAATTGATCCCCAGCGGCGGCGCGCTTTACCTGCCTCTGGCGCTACGCAACCGCTGAGACGAAGGCGACAACCGCCTCCTGGATGGACTGTCACCGTTTGCCTTTTTATTCATCTACCCATCGGGCGCGCTGGCGATGTTTGGCGCAAGATCGGCGGCGAACCGGGCCGGGATGCGGATGGGCCGGCCGGTCGCCAGATCGACCCACGCCGCCAGCGTGTTTACGCGCGCCAGAAGCGCGCCGTCACGCGCGCGCGTCAGCCGGTAATGCCGTGTGGCCGTGGCGCGCTTCACCTCGCAGACCCAGGTCGCAATTTCGACTTCATCCCCAAGCATCGCCGGCTGAAGATACTCGATCTGATGCCGGCGCAGCACCATGCCAAATCCCTCGGCAGTCATGCGCGGGATCGACCAGCCATGCGCGGCCAACACCTCCATGGCGCACGCTTCCACGTACACCATGTACATGATGTTGTTGACATGCTGGGCCGTGTCGATGTCGCTCCACGAGACGCGGCGGCGCATGCAAAAGACGCCAGGCGGGGGCGGGGCCGGCTCTGGAAAGTCTTCGCGCGGGCGAATGGATTGCGCAGATGCGCTCGGCGCGTTGTCATTCGGCGCGGCGCAATTCAGCGCGTCATCGCCCATGAAGGCGGCAACCATCTCAGCCGGCGCGCGAACGGGCCGGCCGGTGGCGGCGTCCACATACACCCAGTCGGTCACGGCGCGGGCGAGCATATCGCCGGAGGAAAGCCGGCGCATCTCATACACGCGCCGCGAGCGCGCACGTTGAAAGTCCAGCACCCACGTCCTGACTTCAACCGAGTCGCCATAGCGCGCCGGCCGCAAATACTCGATGTCGGTGCGGCGCACCCACCAGTTGCGCCCCAGCGCCTGATAGCGCGCAACATCATAGCCGGCTGCCGCCGAGGCGTCGAAGGCGGCTTCCTGCATGTAGCGCAGGTAGTTCACATTGTTCACATGGCCGTAGGCGTCGCACTCATAGTAGCGCACGCGAAAGACGCGGGTGTGCGCGAGCGGCATAGGCATCACCTCCAGGCCGGTGGATTATCCTCGATCCGGCTGCGACCGGCGCTTCGGCAGGCTCAGCGACCGGCGCTTCAACCGGGGTTGTCTGCCGGTTGATTGGGCGTACTATAGTGGACGCATTCTAGACGGCAGCTTCAAACAAGCCACACAGGAGGAGAAAGCCAGCATGTGCGACGACAGCCTGATGATCTTCGGCGGCAGCGGCAGCCCGCAGCTCACCACGCGCATTTGCAGCCATCTGGGGATCGCGCCGGGTCGCAGCGAGACTTTGCGCTTCTCGGAAGGCAATCTGTTTGTGCGCATCTTCGAGAATGTGCGCGGGCGCGAGATCTACCTGGTGCAAGGCACGGTCTTCCCCACGAACGACAATTTCATGGAATTGCTGTTCTGGCTGGACGCCTTCAAGCGCGCAGGGGCGGCCTCGGTCACAGCGGTGGTGCCGTACTTCAGCTATGCCAAAGGCGACAAGAAGGATGAGCCGCGCGTCTCGATCCGCGCGCGGGTGTGCGCCGACGCGATCGAGATCGCCGGCGCCAATCGCGTCATCACGATGGATTTGCATTCCCCGCAGATTCAGGGCTTCTTCCGCATTCCGGTGGACAACCTGTACGGCCTGCCGGCGCTGTGCGAGCGCCTGCAAGCCGGCCGGCCCGATAACCTGATGGTGGTCGCGCCAGACGCCGGCTTTGTCAAGCAGGCCCGCAAGTATGCCGCCTGGCTCGGCGCGTCTCTTGCCATTGCCAGCAAGGAGCGCCTGGGCCATGACGAATCGGCGCGCGTTGTGGAGATTGTCGGCGATGTGCGGGACAAAACCGCCGTCATCGTCGATGATTTCACCATCTCCGGCAATACGCTGATCGAGGTGGCCAACCGGCTGATGGAGCAGGGCGCGCGCGCCGTGTTCGCCTGCGTTACACACGCCGTGTTCACCGCCGGCGCGCAGGCGCGCCTCGACGCCAGCCCCATTCAGCGTGTGCTGGTAACCGACACGGTCGAGAATCAACCCGAACCTTTTTCGGACAAAGTCGAGGTGGTCTCGGTGGCGCCGTTGTTCGCCGAAGCCATTCGGCGCATTCATCAGCGCGAAAGCCTGGGCGAGATGTTCGCCACGTGACATTGCGGCATTGGCCGAGAGGGCACGGCCTCTGCGTCCTCATTGCATCCGATTCACACTGGCTGCCGTGACAGACTCTACAACGGCTCGTGCTTTAGCCGCGCCGCACAGAGGCGCGGTCGGGTGGAAGCCGTTGTTAGCCCGCCCCAAAAACCAACCTTTTTATGCCGTCAAGTATATCGTAAGTAGAGAGCGCAATTTTCGGTCAATCACATCACGAAGGAGATTTATGCAAGAATTTGAAGCAATCGCGCGTCTGAAGCAAGGCGATATCAGCGGCTTGGAGTCTCTAGTGAAAACTTACCAGGTAAACGCACTGCGTGCGGCCTATCTGATTGTCCGAGATTATGATCTGGCCGAGGATGTCGTTCAAGATGCTTTCTTACGGGCATACGAGCGGATCAATCAATTTGATGTGAAGCGCCCCTTCGCTCCGTGGTTTTTTCGCATTGTGATTAACATTGCTAAGCGCACTGCTGTTCAGCGAGAACGACATATTCATTTAGATAATGCAAGCACTAATGAAGAGGCCGCTCTTGATGAGATACTGGCCGCCGACTTGCAATCCGATCCTCAAGTCACGGTAGAGCAACGTGATTTGCAGCATGCAGTGTGGGTAGCGTTAGGTAGACTTTCGCCGGCGCAACGGGCTGCAATCATTCAACGTTACTATCTGGATATGACTGAGAAAGACGTCGCTGTCCATTCTGGGACAGCACTTGGCACACTTAAATGGCGATTGCACACTGCTCGTGAACAGTTGCGCGTCTGGCTGGGTAATAGTTGCGCGTCTTTCTAGATGGTTTATAGCCTATGGGCGCTTGTAGCCAGCGCAAACCTGAGAAGGAGATTAAATCATGAAGAAACAAGAGTTTCGACAGCTTCTACACGAGGTCGCAATGCAGACTGTGCCATCGAATCGCGACATTTGGCCTATGCTCCAAGAACGTCTAACTGCTGACCTGCATCGCAGGCAACGGGTACGGCTGCTTCCTGCTACTCGTTTAGGCTGGGTGGGTTTTGCCCTTGCAACTGTGTTCGTCTTCAGCATAACAGCCTATGCTGGTGGATCTTGGCTCCATCGATTGCTTGAAAGAGATGAGCGATTGCAACACATTGATTTGAGTCTCAGCCAACGGCTTGCTCTGAGTCAAACGATTGAGAATGTCACTGTTGCAGTGGAATGGGTTTATGCTGATACCGATCGGGTGTTAGTTGGGTACACCATTCGCGCTGCCGATGGAAAACGCTTTGACCCATACGGTGAGACACTAAGGGACAAGGCAGACATCACATTGCCGTGGCAGAGTACTTACGGCATGACGGGTCAATCCGATGCTCTGCAAGTGACACTACCCGCAGGTGAGGGCGCGTACACTGCGATTTTTGACAACATATCAGCATCTCCTGTGCTTGATGTGCGGTTTGAGGTGCGCGCACAAGAACTCGTGTTGCCTTCCATACATGCTGCGCCTACAATGGAAACCACAGAAGAAACACCGTTAGTGCTAGCGCCTGTTCCTGCAGGGAGAATAATCGGGCCATTCACATTTGACTTCAATGTCACTGTGGTTTCATCGAGCCAACCCCGTTGATTGCGTCTGGCGAACCGTCGTAAGGGCTGGAGATTTCCAGCCCTTTTTGTTGCTGGGGCCATGTAGCGCAAAGCAAATAGGGCGCCGGTCAGGCGGAATTCACGTGTGCGCCACAGGTGTCCGCGAAACCGTCCACTATGGCGTGACCAGCCAGTCTGCTGACAAAGCGTCACCCAGGAAGCTCCTGGAGCAAATTCTGGCGCACTGGGCAATTGAGGGTGGTTCTCACCAGCGACGTGATGGAACTTTCAATGAAGATCACTGCAATCTGCGACGCGGACACAGCGCCCACACTTTCCGACGTTCGCGCCTCCAGGAAGGTGAGCAGGTCGGGTATATTGTTAAAGCCCCAGCGCTGGCCCGTGGCGGTGGACTCCAGGAGCACGCGGCAAGCCATCCCGTCCTGCTCCCAGACACGCCACACGTGCAGCAGGTAAGACGTGTAAGGTTGAACCGGATCGGCTGGCATTGGGCCTGCCTGTAACGCAAGATTCATCTTGTATTCCATTCGTGCATACCGGTGTACATACCGGGCGTCAGGAAAACGTCAGGAGTTTTGACGGTGGCCGCAAAGAAGGGGTACAATGTGGTTACACAAGTGTCCACATCCGAAAGGAGGTGCTGGATGGAAGAGATCGGCATCCGCGAACTCAAGGCCCGTGCCTCGGAGCTGGTGCGCGCGGTCAAGGAGCGCCGCGCCCGTTACCTGATCACCCAGCGCGGCAGGCCGGTCGCCGTCCTGTTGCCGGCGGACGCTGTCCCACCCCGGCCTGACCCGGATGAGGTATGGGCGCGGCTGGAGAAAATCCGGGAAGAGTTAGGAAAAGGCTGGCAGAGCGAGAAAAGCGCCGTGGAGATCCTCTCCGAGATGCGCCGATGAACGAAGCCTTGACCATTGATGCCAGTGTCTTTGTCAATGCCTTCAGCCCCACCGAGGCAGGCAACGAACAAAGTTGGCGTTTTCTGACGCAAATCATGGAGGCAGAGATTCCGGTCTTTGTGCCTACGTTGATGCTGGTGGAGGTCGTCGCTTCGCTGGCACGCAAACAAAACAACACCACCCTGGCATTGGACTGGATGGAGACAATTCAGCAATCGAACTTTCTCACCTTCATCCCCCTCGATGACGACCTGACAGAGGAAGCCGCCGAAATCGCCGCCGCTCATCGGCTGCGCGGCAGCGACGCGGTGTATGTCGCCGTGGCGCGACGCTTCGGCGCCACCCTGGTCACGCTGGACGCGGAGCAAGGCGAACGCGCCGGCGCGGTGGTGCCGGTGCGAAGACCAGAGTAGAGTGTAGAGATGGCAGGATTCAAAAGTGTCCAGACTTACGCTCACCTTGTTCATCTCCCTCGATATCACCCTGGACGGCCGCCCGGTCACCCACCTGGAGTCCGACAAGGTGCGCGGCCTGCTGGCGCGGCTGGCGCTGGAGCCGGAGCGCGCCTTTCGCCGGGAAACGTTGAGCGCGCTTTTCTGGCCGGAGATGGCGCCGGAACGCGCCGCCCCGAATCTGCGCCAGGCCATCGGCGACGCTTCCCTGCTGGTGACCCCGCAGACCGTCCAGTTCAACGCCGCCGATGCGCAGGTGGATGCGCTGACCTGGCGCGCGCTGCTGGGCGAGACGCACACCCACCACCGCCGCCGCAAACCTGCCGCCCCTGCCTGGCGCAGGCGCTCGACCTCTACCGCGGCGACCTGCTGAAGGCTTTGCCCTGAATGATTGCCCGGAATTTGAGGACTGGCTGACGGTCGAGAGCGAGCGGCTGCACGTTCAGGCGCTGGAGAGCCTGACCCTGCTGGCCAATGACGCCGAACGGCGCGGCGACTATCCGACGGCGCAGGGCG
>DAOTYS010000506.1:0-1804 GCA_034434575.1 Thermoflexales bacterium
GGCGACATGGCGTTTGACCGATTCAGAATAAACTAACTCATTCGGAATGAACAGCAATATTCAGGTAGCTCGAACTCAGCCCACCGGCGAGCAGTTGCCCTTCTTCAAGGTGATGTTCACCCTGATGGAGCCTTACACCTGGTTTGCGCCGGCGTGGGCATTCGTGGTGGGCTGCATCGCCAGCCATCGCATCTATTTCGACCTGGGCGCGGATGCCTGGCAGAGCATCGTCAGCCTCGGCAAAATCGCCATCGGCACGTTGATGGCCGGGCCACTGCTCGTGGGGTTCTCGCAGGTGTGGAATGATTGGTGCGATCGCGAAGTGGACGCGATCAACCAACCCGAACGACTGATCCCATCGGGCAAAGCCACGCGCGGCCAGGTGTTCACCATCATCGCCCTCCTCGGCGCATCGGCGATGGCGGTGGCGCTCTTCCTCGGCCCGGCGGTGGCCGTCGTGGCCGTCGTCGGCATCCTGATCGCGCTGGCTTATTCAGCCGAACCCATCCGCCTGAAGAAGAACGGCTGGTTCGGCAACCTGGCCAT
The DNA here is from genome assembly GCA_034434575.1 of Thermoflexales bacterium. Taxonomy (GTDB): domain Bacteria; phylum Chloroflexota; class Anaerolineae; order J036; family Brachytrichaceae; genus Roseilinea. Next base: position 547 of record DAOTYS010000506.1, read on the forward strand.
TGGCCTGACTTACGAGACGTGTGCGTGGATCGCTGGCCACCTGACTTTTGACCCGCAACTGCAATCCGCCGGCGCCAGCCACAGCCTGGTGCTGGCGCTGATCTATGGCCTGGGCGTGACCGGCACAATGATCATCAACGACTTCAAGAGCGTGGTGGGCGATCGGCAGATGGGCATTCGTTCGATACCAGCGATGTATGGTGAATCGGCCGCAGCGCGCGTCGCCGTCCTCATCATCAACGCGGCTCAGCTCGTCGCCATTGGCCTGCAACTGATATGGGGCAAGTACATCGCGGCCGGCGTGTGCTTCCTGTTGCTGCTGGCGCAGTTGCGGATTCAGGCGCAGATGATTCGCGAGCCAACGCAACCGATGGCCGTGCGATACAACATCGTCGGGATTCCTCCCTACACGTGGGCCATGCTGGTGGCGGCAATCGGGCTGTGAGCGGGCTTGAAAACGCGGCGCATTGCGCTAATCTGGGTGTAAGTTGATTTTGAGCTTTAGCCGGGAGGTATGAACATGGCCAGGGTGCTGGTGGTCGGGTCGTCGGTCGGCGGCAGCACAGCGGCAAATACGCTGCGCGACCTGGGCGTTGAGACGATTCTGTTGGAACGCGACTTGAACTACGTCAAACCGTGCGGCGGGGCAGTGCCGCCCCGCGCTTTCACAGACTGGGACCTGCCCCACGACCTGATTGACCGCAAAGTGACCATCGCCGTGGTGTGTTCTCCCAGACATTACAGCGAATTCCCCGTCCTCAGCAGCCATCCCGCGCCAGAGACCGACTTCATCGCCATGGTGAGGCGAGAGAAGTTCGACCGCTACATCCGCGACCGCGCCGTGAACAAGGGGGCTGAGCTGATCGAGGGCAAGCTGGAGCACGTCGAGTTCGGGCCGCAAGGCATCAAAGCCACCTACGAAGACAAGCGCAACAAGACACACACCGTCGAAGCCGACGCCGTGATCGGCGCGGATGGCGCCTATTCTGTCGTGGCCAGGTCGCTGGGCCTGGAGCGCCTGCCGATGGCGGTGGCCTACCAGGAGCGCATCCGCCTGCCTGCCCACGCCATGGCCTACTGGGAGAAGCGCGCTGCGCTCTACCTCGGCGATGACGTTTCGCCCGACCTGTACGCCTGGGTGTTCCCCAAGTATGACCACGTGGCCGCCGGCATCGGCGCCGGCGCCGGCAAGACCAGAGAGGCTCGCCAACTGCTGGCCAACCTCAAGCACAAACTGCGCGACCAACTGGGCGAAGGG
>DAOTYS010000507.1:0-10459 GCA_034434575.1 Thermoflexales bacterium
GGCAACGGGTCGCAGCAGATTTTCTACGCGCGGCGCGACGTGTTCTACGTGTCTCTGCACGCCGACCCCAATCGCCACTATCCTTACTTTCTGGGGACAGGCGACGAGCGCGGCGAAGGCGATGGACTGGGATTCAACCTCAACATTCCGCTGGCGCGCGGCGTGACAGACGACGCGTACCTGGACGCGCTGAGCCAGGCATGCGCGCAGATTCGCGCGTATGGGCCGGCCTGGCTGGTGGTGTCCCTCGGCGTGGACACCTTTGGCGGCGACCCGATCGGCGATTTTGCGCTCACGAGCCAGGCGTACCCGCGCATCGGCGCCTGTATTGCGCAACTGAATCGGCCCACGGTGTTTATCATGGAGGGCGGCTACGCCGTCGACCGACTCGGAGACAATGTCGCCGGGGTGTTAACAGGCTTTGTCGCAGAGGCGGAATCGGCGGTTTCAGGTTGACTGACACATAGCGCCAGCCGTCGGCAACAAACCATACATTCACACAAGATAGAGATACAGGAGTTCACAGTGTCACAGGCAGATTTGAAAGGCAAATGGGCGTTGATTCTGGGGGCCTCAAGCGGCTTCGGCGCGGCGACGGCGCTGGAACTGGCCCGCAACGGGGTGAACATCTTCGGGCTGCACCTGGATCGCGGCCCCGCGCTGGACAATGTTAAAAAGCTGGTGGCCGAGATCGAAGATTGCGGCGTTCGCGCAATCTACATCAACGCCAACATCGCCAATGATGAAAAGCGCGCCGACGCCATTGGCAGGATCAAGGCGGCGCTGGCTGAAGACGCCGCCGGCCCGCAGACGGTGCATGTCGTCATGCACTCCGTCGCGTTCGGCTCGTTGCTGCCCTTCATCGGTGAAGACCCGTCCAAATCGCTCTCCAAAGCGCAGATGGAAATGACGCTGGATGTGATGGCCAACAGCCTGGTGTACTGGGTGCAGGATCTGTGGCGCGCCGGCCTGCTGGGTCGCGGCAGCCGCGTGTTCAGCATGACCAGCGCCGGCAGTGTCCAGGTGTTTGAAACTTACGGCGCCGTGTCGGCGGCCAAGTCAGCCCTCGAATCGCACACGCGCCAGCTGGCGCTGGAGCTGGGGCGGCATGGCGTGCTGGTCAACTGCATCATGGCCGGCGTCACCGACACGCCCGCCCTGCGCAAAATCCCCGGCAACGACAAGCTGATCGAGGGCGCCGTGCGGCGCAACCCCAGCGGCCGGCTGACCACCACCGAAGACATCGCCAAAACCATTCGCGCGCTCTCTGATCCCGAAGTGGCGTGGATCAACGGCGCGGTGATCGTCGTAGATGGCGGCGAACTCATCTCCGGCTGATCGAACCGCGCGCGCTTACGCGAGGCGCTGATCGCAGGCAGCGCGCACGCCGCATGTTGCGCAGCGGGCCGGGGTCTCGTGGCTGCGGGCCGGCCCTTGCGGCAGAACGGCGTCGCGCTGCACGGCGTTGAGGCATTGCAGAAGCCATGCCTGAAGCTGGGGCGTGTAATCGACTGCGAACTGCCAGTCTGCGTATTGGATGATGCCGTAGGCCGGCCTTACACCCAGCGTCTCCTCGACCAGAAGGCAATACGCCGCCAGTTGCAGCACATGCCCCTCGCGCGGCTGCGCCGGCGCCGCGCCCGACTTGACTTCCACCGGCACGATCGCGCTGCCGTCGCGCACCAGATAATCTGGCTTCCCCACCAGGTGGTAGCGCGCCGCATACAACGACTGCTCGTTACGCCGCCACGCCCCGGCGTCGGAATAGATCACGCGGCCCCGCGGCAGGCCAGCGCGTTGGCGCAGCCGGGCGGACACCCACCAGAGCGCCAGCGCCGCCGCCAACAGCGCCACAATCAACGCGATGGCATCCACGCGCTAACACCCACCCTGTCATCGGCGGTCACGTGACAGCAATCGTGTATCCGCCATCGATGACAATGACCTGGCCTCGGATCATGTTTGCTTCCGGGCTGCACAGGAACGCCACCAGGTTGGCCACATCCTGGGCGGTGACGATGCGGCCAGCCGGCGTGCGCTCGATGGCGCCCTGCACCATCACATCACGACCCAGTCGGAAGTAGTCGAGCGCGTCGGTGTCGATGATGCCGGGTGAAATGGCGTTCACGACAATATTGTGCCGGGCAAACTCGACGGCGCAGTAGCGCGTGATGGCCTCCAGCGCCGCTTTGGACGCGCCGATCACGGCATAGTCCGGCAAGGTGCGCATGCTGCCCATGCTGCTGATGTTGACGATGACGCCGCCGCCGCGCTTCTGCATCAGCGGCACGGCCTGCTGCGAGGCAAACAGCGCCGCGCGCGCGTTGATGTTCATTGTCCAGTCCCAGCCCTTGACTTTCTGCTCCAGGATGGGCCGGGCGTAGCCGGAAGCGGCGTTATTCACCAGGATGTCGAGACCGCCAAACTGCTGGTCGACCTCCGCAAAGAGACGTTGGATATTGTCCGGCTCGCCGATGTCGGCCCGCACGAGCAGCGCGCGCCGGCCCAATGCTTCGATCTCGCGCGCGGTTTCCTCAGCGGCTACGCGCTTGCGCAAGTAGTTAATCACGATGTCGGCGCCCAGGCGAGCCAGGTGCAGGGCAGTTGCTTTGCCCACGCCGCGCCCGCTGCCGGTAATGAGGGCGATCTTGTTGGTGAAGTCGTATGTCATTGGAGTAGTCAGTCGTCAGTGGTCAGTCGTCAGTAGCCAGTGGTCAGTCGTCAGTAGCCAGTGGTCAGTCGTCAGTGGTCAATGGGTAGTAGTGAGATGAATGGGTTTGAAGAAGGCGGGTGAGAAGTCGGCGATGCGATTGGGGCCGAGGCGCTCGAGTTCGTCCTGGGCGGCGCGGGCGTCGCGGCGCAGTTGCGCCACATCCACGCCCTGGCAGACATCCGGCAGCGTCGAAAGGTACTGCCAGGCGCGCTGGAACATCTTGCGCGCGCCGGCATAGTTGCGACGCTGAATCTGATAATACGCGACGCCCACTTGCAAAATGCCCTGATAAAGCTGGCGCACCGGCCCGCTTTCGGCGCGCCAGGCCGCTTCGAGCGTCTCATGCTGCTCGTAGAACAGGCCGGCGTTGAACTCCTCGATGCCGCGCGCCGCCAGTTCGGGCAGGGGCGCGTCACATTGCTCCCGCAATGCGGCCGGGTCGGGCAGGCGGGCATACTGGCGCAGATGGCCAGCGATGTCGGCCTTGAACGCGCCATTGCTGACCACCGCTTCGCAACCCAGCTGGCGCGCATGCATTAGCAGATCTGCGTCCTTGTGCGGTCCAAACGCCAAAACGGGAATGCGCCGCGTGGCCGGGTTTGTCTTTGCCTCCAGCAGCCAGCGGCGCCAATCCAGCGCGCGCACGTTGAGATCGATCAGCAACAGCCTGGGCTGGCGCATGACCAGATAAGCCACTACGTCCTCTGTTGGCGCCGCAAACTCCACATCGAAGCCGGCCATGTGCGCCGCGCCTTCGACAGGGGCTTGAAAGAACACATCGTCCACCAGCGCCACAATCAACGGCGCCGGCTGCGTGTGACGCGCAGACTCTGCCAGCGGCCCTACGGCCCCTGCCGGATTTCCAGTTCCATCCATTGTTCCTGCCGCACATCCACGTAAGCAAACTCGTAGGCGCTTGCGCCGCGCGACGCGCCGCCCGATGCTGTGGCGCGGTAGTTGTCGATCCAGGCGACAAACCCAAGCGGCGCACGCGGCGGGTGAGACGCACGCAACACAACACGGCCGTCGAGCGTGAAAACAGCCAGGTCGGATTGCCAGTCCAGACCATAGTCATGCCAGGCGGTCATGTCTACGTCCAATAACACTTCGCGCGCCTGAACGGTTGCGCGCGCCGCCGATAATACCAGCCCGGCCAATGCGGGCCGGCGCAGCATCCAGTTCAACAGCGGAGCGCCCAGCTTCGTCAACAGGCTAAACGCGCCGGCCACAGCGCGATTTGTGGACGGGTAGCTGTTCAACATGGCCGCCGTGAAGCCGTGGCCAGGCGAGTCGCGCGTCACACGCAGGTCCGATTCGGGCGAGCTGTAGAAGTACCACACGCTGCACGGCGGTTCGATCACGCCGCCATTCTGCGTGAAGGGGTCGTTCCAGAAGCCGAAGCCGGCTGTGCCTTGCAGGTCGTTGGAAGAGAAACGCGCCCGCACGATCACGCGCTGCGGCGGAGCGTGCTTGAAGCGGCGCGGCGGCGCATGGGAATAATCATCGAGTTGCGCGTCGGCATAGGCATTCGCGCCGGTCGGCGGCAGGGTCAGCCGGGCGCGCAAGCCATCGTGCTCGACCTGCCCGCCATTGACCCGATGCGGGCGCAGGCTGGTTGTATCCACCCCTCGATTATCATCGCGCCATCGGCCGGTTTCCGGTCGCGGGAAGTTGAGTCGCGCGTCTGTTGGGATCAACGCAGAGGAGGCAGGTAATGATGAGCGTATTCGAGACCGTGCAAACCATGTTGGCGGTGCGAGCGTATCAAGACAGGCCGGTGGCGGCAGACGCCATCCGCCGCATCATCGAGGCCGGCCGGTTGACCGGCAGCAGCATGAATCGCCAGCCGTGGCGCTTCATCGTGGTGGAGCAGCGCGACACGCTGAGGCAACTGGGCGCGCTGGCCGGCAGCGGCCCCTACATTGCCCAGGCGGCCTTCGCCATCGTTGTAGCCATAGAGCAAACACGATTCGCCGTGTCGGACGCCAGCCGGGCCATCCAGTCGATGATGCTCACTGCCTGGTCAGAAGGCATTGGGTCGAATTGGGTCGGATTCGAGGGCATGAGCGAGGTCAAATCGCTGCTGGGAATACCAGACGCGCTCGACGCGCTGGCCATTGTGCCGTTCGGCTACCCGGCGCAGGCTGCCGGGCAAGGCAAGAAGAAACGCAAGCCGCTGGCAGAAGTGGCTCACCGCGAGCGATTTGGGCGGCCATTGGATGAGCCAGACGTGGGGCCAGCCTGACGCGGCGAAAAGTGAGTACACTCCGCCGCATGAAAATCCTGATCCTGGGCGGAACCGGCCTCATCAGCACTTATATCACTCAGCAGTTGCTGGCGCGCGGGGACGAAGTGTGGCACTTCAATCGCGGACAGCGCGCCGGCGGTTTTGGCGGCGTCTCGTTCAGCGGCCCCATCCACACGATCATGGGCGACCGCGCGCAGGCCGCGCAGTTCGAGGCGCAGATGCGCGAGGCGCCTGTGTTCGACTGCGTGATCGACATGATCGGCTATGCGCCGGCGGATGTCGAGAGTGACCTGCGAGCGTTCGCGGGCCGCTGCGGCCATCTCATCTTTTGCAGCACGGTGGACGTGTACGCCCATCCGCATCCGCAGGGCGCGCTGCCGTACCGCGAAGACGCGCCCCAGGCCGGCCGCAACGCCTACGCGGCCAACAAGGCAGCGTGCGAAGCGGTCCTGAGCGCAGCCGGCCGGCGCGGCGATCTGAACGCGACGATCATCAGGCCGGCCTACACCTACGCGGAGGGGGCGCTGATTCTCGACTCGCTGGGGTGGCGCGCAACCTACCTCGACCGGCTGCGCAAGGGCAAACCCATCATCGTTCACGGCGATGGGCAGTCGTTGTGGTGCGCCTGCCATGCCGAAGACGTGGCGCGCGCGTTCGTCAACGCCGCCGGCAACCCCGTCGCCTTCGGCAAGAGCTATCACACCGCCGGCGCGGAATTCCTGACCTGGAACCAATATCATCTGACCGTGGCGCAGGCCATCGGCGCGCCACCGCCGGCGCTGACGCACATTCCCACCGATGCGCTGGCCCGCGCGCTGCCGAGCGGCCGGATGTCCGACGCCGCGCACTGGACATTGACCAACTTCCAGTTCAACAACATTTTCGACAACACCGCCGCGCGCCGGGATCTGGATTTTCGCTACACCATTCCGTGGGCCGAGGGGGCAAGACGCCTGGCCGATTGGCTCGCCTCGCATGGCCGGATTGCCAACAGCGATGACCCGACACAAGACACCATCCGCGACGACGCCTTGATTGCGGCGTGGGAACAAGCCTGCGCAACGATGCAGGGCTTCACGATTGACGATTGACGATTGTCAATTGACGATTTACCCTGTCACCTCATCACCCCATAACACTGTCAACCAAAGGAGACCGCATGATCAGACCGAATGGATGGAACACCTGGGACGTGCGGCATGTGAACGCGGTTGTTCATCTGCCCACACGCCTGCGCGTGACGTTCAGCCTGGTCGATCCCGCAACCGGCGACGTGAAGGATGAGTTCGGCTGGCGCAGGGAGACGCGCCGGCCTGGCCCACACGCCACCGACGGATCGTACTGCCAGATCGACCTGCAATGGAAGGAGGCCCTGGTTTCGCTGGAGTACGCAGCCGAGAACGACCGGCTCGTGTGCCGTGTGACGCCTGTCACATCAGCCGACGGCCTGCTCTTGCAGATCGGCGTTGACGGCGCATGGGGCAAGCCGGCCTCATGGGAAGGCTGGCAGATCGGGATCGGCCTGCGCGCCGCCGACACCCTGCCCTGCCGCGCGGCGCTGAACAACGGGCCGGTCTACGTCGAAATCACGCCCCACACGCCGGCCGCCTCTGAAAGCGATCTGTCTGGTTTCATCGCCCAACAGCGCAATGCCTACACCGAGAGCGGCCTGCGCAGCGCCGGCTGGCTGGACGACGCCGCCGACGCCCTCACCCGCGTGATTGCCTGGAACACGATTTGGGAACCCATCAAAGGCCGCATCTGCACGCCTGTGTCGCGCGACTGGTGCAAAGGGCCGTTCTTCGGCTCATATGTGTTGTTCGACTGGGACACGTTTTTCTGCGCCGTCATGGCGCAGCTCGAAGACCCCAGTCTGGCCATCGCCAACGCGCTGGCCATTCTGCAAGAGGCCGCCGCAGCCGGCTTTGTGCCCAACTTTGGCTGCGAGTTCGGGCCGTCGGCCGACCGCTCACAGCCGCCGGTGGGCGCATACTGCGTGTTGAAGCTGCATCGCGCTGCGGCGCTCGCCAATCCCAGTCGCCGCAACGATCTGTTGGAGCGCGCCTTCCCCGCGCTCGCGCGCTGGCACGCCTGGTGGATGCCGCACCGCGACGGCAATCACGATGGTTTGCTGGAATGGGGATCAGATCCGACGCCCGGCTATCACAAAGAGTGGCTGTCGAACACCATGCAGGCTGCCATGTACGAATCGGGCCTGGACAACAGCCCGATGTACGATGAGGTTGTCTTCAACCCGGACACGCACACCATGGAGCTGGCCGACGTGGGACTGAACGCGCTCTATGCGCTGGATGCCTGGGCGCTCAGCGAGATCGCGCGCGAACTGGGCCAGCCTACCCTCAGCCAGAACTACGCCGCCGAGTATGCGCAGATGGCTGAGCGCATCAACCGCGAGTTGTGGAGCGAGGAAGCCGGCATCTATCTGAACAAGCACTGGAACGGGCGATTGTCGCCCCATCTGTCGCCCACCCTGTTCTACCCGATGATCGCCGGCATCGCGCCGGCCGAGCGCGCCGAGCGCATGGCGCGCGAGCACCTGCTAAACCCGCGCGAGTTCTGGGGCCGCTTTGCGCTGCCCAGCATTGCGCGCAGCGACGCCGGCTACGCGGGCAACGACTACTGGCGCGGCCGCATCTGGGGGCCGATGAACTTTCTGGTCGGTGAGGGGTTGCGGCGCTATCGTCTGGATGACATCGCGCACGAGTTCGCCCGGCGCAGCCTCGACCTGCTGCTTCAGGAATGGCGGGACGAAGGGCATGTGCACGAGAATTACAACACCGACACCGGCGATGGCGACGACATGCCCAACTCAGACCCGATGTACACGTGGGGCGCATTGCTGGGCTATGTGGCGATTCAGGAGCTGGTCGATTGCGAACCGTGGGCGGGCTGGCGCTTCGGCAACCTGAGCAGCGAGGCTGCCGCAGTGCGCGGCGTGCGCGTCGGCGAAGGTGTGATCGACGTGGAGAGCGGGCCGGATGGGGTGCGCGCGTCGCTGAACGGCGCGCTGATCCTCTCGACCAATCGGCCGGCGATCATCACCGGCTATCAGCGCGGGCGGTCGCGGTTGACCTGCCATGCGCAGACGCCCGGCGGACAAGCGTTGATCCTGCGCCTCGGCCATTTGCCGCCTGCGCAACCGGCGCAAGTGCGACTGGGCGATGGGCCGCTCCAGACCCGCCGGATCGACGAGGCCGGCGTCCTCACCGTGAACCTGGATACCCCCGGCCGCGTCGAGGTCGCATTCTGAAAGTGTCATTCACCCATCCACAGACTTGAAGCCTGCTGCCGGGTGAACAGTAAAGCTGAAGATGAACAGGAGAAGCAGCATGAGCACCATTGCATTGTTTGGAGCAGCCGGCAAAATCGGCGCGCGCATCGCCAGCCGGCTGCGCGAGGCCACAGACCACACGACGCTCTATATCGAAGCCGGCGAGGCCGGGCAGGCCCGCCTGCGGCAAAACGGACTGGAGCCAACCGCGCAAGCCGACGCCCTGCCCGTCGCCGACGCGGCCATTCTGGCCATTCCCGACACGCTCATCGGCGCAGTGGCGCGTGAGATCGTGCCGCAGCTCAAACCCGGCTGCATGGTGATCTGCCTCGACCCGGCCGCCCCTTACAGCGGCGAGTTGCCGGCGCGCGCAGACATCAGCTACTTTGTCGTGCATCCGTGCCATCCGCCGGTCATCAACGATGAAACCGACCCCGAAGCCCGCCGCGATTTCTACGGCGGGATCAAAGCCAGGCAGGCGATTGTGTGCGCTTTGATGCAGGGGCCGGAAGAGGACTATACGAGAGGAGAGCAGATCGCCCGCGTGATGTTCGCGCCGGTGATGCGCGCCCACCGGGTCACGGTGGAGCAGATGGCGCTGCTGGAGCCGGCCATGGCCGAAACCGTCATCCTGACCTGCATGGTGGTGATGAAGGAAGCCGTCGACGAAGCAGTCAGTCGAGGCGTACCACGCGAGGCCGCCTATGATTTTGCCCTCGGCCACATCAACATCAACCTGGGCATTTTGTTCGGCTATGTCAACGCCCAGTTCTCGGACGGCGCAAAGCTGGCCGTGGAGCGCGCCAAACAAAGCATCTTCCAGCCGGATTGGCGGCGGGTGTTTGAACTGAGCAACGTCATGGATGAGGTCAAGGCAATCACCAAAGGCCGGGCGGCCGGGCGGGCGCGTTGACGCTGGCAGGCCGGTTCGGATCTGCGCACAGCGCAGGCCAGATGGTATAGTGGCCTTCCTGTTGGTGGTAAGGAGAGGCAATCTGGCATGATCGCACCCGCGCAACGCATGTCCGCCATCAAACCGTATGTGTTCGCCGGCCTGATCCAGCGCAAGGAAGAGGTTCGCGCCGCCGGCGTCGATGTGATCGCGCTCGACATCGGCTCGCCGGACCTGCCGCCTGGCGATGACATCGTCAACGCGCTGGTGGCGGCGGCGCGCCATCCCAACAAGCACGGTTATGGCGGGTTTACCGGCACACCAGCCTTCCGCAAAGCATTCGCCGACTACTATTCGCGCCGCTTCAACATCGAACTGCATCCGGAAAAGGAGGTGTTGCCTCTGCTCGGCTCGAAGGAAGGCATCTACCACATGGCGTTTGCCTACCTGAACCCGGGCGATGTGGCGCTGGTTCCCGATCCGGGCTACCCGGCCTACACAGGCGGCGCGTTGCTGGCCGGCGCGACGCCCTATCCCATGCCGCTCTTGCGCGAACGCGGCTGGTTGCCCGACTTCGACGCGATCCCCCCTGATGTGCTGGCAAAAGCCAGGCTGATGTGGCTGAACTATCCCAACAATCCCACCACGGCGGTCGCGCCGCTCTCATTTCTTGAAGCGGCCGTGGCGTTCTGCCGGCGTCACAACATCCTGCTGTGCCACGACAACCCCTACTGTGACAACGTGTATGACGGCTACCTTGCCCCAAGCGTGTTGCAGGTGGCCGGCGCAAAAGACACAGCGGTGGAGTTTGCCTCGTTGTCGAAAAGCCACAACATGGCCGGCATGCGCGTCGGCGTGTTGATGGGCAACGCCGAGGTGGTCAAAACCGTGGGCACGCTCAAAACCAATGCCGACTCTGGCCCCTATCTGGGTGTGCAGGAGGCCGCCATCGCAGCCCTGACCGGCGACCAGACGTGGCGACACGAGGCTCAGGAAGCATACCGCGAGCGGCGCGACCTGGTGGTGCAGGGATTGCGCGCAATGGGTTGCCAGGTCGATGCGCCGCAAGCAACCATCTATGTGTGGGCCGGCATTCCCGCCGGCTTCAACACCAGCGCCGAATGGGCCGAGCACCTGCTGATCAACAAGGGTATCGTCGTCACGCCGGGCACAGCGTTCGGCGAGCATGGCGAAGGCTATGTGCGCATCTCGCTCGGCGCGCCAACCGGGCGAATCAAACAGGCGATGGACAGAATGACAGGGGACGTGCGATTTTAGATTTTACGTCTGATGTGAAATCGGCTCTTTGACAAA
>DAOTYS010000508.1:0-1749 GCA_034434575.1 Thermoflexales bacterium
AACAGTCGCGGCGCCTCGAAGGCAAATGACAAACCAACTGCCACCCCCGCAGCCAGGATTGTCACCAGATACGGCCACGCGCGCTGATGACGGTGGCGCAGGTCGATATCAGACGCGCGCCCGGTTTGAACCAGCCATGCCACAAACAGCATCGGCAGGCCCACAATCAGGACCATGTCGATCAGCGACCAGCCCCAGGCTTCGGGCGTGGCGAGATAAGCGGCCAGCCCCAGCAGGCTGGCGGCGCACACCAGCGGCGGGCTGAAAATCATCGAGATGCGCCAGGCCCATTGTTCTCGCCTCAACGGGCCGCCGCTTTGCGCATCAAGCAGGGCTTTGCGCGCCTGAGCGTGATTAACCGTTATTTGCATGGCTTCGGTCTCCGAGATTGGCCGGTGTCCGGGGCAGGCGGAGTTGACCGGGGTTGGACCAGTACCCCCAATCCCGGCTGCGCCAGCGCGAAGGGAGCAGGTTGAAATAGAGCAGTGCGCAGCGGAGCGCCGAATGCGCTGTCTTGGCGAGCGCGCCGCGCTTGAGCCGGCGATGATCGCGCTCGTACACGATCAGGCGCGGGTCAAAGCGCGTGCGGTAGCCGTGTCGCTGGATGCGCCAGACGACTTCAGAATCTTCGTTGCACGCCAGCCGGCGGTCGAATCCTCCCACAGCCTTGAGCGCCAGGCGCCGCATCACCAGATTGGAGCCGGACGCAGCCGGCACGCCCAGCGCCTGGCACACCGCTTGCGCGCGCGCAAACCAGCGGTAGTAATTGCTGAAATCATCCCGTGACAGCTTCGGGCCGTACAGCACATCGCAGCGCCCGATGCGGCTCAGCAGGTCGAAATAGTCCGGCGCGAAGGCGATGTCGGCGTCGCTGAACAACAGCCACGGCGTGCGGGCCAGGTCTGCGCCGACCTGTCGCGCCTCCGATACGTTGCACGGCCGCTCCACGACGGTTGTATTGGTTGGCCGCAGCCGGCGCGCCAGAATGGGCGTCTCGTCCTCGCTGGAGTCAACCACAATGAGCTGAATTGCATCGGGTAGGGAAGCCAGAAAGAAGGGAAGATTGCGCGTCTCATTGCGTGTTGGCAGAATGATGGTGATCTCACAGATGTTCACGGCTGCGCACCTGGATACGATCGCGGGTCCTATCTGCCCGCGCCAAACAGACAGTCAACAACTTTTCAGCGCCCATGCTAGGCGTTGCGCAATAAGCTGATGTTGTGAGGGGGTTAATCAGCGGTTAATGGGACGCGGCGATGGCGGCATTACACATGGACTTAATCCGGCAATAAAGCGTCATTAACGCGCGCCGGTCACAATGCCGCTGATTTCCTGGCGCGCGACGCGCCTGACCGGCGGCGGATCGGCGTTCCAGATCAAGGTGAGGCGCATGAACTTTCTATTGACCAACGACGACGGCGTCACCGCGCCGGGGCTGTGGGCGGCAGCGCGCGCGCTGGCCGACTTTGGAAAAGTGCTCATTGTCGCGCCAGCGGCCAACTGCAGCGGCTTTGGCGCGGCTTATCCTCCCGGCCAGACGCTGGCCTATTTCTCGTATCACAACGGCGCCGATCATCCCGACGGCGTGACGGCGTTTGGCTTGAGCGCAACGCCGGCGACCTGCGTGCATGTGGGGTTGAACGGTTTGCTCGACATTGGCGATGTGGACCTGGTGGTGAGCGGCGTGAACGACGGGGCGAACATGGGGCGCGATGTGCTGTATTCGGGCACGGTCGGCGCTGCGCTGAC
>DAOTYS010000509.1:0-1685 GCA_034434575.1 Thermoflexales bacterium
GTGCGTTGCCAGGCGCATTCGCCAATGAACAGGCATCGCAACAGATAAAAGCCGATCGGGATAAGAAACAACCCATAGATCGTGATGTAGGTGTCCAGCGGCGTGCGGTCGCCATTCCACGGGTCAATCGCGTTATAGGCCGAGCCGTAGTGCGCCAGGTAAGGTGCCATCACCAGGCGCGAGAGCGCGACCAACACGACGACCGCCGGCAAAGCGCGGACGAATCCACCCAACAGCCCAAGCCGACCGACTGCCGGGTTCTCTTCTGAGTTGCCGGCCGATGCAATCCAGCCCAGGATCAATCCGGCGACGACCAGCAACAGATAGGTCGGGTAATCCCACGTATTCGTTGGCCAAAGCAAGCCCGTAGCCAGCGCACCGAGGGCGATCGCCCACGCCGTGCGCGCGCCGGCGGCATACCCTAGCGCAAATGCCAGCGCCAGGTAGGCCAGCGGCATCGCCATCATGTGCGCGTGCAGGTCAGCATACAGAAAGGTGAAGTGGGGGAACTCGGCAATCATCACTTCGGGCGCCGGCCGGGTTGGGTTCCAATACGGCCACCACGGCGCGATCGGCAACGGCGCGCCTGCCAGCCACCTGAGCACGCCGCTCACGAAGGCAACCGGCGCAGACACGCCTTGCTCGATGCCGCCCAGTTTTTGCCACGCCGGGCCGACGACGCGGATCTGGTCGCCGTTGCCGACGACCACGGCAAAGGTCGCCGCGAGCAAACCGACCAGGATGGCGCGCCGAGGCGCCGGCACACGCGCATCCTTACGGCGCGCCGCGTAGAACGACGCGCCCAAGCCGAACGCGCCGCTGGCGGTCATGGCAAACAGCGTCGGGATGGCGATGTTGTAGGCCACGGCCGGGTCAATCCCCAGCGCCTTGATCGGTGTGCCGATGAAGACGAAGCCGTAGTAGTAATAGTTGATCGCGCCGCCGGCGAACCACGGGTCTTGAGGTGGGAAGTAAGTCGCCTTCAAAACCGAGTTCAGGTAAGCGAAGTCCATCGGCTTCTCGCCGCCGAAGAAGGGATGCCAAAGGTCGGGGTTGCCGGCGCGAATGAGCAAGAAGAAGACGAACGCGACGAGGAACAGGCCTTCGCCGGCGGCCAGGATAGGCCAACGCTCGCGCACCAGGGCGATGATGTGATCGCGGTTGAGATGGCCGACGACGGCCGCAATGACTGCCAAGGCCGCGACGAGCAGCCAGATCAGGCCCGGTGTGAACGACGCGATCTTCAAGCTGGCCAGCCACCACGCAGCGAGCGAGACGATCAGCAAGCCGAGCACTTTGGCGAAGGCGTAGCCCCCATCAATCAACGCCGATGCGGACATCGCCGATGCGGACATCGCTGGCGTGAGCGACACCGGGGTAAGCGCGGCCTGGTTCTGTGCGGCTTGCCTGGCATCGCGCGTTCGGATTGCCGGCGCCATCAACATGAAGCCCGCCACGCCCAGAACTTCGATCAATGCCACCCAGGCGACCACAGCCAGCAATTGCGATTGGTTCAATGGCGATGTGCGTGGGAACAGCTCGCGCCATGTGCCGCCGGCCTGCTGCGCCTCCAGAGTATGCTGATCGAGCAGCAGGCCGCCCGGCGTGTTGCTCGCCTGAAAGGCAGTCTGGCGCACCGTGCGCACGTCCAGGTATGGACCGAGGATGCGTTCCACCAGCGCCGA
>DAOTYS010000510.1:0-6022 GCA_034434575.1 Thermoflexales bacterium
GGCTTGCGCCGGATGCGCAAACACAGCATTATACCCAGAGGGATAGTACAATACCCACCAGTTTGGAGGGCCTTGAGATCAGGTAGCGTCGATTCCGCGTATCGTATGCCCGGCTTCTGCCCGGCTTCGTCGTCGGCCCGCGCGCGGCGCAGCGAGAATAAATCGGGAAGGGTAGCTTACCCAAAGGATTGGCCACTATGAATCAACCAACGCGAAGACTCATTCACATGCTTACGTCTGTTCTGATGTTGTGCGCGTCGCTGTTTGCCGTTGCGCCTCAACAGACACAGGCTGCTTCCCCGGGGCGCTTTGAAACCAGCCCTGCCGATCGGACTGTCGAACGACCCGCCGGCGCCGATTACGTGTGCGTCTACTATGTCGTCAAGCGCGGCGACACCTTGACCAGGATTGCCAACAGCTATCGCGTGACCATTCAGGCGATTCAACGGGCCAATGGCTTGCGCACAACCCGCATCTACGTTGGACAGCGGCTGTGCATCCCGCGCCCCAAGCCGACTCCCGGCCCGCAACCCCCGCCCTCCGGCCCGTGGTATGCCGAGTTCTGGAACAACACCGAGCAATCCGGCTCGCCGGTCGTGGTGCGCACTGTCTCTGCCATCAACTTCGACTGGGGCTTCGGCTCGCCGGACCCGGCCCGCGTGTTTGCCGACAACTTCTCGGCTCGTTTTGTGCGCACGCTGAACCTGCAGGGCGGGGTCTATCGTTTCACGTTCAAGGTGGATGACGGCATTCGCGTGTGGGTGGACAACAACGTTGTTTATGACCAGTACAACTACGTGGGGCAGCTCAACAGCCAGTTTGACGTGGAAGTTGCGGCCGGCGTGCGCACTATTCGCGTGGACTACGTGGAGCGAACCGGCAAGTCGCTCATCACGCTGAATTTTGCGCGCCTGGATGCCGGCGGGCAACCGCCGCCTGGCGGCAACAATGGCCCGTGGCGCACCGAATTCTTCAACAACATGCAGTTGCAGGGCGCGCCCGTCGCAGTCCGAACGTACAACAACCTGAAGTTCGACTGGGCCGGCAAATCTCCAGTGACCGGCGTGCCGGCCGCGTACTGGTCGGCGCGTTTCTCGCAGTCCCGCTATCTGGGCGCGGGCGTATATCGCTTCGTTGCCACCTCGGACGACGGCGTGCGGGTGTATGTGAATGACCAGCTCGTCATCGATCACTGGGGCGAGCAATCGGCCCGCACTTGGATCGGCGATATCCGCCTGGGGGCCGGCACGCACGCCATCCGGGTCGAGTATCTGCAAGTCGCCGGAACGTCGTTGATCGAACTGTACTGGCAATTCCTCGGCGGGTGACGCCGGCGAGAAGAATCAATAAACAAAACAGAGCGCGCAGTCTTCACAAAGCTGCGCGCTCGTCTTTTCGTCAATCGTCAATTGTCAATTGTCAATCCAAAATCCAAAATCTAAAATCCTCACGGCCCCCACGCCAGCCGCTCGTTTTGCCAGTACGGATGGCTGTTGCCCAGGCTGCCCAGCTTGCGCAGATTGCCGCCGTCTGCGTTGATGAGGTAGATCGACCACGACCCTTCGTGGTTCGACGCGAAAGCGATCTGGGCGCCATTGGGCGCAAACACAGGACCGCTCTTCTCGCCGCCCAGGCTGCTGAGCTGGCGGAACTGGCCGGCCATCGACACGGCGTACAGCTCCCAGGCGCCGGTGAAGTTGGTCACGTACACAATCTCGTTGCCGTCCGGCGACCACGCCGGACTGAGGTCGCCGGCGGATGTGGTGAGCCGCCGCCGGTCCAGGGGGTTGTCGGGGTTGATTGCATACAGGCCACATTGATCATCCGGGCAATCCTGGTAGGCGATCAGCCCGGTTGGCCCCCAGGCTGGATGCGTGCCGTTGGTGAGAAAAGCCGGCCCGCTCGCGCCATTGGCGGGCGCAATGTAGATATGCCAAGCGCTGTTCTCGAACACTGCGAAGGCAACCCGGCTGCCATCCGGAGACAGACTGGGCCACGCAGCCGCGCCGTTGTACAGGGCACCGATGCCCCCGCCGGGATAGTAGGCGCGCACGGCTGAACCCACGGTATAGGCCAGCGCGCCGCTTGCGCGATGGAACGATGGCTGCATGCCGCCGGCTTCGATGGTGGCGACCTGGCCGGCGCCGCTATCGTAGAGATAGAGCGTGTAGAACCCCTGATTCGGGTCAAACGCGGCGTAAGCCAGCCGGCCTGTCATGCCGGGCACGTTCTGGATGGCGCCCCCGGTGATTGCGATCGGCGTTGCCAGCAGGCAACGTTGTTGCGCGTCAGCGCGTTTTGCCTCGATGGCCTGGCTGTTTCTGACGGTCAGCGCGCCGGCATATTGCTCCTCCGCCGGGCACCATTCCTGTATGGCGGCATAGGCGTCGCCTGCGCCCAGGTATGCCTCGAAGAGCCGGCCGGCTATATCTCGAAAGCCGGGCGATAATGTGTAGACCTGTTTGAGCAGTTTGATGGCCCGTGACCAGTCCGCCCCGACATACGTAATGGCATCCTGATACAGTGACGCAAGCCGCCGGGTTCCCTCGGTTGCGCTGTCCAACGGTTGTATCGTTGCGGCGATGTCGAGGTCGTATAGCCCGGCTTCGATCTCGTCGCCGGCGATGCGCGCCAGACCCCGGGCCACCAGCGCCTCGTATCTCAGGGTGTTGACGGTCGCTTGCTGATACGCACTGTCCAGCGCGCGCAACTGGTCTCCCAGGCTGATGACGGAGTTCCAGTCTTGCTCGGCGTATGCAGCCTGCATGCGCCGCAGCAGTTCGCCCTTATCGGTGATGACCGGCGTTGGTGTGGGGAGGATGGGCGTTGGCGTCGGGGTCTGTGCAACCTGGGCTGTCAGGATCAGGTTGCGCACGCCGGCATTGCCCGGCTGCATGCGATACGCTTCTTCGAGATAGGCCTGGGCGAGCACAGGATTGCCTCTGTTGAGTTCATCCAGCCCGCGTTGAAACAGCGTGAGCAGGTAGGCATTCGCCGTTGCGGTGCTGCGAGCGTTGCGCTCGCCCTCGCCGGCCCGCATCCCGCCATAGGTCGCCAGTCCAATCATGCCGGCCATGCCGCACAGGAAGACCAGGAACCCCAACACCGACACCAGACGGCGTTGTGTTCCAGAGGAAGAGGGCGATACAGATGCCATGTCGGGCTGGGTCATTGCGGATGTTGTCCGCTCATCTGGCGAAGCGGGGTCGTTGTGGTTGCCGTGAGACACTTGCGCGATTATAAAGGTCTGGCGCGCCCTCAAGCGCGCAGAGTGATGAGCGTCACTTCGGGCGGGCACATGAAGCGCACCGGCGGATAGATCATGCCCAGGCCGCGCGAGGTGTAGACCAGCATGTTGCCAGCCCGTTGCAGGCCGATCGGATACTTTTGGCCCAGCGGCGGCAGGATCGGCGCGCCGACGAAAGGCAGGCGCACCTGCCCGCCATGGCTGTGCCCGGACATCTGCAATAGAAACGGGTAGCGTTGTGAGGCCGTGTCTGCGAAGTCCGGCTCGTGCGCCAGCAGAATGGCCGGCTGGCCAGCCGGCATATCGGCCAGCGCCCGCTCCAGGTCGTCCCGGCCCACCATCACGTCATCCACCCCGACGATGTGCAGCGGCGCGCCGCGCGCCTCCAGCCGGACGCGCGCGTTGCGCAGCACTTCGAATGACCGATCAGCGAACTGGCGGCGCAGCGCGCGTTCGATCGCTTTGTGGTCCAGCCAGTGGTCGTGGTTGCCCATGACGGCAAAAATGCCCAGCGGCGCATGGAGCGCGCGCAACGCCCGCGCGACCGACGGCCCCTGCAAGTTGTAGCCGTGCACAAAGTCACCGGTGAGGGCAATTAGATCAGGCGATAGACTCATCAGCGCCTCGGCGGCGCGCTCAATGAAGGCTTCGCTGGCATACGGGCCGCGATGCAAGTCGCTCATCAGGCCCAGCCTCAGCCCATCGAATTCTCGCGGCATCCCTGCCGGGCGCGCCTCGATGCGCTCGACCACCAGTTGATACGGCTCGACCCTGCGGCTGTACAGAAGGCCGGCTGTGGCAGCAACACCTGCGCTGCCAGAGGCGAGCGCCAGCCGCAGCAGATTCCGGCGTGTGAGCTTACGCATTCAAGCCGGAAATCATAGCAGCCGGCCCCACGGCTGGCCGACTCTCCTCCGCCTGCTGACCGGTGCGCGCCCCACGGCGCGACAGCAGCGCCGGGCTGCTCATGGCGTCTTGATGGACTCGACGACAGACTGAATGATGTCGTCGGTCCGAATCGACTCGGCCTGCCCCTCGAAGTTGAGCAGCACACGGTGGCGAATCGCTGCCGGCGCCAGCGCGCGCAGATCATCGATCGCCACATTGAAGCGCCCGTTGAGCAATGCCAGCACACGCCCGCCCAGCAAGAGCGCCTGGGCGCCGCGCGGGCTGCTTCCGAACCGCACGTACCGCTTCACCATGTCAGTCGCGCCGGGGCTGTCGGGGTGCGTTGCGGCGATCAGGGTGGCGGCGTAGCGTGTCACCTGTGAGGCGGCCGGCACCTGCCTGATGAACGCTCCCATTGCCGCCAGCGTGCGACCATCCGTCACGCGCTGCGCGCGCGCGGCCTTGTCGCCGGTGGTCTGCTCGATGATGGTCGTCAACTCATCCGTGGTGGGGAAGGTGACATTGAGCTTGAACAGAAACCGGTCAAGCTGGGCTTCGGGCAATGGGTAAGTGCCCTCCATCTCGATCGGGTTCTGGGTTGCCAGGACGAAAAACGGCGGCTCGACCCGGTAGGTGCGGCCCAGCACGGTCACGGTGCGCTCCTGCATGGCTTCGAGCAGCGCCGATTGTGTCTTGGGTGTGGCGCGGTTGATTTCGTCGGCGAGGATGAGGTTGGAGAAGATAGGGCCGGCCTGAAAGCGGAACGCGCGTTTGCCGCTCTCTTGTTCCTCCAGAATATCGGTGCCCACGATGTCCGCCGGCATCAGGTCTGGCGTGAACTGAATGCGCGAAAAGCGCAGGTCAAGCGCATCAGCGAACGCGCGCACGAGCGATGTTTTGCCCAGCCCTGGCAAGCCCTCCAGCAGGACATGGCCGCCGGCAATGATAGCGATGAGCGTATGCCGGATAATGTCGCGCTGGCCGACAATCGCGCGAGACACCTGCTGCTCCAGTCGCGTGGCGATGTCGCTGAATAGCTCAGGCGTCATCGACGATGCGCGTTGTTCTGCCATGATTCAAAATCCAAAATCCAAAATCGAGAGTCCTATGGTACCTGAATCACGGCGAAGACCGGCTTGCCGAACAGGATGCCCTGCGGGCCGCGAAGCTGCCATGTGCTGGTGTATACGCCGGGCTTCTCTGGCGCCACGAAGGTCACGCTGATATCGACCGTGGCCCCCGGCGCGGCGGCTGACACTGGCGCTCGACCTGGGGCGCTCATGCGTTCGCCGCGCAAGAACACCAGTTCAACACTGGCATCCCAGGCGCAGGCGCCGGAATTGCGCACGCGCCATGTTTTGACAAAGGGCGTCTTGCGCGCGATTGGCGTGTAGTCGGGGATGGTGATGTCGGCCACAAACTCGGCGTCGGGTTGACAGGCCCCGGCCGGCTCACCGGATGGCCGGTCCTGAAAGGTGAATAAAGCCACTCGTTCAACGATGCTGATGCGGACGCTGGCCGGCGCGCTGATTGCGCCGGAGGCGTCCTGGGCTGTGGCGAGCAGCACGACCTGGCCGATCTGCGTTGGTGTAAACGACAGGCGCGCGGAGAAAGTCGATGAGAGTGAGGCGTTGGTCTGGGATGCGAGTGGGTTGCCGGATAGATCACCGGCGCGCAATTCCAGCAAAGCCACGCCGCGCGTTGCGGCGGCGGCCACGTGCAGGTCGATCGGCTGTCCCACCGCAAACTGCGCCCCATCTGGCGGCGACACAATCGCAACCACCGGCCTGAGCGCCGCATCCGGCGCAGCGCAAGCGATTGCCAACCAGCACGCGAGAGAGCACGACAGCAATGAGGTGAGCACACGGCGGCGCACGCGGCGATTAT
>DAOTYS010000511.1:0-1727 GCA_034434575.1 Thermoflexales bacterium
CTTCCGCGCCGGACTGGCTGCGATGCTGGAAGCGATTGCCAGGCACACCGGCATCATTCTGGTCACCCACCATCAGGCCGACGTGTTGCCGTGCATCACCCATCGAATGGTGATTGCGCACGGGCAGATCGAGTCACAGGAGCAACGAATCAGGTGATGAGCAGGGAACAGCCAGCCATGCACGCGGCACAATACCGGCTGCTGCGACGGCAAACACAGCTTGGTCGCTGCCCGTGCGCGAGGCGCTGCTTTCGACGCCGGCCATTGGCCCTGTTAACCAAGGTCTCTCCGGTTGCCAAAACTTAGTCAAACGGAAACTAACATGGATGCGAATCGCGTTTTGATCTTCGACACGACGCTGCGCGACGGTGAACAATCGCCGGGCGCAACCCTGAACCTGGCCGAGAAGCTGGAGATCGCGCGCCAGCTCGCCCGGCTGGGCGTAGACATCATCGAGGCCGGTTTCGCCATTGCTTCGCCTGGCGATTTTGAGGCGGTCAGCAAGATCGCCCAGGACGTTGGCCAGCTCGACAACCCACCCATCATCGCCAGCCTGGCCCGCTGCGCCAAGAAGGACATTGACCGAGCCTGGAGCGCGGTGCAATGGGCCAGGCGCCCGCGCATCCACACGTTCCTCGCCACCAGCGACATTCACCTTGAGCACAAGCTCAGGATCAGCCGCAACGACTGCATTGAGCAGGTGGGCGAGTGCGTGTCGTATGCCAGGAGCTTTTGTCCCGATGTCGAGTTCTCTCCAGAGGACGCCGGGCGCAGCGATCCGGAGTTCCTGTGGCAAGTGCTGACCGTGGCCGTCCAGGCTGGCGCGACTACCCTGAACATCCCCGACACGGTCGGTTACTGCACACCGCAGGAGTACGGCCGGCTGATCGAGGGGATTGTAGAGAATGTGCCGGGCATCAAAGAGGGCAAGGTGATCGTCAGCGTGCACTGTCATGACGACTTGGGCCTGGCGACGGCCAACACGCTGGCCGGCATCAAGGCCGGCGCGCGCCAGGCCGAAGTCACCATCAACGGCATCGGCGAACGGGCAGGCAACACCTCGCTGGAAGAAGTGGTGATGGCCATCAAGACCCGGCCACAGTTCTTCGGCGCGCTCTACACCAACATTGACACCACACAACTGGTGCGCACCAGCAAGATGGTCAGCAGCCTGACTTCGATCCCGGTGCAGCCGAACAAAGCGATCGTCGGCGCCAACGCCTTTGCTCACGAGGCGGGCATCCATCAGGATGGCATGCTGAAAAATCCGCTGACCTACGAGATCATGCGGCCGGAGACGGTCGGTTGGAACAGCACCAACCTGGTGCTGGGCAAGCACAGCGGCCGCCATGCCTTCGCCGATCGCCTGCGACAAATGGGCTATGAGCTCAACCGCGATGAACTGGACAAGGCGTTCGAGCGCTTCAAGGCCCTGTGCGACAAGAAGAAGGTGGTCAGCGATGCCGATGTTGAGGCATTGCTCACCGATCAGTTCGAGACCCTGGGCAACGATGTGTTCAGGCTTGACGAACTGCACGTGACAACCGGCACCGGCAACACGCCGGTCGCCAGCGTGCGCCTGCTGGACGAAGATGGCGAACCGCACCAGGACGCCGCGTTGGGCAACGGCCCGGTCAACGCTGTGTGCAACTGCATCACCCGCATCACCGGCGCCGAGGCTAAGCTGGTGGAGTTTCACGTGCATGCCGTGACCGAGGGGATTGACG
>DAOTYS010000512.1:0-14725 GCA_034434575.1 Thermoflexales bacterium
TGCAGACGGACAATCTGCGCCTCAAGAGAACTCAGTCGCTTGAGCAGGATTTCTACTTCCGGCAGTTGCTCAGCCACAGCGATAATTTACCGCACTTCCCGTAGAAATGGTAGGCAGTTACGATTGATGCGACAATGCGGCCATGTACACCCCACTTGCATTCACTGGCTTTCGCGTGTGGTCAGTCGTGGTTCCGGCGCGGCGCGACATCCTCAGCGCCCCCGCTCCCGCCGGCGTGGTCTACGAACAAAACCTGAGCTGGCCCGATCTGCCCATCCATCTGGTCGAGGGTGCAACGACCGCCGGCTTCACGGCGGTGGGCGAATGCGGGCGCGGCACATCGCGCAGCGCGGTCGAAGCCACATTGCGCGACCTGCTGGGCCGCGATTTGCTGGTCAGCGCGCCGCCCACGCTGTGGATGCGCGCTTCGGCGCCGGGGAGCCTGCCGCCCAGCTATCCCTTGTGGTCGTGGCAGGTAGCCGGTGAGCGGAGCTACATTCTGGCTGAGTCGCTGTGGCTCGACGCAGTGGGCAAGGCGAGCGGCCTGCCGGCGCATCAGCTTCTGGGTGGCGCCGTGCGCGCCCGTGTGCCGGTGGATTTTTGGGCCAACCGGCCCCCGCCTGATGTTCTTGCCAGGCTGGTGGCCGAGGCCGCTGATAAAGGGTTGCGCGGCATGAAGCTCAAGTCGGACGCCGCCGGCGACACCGCTCAGGCGCTGGTTGCCATCGCGCGTGACGTGCCGGCCGGCTTCCACTTCACCGTTGATCCGATGTGCGCCTGGCGCACGCTGCGCGAGAGCCGGCGCTTGTTCGAGCAGTTGGCCGCGCTGCCTTTCGAGGCGCAGGTCGAAGATCCTTTTGCGTATCTGATGGTTGAAGACTGGCGCCAGGCCCGCGCGCTGGGTCACACGACGATCGTCTGTCACGCCCGCGACGAGCAGGTGCTGCGCCTGGCCTTGCGCGAACAGATGGCCGACGCGCTCAACCTCGGCGGCGGCGGAGCATACGCCTTCCTGCAGATGGCAACCGTGGCCGAGTTCGCCGGCAAGGATTGCTGGCAGGGCAGCGCGCTCGAACTGGGGGTGCTGCAACATTTGCATCTGCACGCTTCGGCCTGCGCGCGCAACTGCCTGCTGCCCAGCGACCTGCAAAGCGAGTGGGTGCGCGAGCACACGCTGGTGACGCCGCGCATGCAGTACGAAGCGGGTTGCGCGGTGCTGCCCGACGCGCCAGGACTGGGTGTCGCGCTCGACCTCGACGCGGCGCGGCGTTACTGCGTCGATGCGTTTGAGGTGCAGTGAGCCGCTGCGTAAGCAATGCAGCCTGCCGGGTCCCCCCAGGCCCGGCAGGCTGTCGGGGCGCGTCGCGCAGCCGGCCGGCTTCCGGCGGAGCAGGCCGGCCGCGCGATGAAATCAGAACCGGGCGAGCAACAGGACGATGATCAGCACCGCCAGCAGAATCAGCGCCAGCACGCGCCCGCCGGAATCAGGCTCGCTGGTGGTCTGATACACCATCGGCGGCTGCGGTGCCGGGCGGGGGGCGCCCACAAAGAGCAGGATCAGGCCCATCCCCACCATGACACCGACCAGGAAAATCTTCACTTCTGGACTCATCGATCTTCCTCCCGCGCGCCAGAGCGCCCGCGCGTCCTGGCGCGCACCCATCGGACCCTGTGCGGTGTGATCGTGATTCGTCGATGCCTGTCGTTGTGCATCTTATGGGCGCGGGGCGCGCTTGCCTATTCCCATAGAGGTTGCTTTGAAAACGAAAAGCGCCTAATCGGGCGATTAGGCGCTTGCGAGCGGCGATGTAGCCGGGTGGTTAAAGCCGGCCGGCGTGTGGGTTAAACCACATGGCTAGATCAGGCCATTCGCTCTGGCTTTGAGGACCGCCTCGCGGCGATCGTGGGCGTCGAGCTTGCTTTGCAGGCTGCGGACGTGAGCCTTGACGGTGTCGGGCGTGATGTGCAGGCGTTGACCGATCTCCTTGTTGCTCAGACCTTCGGCCAGCAGCGCCAGCACTTCCTTCTCGCGCCCTGACAGGGGGCGCGCGCGGGCCGGCGAAACCAATGCGGCCGGGTCGGGCAATTCCGTGTGCTTCAGCACCCGCTCGACCAGCACGGGGTCGTAGGCTTTGAAGCCTTTGGCCACCCGGCGCACATGGTGCTGGAGCGGGGTGTCGTCTTCCGATTCCTTGCTGATGAACCCATCGGCGCCGGCCTTCAAACAGTCGATGAAATTCTTCTCGCTCGGCAAGGCCGTGAGCACCAGGCAGCGGGTATTCGGCGAGCGGGCTTTCACATCGCGGATGGCCTGGATGCCCACGCCGCAATCACCCTTCAGGCGCAGATCGATCAGCGCCACCTGCGGGTGATGTTGTTCCACACAGGCCAGCAACTCGTCGGGTTCGCCGGTGATGAGCAACAACTCCATGTCCGGTTCGCCGCCGATGAGCTGCTCCAGTTGTCTGCGGTCCAGGAAGGCGTTCTCCAGGATGACTACGCTGATTTTGGAGGCGGGTCGATGAGTCATGTGTCTAACTCCTTGCCGGGTTCAGCGGCAGCTCGGCATGGATGCGCGCGCCATGGCCGGGCCGGCTGTCGATCTCCAGCCGGCCATGCAGGCGGCCAATACGACGCCGCATGTGAGCCAGGCCATGCTCGCGAACGGATTGTGGATCGAAACCGCACCCGTTGTCGCGGATGTCGATCGTGAGCGCATGGTCACGGCATGCAAAGCCCAGGTCGATGCGCCGGGCCTGGCCGTGCATAATGGCATTGGTGATGGCTTCTTCGATCACCAATCTGATGTTCATGAGCGCGTCCGGGGAAATTTCGGCCGGCTCGCCTGACCACTGCACCTCGAACTCGGTTGCGAATGCCGCGCGGGCGTTGTCCACCGCTTCGTCCACCACGGCCTGAAGGGTGCTGGGCGCATTCTGCCGGTTGTCGAGTTGGCCGGTGCGGGTCAGATAGTTGATTGTCCGCCGCGCGTCGGCGATGTTGCGCTTGACGTACTGCAGGCTCTCGAGGTCGGCATCGGATCGTTTGTGATTCTGAAGCACTTTGATCAATGTCTGATTGGCGTAGTACAGCGTGTTCTTGACCTGATCGTGCAGCAGGGCGCTCAGCCGTTCGCGCTCCAACAGAATTTCCTGTTGCTGGGTCTGGGCGTTTTGGATGGCCGTGGCCGCCAGATGCGCGAACAGGGAAAAGGGCGCCCGCTCCTCCTCAGACTTGAAGTGACGCGGCTCGCGGAAGTTCAGAAACATGATCCCCACGCGACTGTTGACCGGCCCCAGGCAGCAGATCACCCGCGAGCGGATGCCCTCACGCTCCACAAAACCCGGCTGTTCCTCGTGTTCCCGATTGCCTGCCCCGAATATGGGATGGTCGCGGTACTGGCTGACATCATGGTGGAAGTAGTAACTCTCCTGCTCGGCCATCAGGCGCTGCGCCAGATGGAAACCGCGTTCAACCGCGGCGGGATGGTCGGACGCGCGCAGCTCGCCGGCCTGCGCGCGCCGCTCGATCTCGCCGCTGAGCGGATTGCGCGCAAACACCACCACGATGTCAGCCATGAACTCCGCCAGCGCCGTCCGGGCGATTTCGTTCAGAATCTCGTCCAGCTCCCGATGCGACAGCATCTGCGCCGGCATGGAGTAGGCCAGCCGCTCAAGCCGGCGGTACAGGTGTTTGGATCGAAGTTGTCGATACACGTCGCTCACCAGTTGTGCGATCAGTTGCAGGATGGTCTCATCCTGTTCTGAGAACACATCGGATTCATCGTCCTGCACATCCAGGACGCCGATCGTCTCGCCGCCCATCGACACCGGCGCCGCCAGTTCAGCGCGGGTGTTGGGAAAAGCCGGATGAGGCAGGTAATACATGTCCCGCTCGACGCGGTTGGCTGAATAGGGCGCGCCGGTAGCCATTGCCCGGCCGATAATCCCCTGGTCAGGTTGCAAGCGCAGGCGCTCTCGAATGAGCAACTGGCCGTTCTCGGAGGCTGCGGCCACGCACATCAGCGAGCCGTCGGTTTGACGCAGGAAATAGTTCACATGCTCATAACCACAATGTTGACGGATGCTCTTCACCACCTCGTTCAAGAATGACTGGTCGTCGAGCGTGTCGATGCTGCGACTGATCTGTGTCTGAATCTTGTGCAGCAGTTGCTGATCCCAGGCGCGATCCATCAGCAGGCGCACCAGCGCATACAGAATGAACGAGAGCAAGCCCAGCCAGGCTGCCTCGACCAGCGTGATCCACAATGCTGAGCCTGCATCAAAGCTGATCAGGTTGGCGATCAACAGCCCGGCGGCCGACAGCGCAACCGCGACTCCTACTTGCAGCCGGCTGCCATGCAGGCTCAGGATGTAGACAGCCAGCACATACAGCAACCAGAGCAAATCCGGTTGTTGCAGCATGGTGGCGTCGGTTTTGCGAAGCAGGCGCATCATGCAGATGAACGCTGTGATACCTGCAATTATGGCCGCCGTTTTGATGAATTTCTGCTGGCTTCCTGCCAGCAGCGATGGCCGGCGTCGTTCCAGCAGATTCAGGCCGGCGACGAACGCCAGATATCCCGCCACGGCTGCCACTCCCAGTTCCCAACGTGTGGGCGCAACGGCCAGCAACACGATGGCGCCGGCGGCCAGACGTGTGATCAGATGGTAACGACGATCCAGCCGGCGCAGGAAACGACGATCCGGGCGCATGTCCGAAAAATGCAAAGATTCGGAAACCAGGTCCACAAGTCGCGTCCAGTTCCAAGCCATACGGTCTTTCTCTTATACACCCCTATCTGCCAGTGTCTATTCCCCCTGGGAGAATCTGCTGCGCCGGTATCGCCTAGCCCCCTGGGTTAACCCTCGCACCCGTCGGACCAGGTGTCGGACTTCTCAAAGGAGTCCGACACCTGTTAAGCCTCGAGAAGGATTATAGCGATGGGTGCTCGATCGTGATTTCGGCGGCTCAGCCTGCCGCCCTTGCCTGAGCCTGTCGCCGTTGCCTGAGCCTGTCGAAGGCAACGGCTTCGACGGCTTCGACAAGCTCAGCCGCCGAAGCTCAGCCGCCGAAGCTCAGCCGCCGAAGCTCAGCCGCCGCAAGCTCGACTCCCTATAGAATGGTCGTCAGTCATTGTGCGCGGGATGTTCACCCGGTCGCTGAGCCTGTCGAACCGACCGACACGCTGAATCTGCTTTGAATGGAGGCGCCATGCTGATTGTCGATGCGCATCTCGATCTGTCGTGGAATGCGTTGCAGTGGAATCGTGATCTGACCCGCTCGGTGCACACGCTCCGCGCGCAGGAGCGGCCATCCGAGGGCAAGGGGCGTGGGCTGAACACCGTCGCGTATCCAGAGATGCGATGCGGACGGGTGGCCGTTTGCTTTGCCACTCTGCTGGCGCGTTCGACCGGCCATCCCTCTCCCCACATCGACTATGCCCAGCCGGCGCAGGCGTATGGTGTCGCGCAGGGGCAGCTCGCCTATTACCGCGCCCTGGCGCAGCAAGGCGTTGCGCGCATTCTCACGAACGCTGCCGAACTGGATCGGCATTGGGCAGAGTGGGAACGCTGGGATGCCCGTCATGCCGGCGATGACGCCAACGACGCGCCGCCGCTGGGCTTCGTGCTGACGATGGAAGGGGCCGATCCGATTCTGAACCCGGAGCAACTGAGCGAGTGGCATGCCGCCGGCCTGCGCCTGCTGGGCATCACGCATTACGGGCCGGGGCGCTATGCCGGCGGCACCGGCACCGAGCTGGGATTGACTGACCTCGGCGCGCCGCTGCTGCGCGAGATGGAGCGCCTGGGTGTGGCGCTCGATCTCACCCATTGCTCGGATCAGGCGTTTTGGCAGGCGCTGGAAATCTATCACGGGCCGGTGCACGCCAGCCACAACAACTGCCGGGCACTCGTGCCGCACCAGCGCCAGTTCAGCGATGACCAGTTGTGCGCCATCATCGAACGGGGCGGGGTGATCGGCGCGGCGCTGGATGTGTGGATGCTGCAAACAGGGTGGAGCGCCGGCCCCGACCTCGCCCACAATCCGGCCCTGTCGGCGGTCGTGGACCACATCGACCATGTGTGCCAGCTTGCCGGCAACGCGCGCCATGCGGCCATCGGCAGCGACCTCGACGGCGGGTTTGGACGCGAACAATCCCCGCGCGATCTCGACACCATCGCGGATTTGCAGCGCATCGCCGAATTGCTGGCTGCGCGCGGATATGGCGCAGAGGATATCAACGCCATCCTGCATGGCAACTGGTTGCGCTGGCTGCGCCAGGCGTGGGGCCGGTAGCGGCGTTACACTGCGCGTATGCTCATCTCTGAACTGGACACGCCCGTTGCCATCGTCGATCTGGACCGGCTCGAAGCCAACATCGCCCGTTTGCAGTCGTATCTCGACGCGCACGGCATCGCCAACCGGCCGCATATCAAGACGCATAAGATCCCGGCCATCGCGCAAATGCAGGTCAACGCCGGCGCAGTCGGCATCACCTGCCAGAAGCTAGGCGAGGCTGAGGTGATGGCTGAGGCTTCGGCAGGCTCAGTCGCCGGCTTGAGCGACATCTTTCTGCCGTACAACATTGTGGGGCCGGCCAAGTTGCAACGGCTGGTTGCGCTCATGCGGCGCGTCACGCTCAGTGTCACAGCGGACTCCGCTGTCACCGCGCGCGGCCTGTCGTCGGCGGTCAGCCAGAGCGATGTGCCGGCCCCGCTGGAAGTGCTGGTGGAGTTCGACACCGGCATGGGCCGCTGCGGCGCGCAGTCGCCGGCCGAGGCGGCTGATCTGGCGCGACTGATCCACAGCCTGCCCGGCTTGCGCTTCGGCGGCCTGATGACCTACCCTTTCAATGAGCACACGGCCGCTTTTGTGGAGGCAACGCGCGCTTTGCTCAAGCCGGATGGGCTGACCATTGCGCGCGTCAGCGCCGGCGGCACGCCGCAGATGTGGCGCGCGCACACCTGCCCGGTCATCACCGAATATCGCGCCGGCATGTACGTGTATGGCGACCGTTACACGCTCCAGTCCGGCGCGATGACGCTGGACGATTGCGCGCTCAAGGTCATCACGACGGTGGTCAGCCGGCCCACGGCTGCGCGGGGCATTCTGGACGCCGGGAGCAAAGTGTTCTCCTCGGACACGCTGGGGCAGGAAGGATACGGCTTGATCCTGGAATATCCGGAGGCGCGCTTCTACGGCCAGTCCGAAGAGCATGGACATGTGGACTTCTCGGCCTGCGTGCGCAGGCCGGAGATCGGCGAGCGGGTGACGGTCATCCCCAATCACTGCTGCCCGGTCAGCAACTTGTTCAACCAGATGGTGGGCGTGCGCGGCGAGCAGGTTGAGGTGGTGTGGCCGGTCGCCGCGCGCGGGCAGGTGCAATAGGACATGCGCCGGCGGCGCTGAAAAAAGGCGACGGCGGGAATTGAACCCGCGCATCAGGGTTTTGCAGACCCTTGCCTTACCACTTGGCCACGTCGCCAGATGAACAGGTAGTCGGATTATACACAGTTCCGCCGGGGATGTGCCCGGAATTTTGGCGCGGGCCAGACTCTGCGCCGACCTCTGGACAGGACTGGCAGCCCTGCGCAAGATGCTCACGCGCCACGTCCCCGGCGCGCATGGCCGGCATGGGCGCGAGGACGGGCTGAACGCGCCTCTGCGAACGGTACAATACTGGCGATGGCAGCCGATACTCCCCGCGCGCCGCGCGTCGCCGCCGTTGTTCTGACACTCAACGAGCAGAAGCATATCGCTGCCTGCCTGGAAACGCTGTCGTGGGCCGACCGGCGCATCGTCTTTGACTCGTTCAGCGTTGATCGCACAGTCGCCATTGTCCGCGAGGCCGGCGCAATAGTGCATCAGCACCCGTTTGAAAACTACGCCCAGCAGCGCAATGCGGCGCTGGCCTGGGTGGATACGGAATGGGTGTTCTTCGTGGACGCTGATGAGCGATGCACAGAATCGCTTGCCGAGGAGATACGCCGGATTGTGCGCAACGATGGCGAAGGGCGCGATGTGTGGGCGGTCCCGCGCTACAACTATCTGTTCGGCCGGCTGACGCTCGGCGCAGGCTGGTACCCCGATTACCAGGCCCGGCTGTTTCGGGTGGGCAAGGCCGACTTCGAGCCGTCGCGGGCGGTGCATGAAGTGGCCCGCTTTCAGGGCGAGATGGGGCGTCTTGAAAATGCGCTGCTGCACTACAACTACGAGACGGTGGCGCAGTTCCACGCCAAGCAGCGCCGGTACACGACAATGGACGCCAGCATTCTGTTCGCGCAGGGCGTGCGTCCCAAATGGCGCAACTTTATTCTTCAGCCAGCGCGCGAGTTCCGCCGGCGCTTCTTCACCCTGCAGGGCCATCGAGACGGCTGGCACGGCCTGCGCCTCAGCCTGTACATGGCCTACTACACCGGGGTTGTGTATGCGCGGCTGGCCGGGATGTGGCGCGCAGCCGCTCGCGAGCGCGCGGCGAAATAGCAAGAGGGGCGTCAGGTTTCGTCTGTCGCCGGCGGCTGGGCCGGCTGGTCGTTGGTCAAGGGGCGAATGACGATTCGCCGCGCCGGGCCGCGATTGGGATATGCGACATGCCGTGCACGGGGGGGCGCTTCCTGCTCATCCGGCTTTGTCCGACCGCGTCGTATGCGATCCAGCAGGCTGCGTCCGGGCGCGGCCTCGCCAGGCGCATCGACCCTGGGTTGCGCATCAGCCGGCGCTGATCCATTGCCATTGGCCGGCACATCGACACCGGGTCTGTGGAGTGGCAATTCGCCGAGGGTGGCCGGGGCCGGAATGGCCGGCGGCGTGTCGTCTGACTCAGTCGCCAATTGCGTTGCCGCGACAGGCTGAAGTGACTGAGCGTTCTCCTGCCGATAGGCGCCGTCGGCTGGCGCGTTTGGTGTTGCCACGGCGCGAGTTTCGGCGGCTTCCTCAATTTCGACGCTGTGCTGGGCGCGAATCACTTTGTGCAGCGCAATTGCCGGCACGCCAAAGACCATGACTGTGAGCGCGATGATGGCGCCGATGGCAGTGAGCTGGGCGGTGAACTGGCCGGGATCAGCCGGCGTAGCTCCAAAAGTCACTGCGCCGACGATGCCCAACCCGCTCTTTCCCAGGAAGGATGTCCCGCCAACGCCATTCCAGCCGACGCCGAAGCTGCCGTTGGCGAAAAGTCCGACCGCCAGCAAACCAATCGCGCCGGCCAGTCCTGCCGTGCTGACAACAGCATTGTCATCCAGCCAGCCCAACACCTCATTGATCACGTACATCCCAACCGTCGCCAACAAGGCGGCCACGATTCCCAGCGCAGCCGCCAGCCCAACACTGAGCAAAGGCCCGCCCGCGCTGACGATGATGACGGCGGCCAGGGTGGCGCGCGCGGCGCAGAGCGCGTCCGCCCGGCGCGTCGTCACGAAGCTGTAAGCCAGCGCGAGGGCAGCGGCCACAACGCCGGCCAGAACCAGATTCACCGCATAGGCGCCGGCAATTGAGCTGCTTTGGCTGCCGTAGAGTGGATTGCCGGCCACAAACGAACTGGCGCCGATCAGAACGAGCACGCCCCCGCTCAAGGCGCGGAATGGGAAGTGATTGGCCGGTAAATCCGGGGCCACTCTGCGCCGGCGTTTGGGCGAGATCAGCAGCCACACTGCGCTGGCTGCGCCGGCAATGAGGCCGGTTGTCGCCAGTCCGCCCAGGTCCACGACGCCGTGCCCCAGGTTGAGGTTCAGCCCGGTTTTGGCCAGCCAGCCGCCGCCCCAGACCCAGAATCCGGCGATGGGGAAGATGATGCCGCTGACAATGCCGATGACGATGGTTTGAGCAATGAAGCCCGATCGCCGGGCCATCAGGCCGGCCATCAGCATCGCGCTGGTGGCGACCAGCGGCAGATAGGCGATGAAGAGGCTGAGCGCTTCGGGAGTCGTGGCGTCGCCGAGCAGAAAGCCGCGCAGGCCGAGCAAGCCCCATGCCTGGCCGGCCACCGGGAATGTGTAGTACGTGACAAAGCGGCTCAGGCCGGGCGCGTCCAGCACGGCCCCGATCCCGCCGAACATCAGACCGAATCCAACTGCGAAGAAAGCGCAGGCTGCCAGCGCAAATGCTAACAGCCCGGAGGCAGCAATCCGTCCCTCTTTGTTGCGTGGCGCTGCCGCCGACATCATGAGCCAAATGCCGAGCGGCAACAACAGCGGGGTGACGTTGGCTCCCATAATTCCGCCAAGTATATAATGAAATCGAAGTGTGACCGATTGGCGCGCGGCTGGCGGCCAGCCGGCCCGGCCCCTCACCTGTAAAAGGAGCCAAACCATAGACGGGGAAAAGATCGAGAAGGCAGGTCGTTCGACGAGTGCGCGAAGCGCAACAGGGACGCGACGGCCCCGAAAACCCGCCGGCGCTGCGCCGGATAGCCTCAACATGGCCCGACTGGCGGTGGCGGCGGCGGCAGACAAGAAGGGCGATAACATCGTTCTGCTCGACCTGCGCAACCTGTCGCCGGTGGCGGACTATTTTGTGATTGCCACGGGAAGTGTCGACCGCCAGCTCGAGGCCATTGCCGACAACGTGGTTGAGGTGCTGAAACGCAGTCAGCGCGTCTCACCCCGACGGGTGGAGGGCACGGGCCAGTCGGGCTGGGTGCTGATTGACTATGGGGACGTGGTGGTGCACCTGTTCACGCCGACGCTGCGGGCGTTTTACAGCCTGGAGTCGTTGTGGTCGGCAGCGACGGTGCTGCTGCGGATGCAATAGGGGGCGCAAGAGCGCGGATCGGCTGCTGCCAGCTCTGCAAGCCGAAGTGCTTCGCCCACGATTTCAAACTGGCGCTCGACGGCGGAACTCAGCATGGCATCGCTGGTGTATTCCTCAAATCCACGGCCCGCGATAAACCCTGCAATAAGGCCGCATGCTTTGCGCGCATCAAATAGTCGCTTCTTCGCCTCTATGTTCATAGATGGTCTGGCGGGTCTTTTCCACTTCCTCTCGGAAGTAGGGATTGCGAATCATCGGCTCAGTGAGCAAATCGACTGGGCGTTGAAACAGATTTTCGAGCGCCTGCGCCAGGTTGTAGTAGCGACGCGCATAGCCGCGCTCTCCGGGTTGGAGGAACAGAACAATGAAATCGAGGTCGCTGGATAGCGGTCTGAAGCCGCCTTTTGCGGCCGAACCAAACAAGTCAAGCCGGCGCACTTTGAATCTGCGGCATAGTTCGGCAATTTCCTGCTTGTGATCTTCCACTTCGGCAACCATAGTCGCATCACTTCCACCAGTGATTATAGAGCCAATCCTCGTGTGATTGTGTGATTAAGATTGGGGCGCATGTGTGCGCTTGCCTGGCCGGCTGGTCACCTCATGCGGAGGATGGGTGGCGCGGCTGCGTGATGGCAGTGGTTGGTCGAGCTGGTGGACGGCCTGTCTAGAAATCCAGCTTCTTGTAGCGCATGGCCACGCTTTCGACAATGCCAATGGCAGCGAGGGCCGTGATGAGGCTGCTGCGGCCATAGCTGACGAAAGGCAGCACGACGCCGGTGACCGGCATGATGCCAACCTGCATGCCGAGGTTGATGTAGGTTTGCAGGAACATGACGGCGGCGATGCTCACGCACAGCAGCCGGCCAAAGGTGTCGCGGGCAATCCACGCCGCCCGCAGCGCGCGATAGATCACAAACCCCAGAAAGACAACGAATATCATTGCCCCGACGAAGCCCAGTTCCTCGCCGATAACGGAGAAGATGAAGTCGGTGTGGCGAACCGGCAGGAAGCGCAACTGGCTCTGCTGGCCCTGCGCGAAGCCGGCGCCAAACCACCCGCCGGACCCCAGCGCAATCAGCGCCTGCTCTGTCTGATATTTCTCGCCCGGTGCCACGTTGATCCCCAGCAACTGCTCGATGCGATTGACCTGATAGTCCTGGATCAGCCCCAGTTGGATGACCAGAAAGACCATGGCCAGGGCGGCCACGGTAATGATGACCGCGTGCTGACGCTCCAGTCCCCCCACGAAGATGATGGCCAGCCACATGAACACAAGGGTGACGGCGGTGCTCAGGTTGGGCTGGAGCATGATCAGGCCAACGCACGGCAGCAGCAGCAGGCCGGACAGGATGACGGTTTCCAGGTAGGGGCGCCGGCCCTGGCGGTCTGCGACGAATCTGGCCAGCACGACGCCGAGCGCCAGCTTGGCCAGCTCGCCCGGCTGAATGTCGAACCCGCCCAGCTCGAACCAGCGCCGCGCGCCAAACCGCTCCGTCCCGATGACCAGCACTGCCCCCAGAGACGCCAGTGTGACCACGTAGAACGCCCATGATACGTTTTTCAACAGCGTGTAGTCGATGACGGCGATGATGAGCAGCACTACCAGGCCGGCCAGCGCCGTGATGGCCTGGTCGGTCGGGGTGCGCTCGATAACCGGGTCGCCGCGCGACGCGCTGTACACCATTGCGACGCCGCCCATGAGCAGCAGCACGATGGCAGCCAGCAGCCAGTAGTCGAAGTGTCTCCACAATCGTCGGTCAGGCATCGGGCGATTCTGGGTTTCCGAATAGAGATGGCGGGGCGGGCAGTCTCGCCGGCGCGTCAACGGGGCGGCGCAGGGCGCAAAGCATCAAAGGCAGTCATCTCTCCTGCGCGAGCGTCTTACGGCCTGCGTTTGGTTCCCTTCCGCTCGCCGTTCAAGGCGAGCAGCGGCACGTCCACCAGCACCCGGCTCTCGCTGTTTTGCTGCTCGAACTGTACCACGACGCCGTCGCGATCGACCGGGACCCTGGCCGAGATGGCGGCGATGATGTCATCCTTGATCAACTCGAGCAGGCCGGGGGGAATCTCGGCGCGGTCATGAATCAGCACAAAGCGCAGGCGCTGCTTGGCGGTGTCAGCGCTGTTTCTGCTGCCGAAGAGTTGCTTCACAATCTTCATCGGGCGCTGTCTATGAACGGCCGCTCAGGCGTGGCCAAACAGGCGTTGCAGAATCGAACCGGAGGAGCGCAACGGCTGCAGCGGAATGTTCTCGCCCGTGATTCGGCGGGCGATATCCTGAAACGCCAGCGCCGCCGGGCTTTTGCCGTTCATGACGATCGGCTGGCCGCGATTGCTGGACATCAGAATATTCTCGTCTTCGGGAACGATGCCGATGATCTCGGTGGACAGCACTTCGGTGATGTCGTCGGTGGACAGCATTTCCTGGCGTTTCACCCGCGCGGCCACAATCCGGTTGATGATGAGCTGGGCCGGCCCTTTCTCAGCCGCTTCGATCAGCCCGATCACGCGGTCGGCATCGCGCACCGATGACACTTCGGGATTGGTGACCACCAGGCATCGGTTGGCCGGCGCCAGACAGGTGTGAAAACCCTGCTCGATGCCGGCCGGAGAGTCGATGATGATGTAGTCGAAGTCGCTGCGCAGTTCGTCGCACAGGCGCGTCATCTGCCCGGCGTTGATGGCCGATTTGTCGCGCGTCTGCGCTGTCGGCAACAGGTACAGCTCGGCGGCGCGCTTGTCGCGGATGAGAGCCTGCTTCAGCCGGCATCGCCCCTCGATGAAGTCGACCGCGTCGTACACGATGCGGTTTTCAAGGCCCATCACAATGTCCAGGTTGCGCAAGCCGATGTCGCCGTCGATCAGGACGACCTTTTTTCCCAACATTGCCAGCGCGCTGCCGATGTTGGCGGCGCAGGTGGTTTTGCCGACACCTCCCTTGCCCGAGGTGATGGTGATGACTACTGATTCCATGGTCCTATTTTGCCTGCCAGCCGACGATCATAATCTCGTGATCCTCTATCAGCGCCATCTCCGGCCTGGGTGGCCTGGTTCTTTTCTCGCCCGGCCTGCTGGCGCGGGTGGCGTCTGCAATGCGGATCAGGCTGGGCGCGAACTCAAGCGCGCAGATTGTCGCGCCTGTGTCCCCAAGCGCCCCGGCATGAACCGACCCGTGCAGTTTACCCCATACCACAATGTCACCGCCGGCGATGAGCTGCGAACCGGGGTTGACATCGCCCAGCACGACGATATGGCCGGGATGCCGAAGAATCTGACCCGAACGCAGCCGGCGCCGCACTAACAGCCCGTCGCTGCCTTCCACCTGACCAATGGCTCGGCTGGCGTCTTGCGTGGCGCCCACATCGCCGATGCCCACATCCGCGCCGCCCCCGGCGCCACGGTTGCTGGTTGATCTGATATGGCTTTGCTCCGGCAAGCGCGCTGTATTGTCCGGCGACGCCGGCCCGTCTTTGGCCGGCGTCGCACGACCGGTCTTGTCTCGCAGTGGCTCAGTCTCGCCCCGTCGGGTGGGTAGCCCGAGTTCGATCAGATGTGTGACGGTGTGGATGTCCTGGGCCAGCACGGCCTGGAGTGTCACCCCGTGTCTGTTCAGGAGCGCCTGTGCCCGCCGCAGATCGTCGGGAGATAGGGACAACCGGTGAACGTTCAAGGTTACCTGGCCGCCGCGAAAGAAGCGTGGATTGGACTGCAGCTTCGATTCCAGCTCGCGAAGCTGAGATAGCCAGAGTTCTTCCCCGAAATTGATTAACAGCCCTTCACGCAATCCCTTT
Source organism: Thermoflexales bacterium (assembly GCA_034434575.1). Lineage (GTDB taxonomy): Bacteria > Chloroflexota > Anaerolineae > J036 > Brachytrichaceae > Roseilinea. The sequence goes on from DAOTYS010000512.1 coordinate 14,544, forward strand.
ATGGTGACCATGTCACGAACCCCGCAAGACGTTTGCGCCATTCTAAACCAATGGTGCGAGTGAATCATAGGCTGAACTCGGCGATGGCGAGGTGGACAACGCCCTGGTCGTCGGGTTGGAGGCCATGCCACTGCACCAACACGTTGAAGGCAGCGATGACGAAGGCCATATGGGCGCGGAAA
>DAOTYS010000513.1:0-4566 GCA_034434575.1 Thermoflexales bacterium
TGGCTGAATGGATCGAAAATCTGGCCAGGGCGCCAACCAGCGCGCCGGCGGGCAGCGACACCGGCCAGTATTTCGTGGCTGCGCTGGCGGCCGAGCTGCGCGACGCCAGGCTGCAACGGCCAGACAAGCGCCGGCGGGACAAAGTGCGCAACGCCGCGCTGGGACGCACCGGGCGCGCTCTGGAACGGCAGGTGTCCGCGTCGCCAGACGCGGCAGAGCCGCCGGCGCCCGCCGGGATGCGCGCGCCGGTGGTGGTGTGCGCCGGCGGCAACATGGCGCACGCCTACTTCAATTTGCGCGCCGGCAAGGTCAGCCTGAGCGAGCTGCAAGCGGCTTATCCCGGCCTGATTGATGCGCTGGTTATGCATCCCGGCATTGGGTTTGTGGTGGCCTATGACGACGACGGCGCGCCGATCGTCCTGGGCAAATCAGGCGCGCACCACCTGCTCAGCGGTGCCGTCACCGGCGCCGACCCGCTCCTTCCTTATGGCGATCCTGATCTGCGCGCCGAGCAACTGCTGCGCGTGGCCGAGTTTCCCAGCGCCGGAGACCTCATTCTCAACAGCGCACTGTACGCCGACGGTCAGGTGGCCGCTTTTGAAGAGCTGGTGGGCAGCCACGGCGGACTGGGCGGCCAACAGACCGACGCCTTTATCCTGCACCCGGCCGACATGAAGATTCCCCCTATCTCAAACGCGGCCGACCTCTACACATTGCTCAACGAACGGCGCGGCCTGCCCGGCGAACCGCTCAAGCCCGGCCTGCCCAAAGCGGAAGAGGACCAATCGTGGTCGCGGCCCGTGTTGGTGAACGGGCTGCGCAACTGGCGGCTATGGGTTCAGCGCGCCGTGAATGCGCTGTTGCTCGACTGGCGCGTGTACCGCGATGTGGCCGGCGACCCTTGCGCCACCGGGCCGGCATTGCTGCTGGCCGGCGCCACCTCGCTGATCGCCGGGGCCACAGCGGCATTGCTGCAACCCCAGCCTTATGTGCCCAATCTGAACATCATCGCCGGAATCGCATCCAACCTGATCGGATGGGCGCTCAGCGTCGCCACCGCTCAGGCCGCGTGTCACGCGCTGGGCATGCCCGCGCGCTTCACGCCGCTCATGCGCGCGCTCGCCTTCGCTTCAACACCTCTCCTGTTGACGCCGCTCGCGCTCATTCCACACGTAGGACCAATCCTCGGCATCGGTGTGTTGATGGCGAGAGTGATGTCGCACTGGATTGCGCTCAGCCAGATCATTCCGCACCGGGGGCGATGGGGATGGCTGATCGCCGTCCTGGTCATGCTGCTGTCGGCAGTGATCGCCGTCCTTGCATTGGTTGCGCTGAGCTTCAGCATCAACGCGCTGATTGTCACCATCGACATCCTTCTGCGGTCTGCGCAACTGGCCGGCCCATAAGTCAGGGGCAGGATTGGCAAGCCCGCTCGCGTCCCCCGACCCGGACAAACGGCCTCTGGCCTATACTTGACCTGAAGCGACGCCACGTTCAACGCAATTCACATCGGCGACGCAATCAGGAGGAGAGCCAGGATGCTCCACAAGAACCCGGCGCCGGGGCCAAAGGCGCGCGCGCTGCTGGCGCGCGACGCAAAAGTCATTTCACCCTCTTATCCCCGCGATTATCCGTTTGTCATGTCGCACGGGCGCGGCAGTGAGGTGTGGGATGTGGACGGCTATCGCTACATCGATTGCGCCGCCGGCATCGCCGTGTGCGCCACCGGCCACGCACACCCGGATGTCGTGCGCGCCATCCAGCAGCAGGCGGAGAAGTTCATCCACATTTCCTCGGACTACTACCACGAAGGCATGGTGCGCGTGGCCGAGAAGCTCAATGAAATCGCGCCGTTTGCCGAAAACGCCGTCACCTTCCTGACCAACTCGGGCACAGAATCCGTCGAAGCGGCGCTGAAGCTGGCGCGCTATCACACCGGCCGGCCCTACTTGATCGGCTTCTATGGCGGCTTTCACGGGCGCACCTACGGCTCGGTCAGCCTGACCGGCAGCAAGCCCATCCAGCATCGCGGCTTTGGCCCATTGCTCAACGGGGTGGTCAAGGTTCCCTATCCAGACCCGTACCGGCCCTGTCTGGATTTCACCGCCCATGACGACACGGACGCGGTGCGCGACTACGGCGACGCGTGCGTAGACTACATCGAGCGCGTGGTGTTCAAATACGACGTGCCGGCGGACGAAGTGGCGGCAGTCCTGGTCGAGCCGGTGCTGGGCGAGGGCGGCTATGTGGTGCCGGCGCCCAACTTCCTGCCCCGCTTGCGCGACCTGTGCGACCGGCACGGCATTGTCCTGATTGTGGACGAGGTGCAAAGCGGCATGGGCCGCACCGGCAAGTGGTGGGCCGTCGAACACTCTCACATCGAGCCGGACATTGTGTGCAGCGCCAAAGGCATTGCCTCCGGCGTGCCCTTCGGCGCCATGATCGCACGCGAACACCTGGTGACCTGGAAGCCTGGGGCGCACGGCAACACCTACGGCGGCAACCCGCTCGCCTGCGCTGCCGCTTTGGAAACCATGCGCCTGATCGAAACAGGCTACATGGACCATGCGCGCAAGGCGGGCGAACACATGCTGGCCGCGCTCAAAGACATGCAGGAACGACATTCCTGCATCGGGCATGTGCGCGGCCTCGGCCTGATGATCGGCGTTGAGCTGGTGACAGACAAAGCAACGCGCGCGCCGGCCCACGATCTCATGGAAGCCGTGCTGCGCGGCACATTCGAGCGCGGCCTGTTGCTGCTGGGCTGCGGCGCCAGCGTCATCCGTTTCGCCCCGCCGTTGAACATCCCAATCGCCCTGGCCGATGAGGCCCTGGCAATCTTCGAGGACGCCGTGCGCGAGGCGGAGGCGAGCGCGGGCGGTTCAGGTTCATAAAATTCGTAAGGTTCATAAGGTTGGTAAGGTTCGTAAGGCTATTCAGGTTGGCAGGTGATTCAGGCGACAGCGAATGCGGCAACCGGCCTACCACATGTCCTCCCCGCCTTCTGACTACTGACTTCTGACTACTGACTTCTGACTACTGACTACTGACGACTGACGACTGACGACTCCCCATGATCGACGAAAAGCGATTCGTCTTGCACACATGGACAAAACAGGCTGACTGGAACGCCGCGACGGTTGTCGGCGGCGCGGGCGCATGGTTCTGGGACGAGCAGGGCCGGCGCTACCTGGACTTGAGCAGCCAGGCCGAGTGCTGCAACCTAGGCCATCAGCACCCGGCCGTGGTGCGCGCCATCCGGGAACAGGCCGGCCGGCTGTGCTACATCTCGAACGCCTGGGGCGCGCAGCCTCGCGCCGCGCTGGCAGAACGCCTCGTCGCTATCGCAAACGGCGATCTCGCGTCACCCCCAAATCCAAAATCCAAAACCCAAAATCCGATATACGGTCGGGTGTTCTTCACCTGCGACGGCGCCGAGGCCACCGAACATGCGATCAAGATGGCGCGCCGGGTCACCAGCCGGCGAAAGATCGTCTCGCGCTATCGGTCCTATCACGGCGCAACCCATGCCGCCCTGAGCGTGAGCGGAGACGCGCGCGGCTGGAACACGCCGGACGGCTTGCGCGATGTGGCTCGCGTGCTGCCGCCCTACTGCTATCGCTGCCCATTCGGGTTGCGTTATCCCGCCTGCGGCCTGCGCTGCGCCGATCACGTGGAGGAGGTGATTCAGCACGAGGGGCCGGGCGCCGTGGCCGCGCTCATCGCAGAGCCGGCTGCCGGCACGAATGGCATCGCCGCGCCGCCGGAATACTGGCCCCGGCTGCGCGAGATCTGCGATCGCTACGGCATCCTGCTGATCGCAGATGAAGTGATGAGCGGGTTTGGGCGGTGTGGCGCGTGGTTCGCCTGGCAGGCGCAGGCCGGCCAATCCATCCAGGATGTCGCACCCGATTTGTTCACCATGGCCAAAGGTCTCACCGGCGCGCACATTCCGCTCGGCGCGATCTGTGTGGCCGAGCGCGTGGCAGCCTGCTTCGACGAGCAGACGCTGGAAACAGGTCTGACATACAGCGGCCATCCACTGGCTTGCGCTGCCGGCGCGGCGGCGATACAGGCCTATGCGGATGAAGGCCTGATCGCCCGCGCAGCGCAGCTCGGCGCGCAGATGTTCGAGCGATTGCGCGCCATGCAGCGCCGGCACGCCTGCATGGGCGATGTGCGCGGCCTGGGGCTGTTCGCCTGCGTGGAGATGGTGGAAAACACCTTCCCCCAGCCGCTGCCCTGGCTGAAAGAACTGGCGCGCGCAGCCCTGCAGCGCGGGGTCAGTCTGGCTGTGCGCGGCAATCTCATGTTTATTTGTCCGCCCCTGGTGATCGAGCAAGCCGATCTGGAATGGGGTTTATCGGTGATCGACGAGTTGCTGCCGTAGAGCAGCCTGACGGATCAAGAGGAGGATAGAAATGGCCCCCAGAACACAGCCTGTCAAGACAGGCGGCAAGCCGGCGCGCAAAACAGCGCGCAACACAGCGCGCAAGCCGGCGTCAAACCAACAGTCACCCCTTGTCATCACCTACGCCAATCTCAGCGTGGCGCTGACCGACCCGC